>JABMMX010000151.1 GCA_013205435.1 Deltaproteobacteria bacterium
CTCACCCTCTACTGGCGGCTCCGCGGCATGGTGAACTACTTCCGAGGCGTTCAGGCGTGGGGCGCGATGTCCCGCCGTGGGTTTGGTGGCTCGTGAGTCTTCGTAACGTCTACCGCGTGCTGCTGCTGCTCGCCATCGCCACCTCGCCTGTCTGGGTCTCGTTCCTGATCTGGCAGTTTACCCCTTGGAAGCCGACCAAGATTGCCTTGGTCGACTACACCGTGCCCTTCGACTCTGCGCGCGAGCACCGAGGCGCAATCTGGCTCCTCAATCACACCAAGTACCAGCCCCCCGTGGGCGAACGCTGGACGCCCCTTACCTCCCACGCCGGTTACGATCCGACCAAGCGCGAAGTACAGACTCCGATCGCATCGCTCGACCTCTCCGGCAAAGACTGGATCTTTTTCACCGACGCTTACGGGGTCTATGCCGACGACCTGCTCGGCATCGCGACCGAGACCGCCCACATCGACTTCTCCAAAAAGGTCTTCGGCGGTATCTCCAACGACGACGCCCGCGCCCTCGCAAACTTTACCAGCGCAGGCCATCACATCTACCTGGAGTACAACTGCCTCGAAGAGCCAACCCAACCCCAAGCGCGCGCTGTCGTGGAGGATCTCCTCGGCGTCCACTGGACCGGTTGGACTGGCCGCAGCTTCCTCAATCTCTACGACACAGCAGACGTCCCCCACTGGCTCCCGAGGCTCTACCGCCAGCAGTATGGCAACGACAACATGCCCGCGGGCCCAACGCTCGCCTTCATCCACCGTAACGGCCGCCTGCTCCTCATCTCCAACCCCGATGCTCCGCGGGTCGCGCCCCGCGTGATGCTGACGCCCGAGGGAGAAGAACTCCTCGCCGGAGCATCGAGCGGAGCAAACTACTACTACTGGTTCCCGGTTCTTGAGGCGATGCCCGGCACCGAGGTGCTTGCGGAGTTCGCCCTCCCCGACCTCCCGGCGATGCCCGTGCTCCTCCGCGAGATGAACGCACCGGAGCGCATCCCGCTCCTCACCCGCAAGGTCCTCCTCGGCTCGCACCGAATCTACATGGCGGCAGATCTGTCCGACACCGATTTTGAGCCGGGCAACTACCGCTTCGCAGGGCTCTCCTGGCTGCGATCCATCACGGAACGGCGCCGAGATGCCTTCACCTCGCAGAACACCTATTGGCAGTTCTATGTCCCAGCCGTTACGCGGCTGTTAAGCGCCCCCACGCGCTGACTCCCAAGCCCCGTTTGGCACGATGTCACGAGACCAGCTTCACGACGAAACACCGCTCCGCGGCTTTGACGACCTGACCGCCTCCTTCGCGCGCGGATGCAAAGGTGCAGCCCTGCTCGGCGTCGGAACCGAGCACGAGAAGTTCGGCTACGACCGCGCGACCCTCTCGCCGCTTCGATTTGAAGGGGCGCAGGGCATCGAGGCGCTGCTCCGCCAGCTCTCCGAACGATACGGTTGGAGCCCCATCTTTGACGGCGACGCCCTCATCGCCCTCGAGAAAGGGGGAGCTGCCATCACGCTGGAGCCCGGCGGCCAGCTAGAACTCTCGGGGCGCATTGTTACGCGCATCGAGGAGACCGAAGCCGAACTCCGCAGCCACCTTTCGGAGGTCGCCGAGCTCGGCGGCAGGCTCGGGCAGCGCTGGGCGCTCTTCGGCATGCACCCCTGGCACGATACCTCCGAGGTGGGCTGGGTGCCCAAGTCGCGCTACGGCGTGATGCGAGACTACATGGGCAAGCAGGGGCGGCTCGCCCACTGGATGATGAAGATGACCTGCACGGTACAGGCCAACTTTGACTACCGAACCGAGGACGACGCCATGGAGATGCTCCGGCTCTCCTGCACACTCAACCCGCTCGTCACAGCGCTCTTCGCCTGCAGTCCCTACAAACTTGGCGTCGCAACGCACGAGGTGTCGAGCCGCATGGTCGTCTGGCAGGAGACCGACCCGCGCCGCTGCGGAACGCCCCCTGCGCTGCTTTCGCTGGAGGCCCGTTTCTCCGACTACGCCGAGTGGCTGCTCGACGTCCCCATGCTCTTCGTGCGCCGCGAAGGCCGCTACATCGACTGGACCGGCCGCTCCTTCCGCCGCCATCTTGCTGGCGAGTATGAACTCGCACCCACGCTGGGTGACTGGGAGCTGCACCTCTCTACCGCCTTCCCCGATGTGCGGATGAAGAGCTACATCGAGACCCGCACCGCAGACTGCGCGCCGCTCCCCTGGCTGCTGGCCCTTCCGGCGCTCTGGAAGGGGCTGTTCTATGCGCAGAATGCGCGCCGCAACGCCTTCGCGCTGCTTCCCGATGCGACGCCGGAATCGGTTGAAGAGCTGGCCCGGATTGCCCGCACCGAGGGGTTGAGCGGCAGCTTCGAGGGGCGCTCACTGCGCGACCTCGCCACCAACCTCGTCGCGATCGCGGCCGACGGTCTCGACGACCAGACCGATCATCGCCCCTCCGAGGCCCGCTACCTCACGCCGCTCCTAGGCCCCAACGGCGAGGCCTACGCACCGGTAGAGAGGCTCGAGGCAATCTGGCGGGCGACCGACGGCGACCGCGAAGCGGTAACCGAGGCCTTCTCCATCGACCGCTGGTTGTAGGCCCCGCGCGGCAGCCTCAAAGGCCTCCCGCGCGGCATACTTGGCTTGCGATTTCGTCAAACCGCTGCTATCTGCGCGGCCCACTTCGCACGCGACCGGATCTTGCGCTCAGCGTACCGTCTTTCAGACGGGGAGCAGCAGGAGATGAAGGTCGCGGAGGCCCAACGCAAACCAAGGAGAGAGAAGATGTCGAAGATTGCAATGCGTGACTTGCTCGATGCCGGCGTTCATTTTGGCCACCAGACGGGTCGTTGGAACCCGAAAATGGCTCCCTACATCTACGGCTCGCGCAACGGCGTGCACATCATCGACCTCTCCAAGACGGTCCGTCAGTTCGACCGCGCCTACGACTTCATCAACGGCGTCGTCGGCCAGGGCCGCAGCGTTCTCTTCATCGGCACCAAGAAGCAGGCCCAGATCATCCTCCAGGAGGAGTCGGCCCGCGCCAAGCAGTTCCACATCACCAACCGTTGGCTCGGCGGCACGCTGACCAACTTCCGCACCATCAAGACCGGCATCGAGCGCCTCAAGGAGCTCGACCGCATGGCCGCCGACGGTTCGCTCGACAAGTTCACCAAGAAAGAGGCCCTCGGCCTCTCCCGCGAGCGTGACCGCCTCGAGTTCAACCTCGGTGGCATCAAGGACATGCCCGGCCTTCCCGGTGCCGCCTTCGTTGTCGATCCCCGCAACGAGACGATTGCCATCCAAGAGTGCAACCGCTGCGGTATCCCGGTCATCGCCCTGACCGACACCAACTGCGACCCCGACAACATCGACCACGTCGTTCCTGCGAACGATGACGCCATCCGCTCCATCCGCCTCTTCGCCTCGGCCATCGCCGACGCCTGCATCGAGGGCGCTCGTCGTGGCGGCGGCCAACGCCGTCAGGAAGACCTTACCAGCGTCAGCTTCGAAGGCGACGCCGCATCTGTGACCACCGCCGAGAGCATGACTGCTCAGGTGCTTCGCAAGCCGACCACCGTCGAGCGCGACTAACTTCTTCAATCCCAACGGTGGCGAGCCCTTGGCCCCACCCCAGCACTTCGAGATGGAACATGGCGACCTCTGCTTCTGATGTGAGAGACCTGCGCGAGCGCACCGGCGCCGGCATGATGGACTGCAAAAAGGCTCTCGACGAGTCCGGCGGCGACCTCGAAAAGGCTGTTGAGTGGCTTCGCGTCAAGGGTATGGCCAAGGCTGCAAAGCGCTCGGGCAAGATCGCCTCTGAGGGCCTTGTGCACTTCGCCATCGCTGCCGACGGCAAGTCCGGCGCCCTCGTTGAGGTCAACTGCGAGACCGACTTCGTCGCCCGCAACGTCGACTTCCGCAACTTCGTGGACACCATCGCCAAGCTGGCCCTCACGAACAAGACCACCACGGTCGAGGCGCTCGCCGCTGTTCCCTTCGAGGATTCCACGCTCGATGTGGTCCGTCTGGCCCGCATCGGCACCACGGGTGAGAACATCAACATCCGTCGCGTTGCCTTCTATGAGCTTGCAGGCGCCGGCCGCATCGGTGGCTACATCCACGCTGAAGGCAAGATTGGCGTCATCGCCGTCGCCGAGGCTGGCACCGAACTCGACGACGCCCGCTTCACGCAGCTCGCCAAGGAGATCTCTCTCCACGTCTGCGCCTGCTCCCCCATCACCGTCTCCGACAACGACATCGACCCCGCCATCCTCGCGGCGGAGAAGGCTGTCTACGAGCAGCAGGCGCAGGAGTCCGGGAAGCCCCCCGAGATCGCTGAGAAGATGGCCCTCGGCCGTCTGTCGAAGTGGAAGAAGGAGATCTGCATGCTCGATCAGGCTTGGGTCACCAACGCCGACATCACCGTCGAGGCCCACCTCGCCGCCATGAGCAAGGAGCTCGGTACCCCCATCAAGATTGCCGGCTTCACCCGCTTTGCCCGCGGTGAGGGCATCGAGAAGGAAGAGACCGACTTCGCCGCTGAAGTCGCAGCCGCGCTGCTCTAACCCAGCCCTTCAAAGCCCGCCTCGGCGGGCTTTTCTTTATCTGCAATCCCGAACTCGGAACGAACCCATGGCCGGAACCCCCAGATACCGTCGCGTCATGCTCAAACTTTCCGGTGAGGCCCTCGCTGGCCCGCTCGGAACGGGCATCGACCCCGAGACGCTCTCCTACATCGCGCAGGAGGTTCAGGAGGTCGCCGCAGAGGGCGTGGAGGTCTGCCTCGTCATCGGTGGCGGCAACATCTTCCGGGGCATCGCGGCCAGCGCCAAGGGCATGGACCGGGCCTCCGCTGACTACATGGGCATGCTCGCAACCTGTATGAACGCCCTGGCGATGCAGGATGCACTCGAGCGGCTCGGGCTCTTCACCCGCGTCCTCTCCGCCATCGCCATGCAGGAGGTCGCCGAGCCATACATCCGGCGGCGCGCTGTCCGGCACCTCGAGAAGGGGCGCATCGTCATCTTCGCTGCAGGCACCGGCAACCCCTACTTCACCACCGACATGGCGGGCTGTCTGCGCGCCATGGAGATCCATGCAGAGGTCATCTGCAAGGGCACCAAGGTAGACGGCGTCTTCGAGGCCGACCCCAAGACCCACCCCGAGGCCAAGCGCTATAGCCGCCTCTCCTACGACACCGTCCTCGCGCAGAACCTCAAGGTGCTCGACAGCACCGCCATCGCGCTCTGCAAAGAGAACAACCTCCCCATCGTCGTCTTCAACCTCCGCGAGCGGGGCAACCTCCGTCGCGTAGCACTGGGCGAAGACATCGGGACGATCATCGACGGAACGCTCTCGCCCGCCTTCGAGTTCGCCTAACGCATCGGGCGTTGAGGTTTGTACGAAACTTCGGCATACCGTGCAGAAGCTGCTGCCGGCCTGCCACAGACTCCTTGAGGCAATCATGCTCGACGATATCGAAACCGATCTCCTGCTCTCCTGCGACAAGGCCATGACGGCCCTGAGCCGCGACCTCATCCGTATCCGGACAGGCCGCGCGACCGCCTCCATCCTCGACGATATCAAGCTCGACTACTACGGGCAGATGACGCCGCTGACGCAGATCGCAACCGTCAAGGTCCCCGAGCCCCGCATGATCACCGTGCAGCCCTGGGAGAAGGGAGTGCTCGGTCAGATTGAGCGCGCCATCCACCAGAGCGACCTCGGGCTGACGCCGACCAACGACGGCACCATGATCCGTCTCCCCATCCCGCCCCTCACGGGCGAGCGGCGCAACGACCTGGCCAAGCAGGCCCGCAAGCTCGGCGAAGATGCCAAGATCATCATCCGCAACGCCCGCCGCGACGCCAACGAACTCATCAAGCAGCTCCAGAAAGACAGCGAGATCTCGGAAGATGACGCTCGCCGCGCCACTACGAAGATGCAGGAGCTAACAGACAAGGGCGTCGCGAAGGTAGACGACGCCGTTTCCAAGAAAGAGAAGGAAATCGCCGAGGTCTGAGTCGACCCCCGCGCCCTCTCCGTCGCCCCCGCTTCGCCCTCCCCGAGTTCCCATGCTGACCCGTCCCTCGCTCCTCCTGCTCCTGGGACTCGCTGCGACGGGATGTGCGACCAGCAGCGCGGCGCGGCGCGAAGCAGCGGTCATGGAGGCAGCGCCGGCGAGCCTCACCCTGAGCGCAGACCGGGGCTGGATGCTCGGTGGCTCCAAGGGGCTGGCAAAGACCACCTGGCAGGCCGTGCAGGCGCATCCTTGGCCCCTCGAGAGCAAGCCCCCGCTCCTTGGCTACCTCTGCCGCAGCCAACAGCCCGAGCGGCCCGCCAACGCGACCGTTCTCGGCCTTCGTCTGCGCGAGGCCATCGCTGCAACGCAGTTTGCGCCCGTTACCAGCTTTGAGGCTGCACCGACGGGCAAGGAGCTGGTCGCCTTCACCCGCACCGCCGACCGCTCCATTGCCCTCGCCGGAGCTGCGGCGCGACGGCTGGCTGTAGGCGAACGCTACGCTCTGCTCGACCTGGACGCGGAGCGCTGCCCGGAGCGCATCTCGGACAGCATGGTCGCCATCGCCCAGGTGCAGCGCATCGAGGGCGATCTCGCGGTCGCTGCGGTTGTTCAAGGCACCGCGCCCGCCAGGGGACTCGCCATGCTCACGGGACCGGAGCGGAGTTCTCCGCAGCTCGTGACCATCCATATCGCCAACAGCGCAGAGGGGGCCGAGCCTCCCATGGACAGCTGGATGGAGGAGCTCTCCACCTTGGCTGCGGAGCAGGGTGTGACCAACCTCGCCATCCGTTCGCTCGCCGAAAGGGTCGATCCCGCGGAGAGCGAACCGGGCCGCCTCATCGAACCCAAACTCTCCTACAGCGATCTCGGCGTCATCCTCGGCTGGTCGCTCGCCGATGGGGCCGCAGCGGTTACCAACCTTGTCGTCGGCGAGCCGCCCGTCGACAGCAAGATGACCGCCATCCGCATGCTGCCCGGTGGCCTCGCGCTGCCGGCAACCAAAGCCTCTGAACTGCCCCAGCTCATGGCTCCGAGCCTGCTTGCCTCGGCCGCCAGCCGCCGAGGCGATTTCGCCGAGGCGGTACTCATCGCCCGCGACGCCCTAGCCCGAGAGGGGCTGCCGGCCGGTCTCCGCTCCCACCTCACCGAGATTTACGCGGCCAACCTGAATGCGCTCGGCCTCGACGGCGACGCCCTCCGGGTCATCTCGGCCGCTGTCGCCGACGCGCGCGCCAAAGATGACCAGCGGGCCGAGCTCAACACGCTCGACATCCGCTCTGCGCTTGCGGACAGCGTTGGGCTCGAGGCTGCCGCCATGGTCGACCGCCAGCGGAGCGCGACCCTGTCTGCACTGCAGCCCAACCCCGACATGATGTGGGACAGCCGCGTCGAGGCGGTAGAGACGGCGCTCCGCGGCAACGACGCGCTGGAGGCCGCAGCGCTCGCGCAGACGCTCCAGAACGACGCACGCGCGGCCAAGCGGGACGACCTTGTCCTGCGCGGCTACTACCTGCTGGCGGAGGCGCTCGGCGAAGCCGATGGCGCCCAGGCTGCGCTGGTTCTCGGCAGTGCAGCGGTGGAGCTCAAGGAGCTGCCGCTGATGCTCCAGTCGGTGCTCCAGCTCAAGCGGGTGGCTGCCCTACTGGGCGCCGGTGAGCAGCGCACCGCGATGGCCCTGCTGACCGACATCCGCGAGTCGCTCGCCGAGGCTCCGCCCTCGCACGCCCGATCCCGCCTCTTCCTCCACACCGCCGAACTCTCGCTGCAGATGGACAACAAGCGGAGCGCCGCAGCCTCGCTCGTGCAGGCGGTCGACGGCTTCGTCGCGGCAGGTGGGTGGAGCGATGCGATGGTCGCGCTCGACGGCCTCATCCGGCTCTCCTGCGGCGTCGACTCCGACGAGGAGCCTACGGAGGCCTCCATGGCCGACTGCCACACGCTCGTGGCGCAGCAGGCTACCTACGCCGACAAGGCAGGATTGGTGCAGGCTGCAGCCTCGTCGCGGCTCCTTCTTGCTGCCATCGACACCCGCTTCGGCCTGCGACGCGAAGCAGAGGCGCTGCTGCAGACCATCGAGCAGGAGGCGCTCGCGGGATACTACCCGGAGCTCCTCGAGTCGCTCTATGGGCTCCGCAGTCGCATCGCCGACAAGGCGAATGACAGCGTTGCGAAGGCTGCGGCCGACAAGTCGGTCGAGCTCTGGCGTACCGTCAACGCAGCCCGTCGCGGCGAGCAGCCGGCCACGGGCGAATAGCCGCGGCTACAGCAGCGTGCAGAGAATGGCGCCGAAGATACCGAGCGTCGCGGCATCTACGCAGACCGTGGTGCCTGTGCAGTCGTAGCAGCTCTCGCCCGTGCGGCAGTCCGCGCCCGAGGAGCAGTTGTTGCAGCGACCGGTGCTGCTGAGGAGGTCGAAGGTACAGGTGGTGGAGCCCGGACAGTCCGCGTTGAAGGGGTCGGTTCGGGCGGGGGTTCCCAGGCCGCCCGGCGCGTTGCAGACGGAGAGGATGAAGCAGGCGCCCGTAGCGGTGTCGCAGGTAGCGCCCGTGCCCGAATCGCCGAGCGTCTGCGCCTGCTGGATGCACTGAACATCGTCCACGCAGGCGCCCGTCGGCGCGTCCACGCAGGCGCCCGTGCGGTCGCAGGTCTGACCTGGGCCGCAGGGGCAGGGGGCGCAGGCGCCGCGCACGCAGAGGTCGCTTCCCGCGCAGTCCGAGGCGGTCAGGCAGTCGACGCAGAAGCCCTCGACGCAGTAGCCGGTCGCGCCGCAGTCGGTAGAGGTGGTGCAGGTGCCAGACTGGGCCAGACACTGGCCAGATGCCGTGCAGGTCTCGCCGGCGTCACAGTCCGTTGCCGAGACGCAGCCAACGCAGCGGCAGGCAATGGCGTCGAGGACGGGCGTACCGCCGGTGCAGGAGCCTGCGGTGAGGTTGCAGGTGGTGCAGGAGCCCGTGGTGGGCGCGCAGAGCTGGCTGCCTGGTACCGCGGTGGTGCTGCATGTGTAGCTGGACTCGCAGATGCCGCCCGTGCAGCTGTCGAGGCAGACACGGCCCGTGCCAAGCTGTGCGCAGACGGCACCGGCGCCACACTGGAGGTCGTTGAGGCAGTTGCCGCACGAAGGCGTCGCCGGCCGGCAGTTGCCCGTGTTGACCTCGCAGTAGGAACCGTCGCTGCAGCCCTGCGCGTTGCAGTCATCACAACGGCCCGACAGGGGGATGCACTGCTTGCCGATGGTGCCGGAGAAGTCGAAGCAGGTGAACCCTGTGCCGCAATCGGTGGTGGCGGTGCAACTCTCGCCGCAGAAACTGCCGGCTGCGAGCGTGACGCACTTGCCGTTCGTGCAGGCTGCGTCGCTCGTGCAGGCGGCGCAGAGGCTACCCGCGACAACAACATCTTCGCAGGCGCCGCTCGCGCCATTGCAGGTCTGGCCCGCAGAGCAGGGGTTGGGTGCGCAGGGGTCGCTGACGACCGTTTCGCAGGCGCCGGTCGCGCCATTGCAGGTCTGGCCCGCAGAGCAGGTCGCGCTGGCACAGAGGTCGGTGGCGCCCGAGCAGCGTCCCGTGCCGGAGCTGCAGGTCTGGCCCGTTGGGCAGGAGACGCCGGCACAGAGGTCGGCACCCGCGTAACAGACGCCCTGGATGCAGCTGGTTCCGGCCTCGCATTCGCGGTCGCTCTGGCACTCCTCTGATGTGCACACACCAGCTGCGGCAGGATCAAAGCTCCCGTCGCTGCCCAGGAAGGCGCAGGACTCTTGAAAGCCCGCCGCATCCTCGTTCGCGCAGCCTTCATCGCCCGTGCAGGCAAAGACGGCACAGTCTCCGTTGTCGCATACCTCTCCCCGATCGCAGTCGGTGCTGGTTGTACAGGCAGGATCGCTGCTGCAGGCTGCGAGCCCCGAAGAGAGGATCAAGACTACCAGTGCAAACATCTGATAAACCGAATGAATCTGCATTGCCTGCCTCGCAACAGGAGAGCCATAGCTCCCCAAGAATCTTTACCTTTCAATCGCCCATTCTACCTGTCTGCCACGCAACTGCAACCCGAAGTCTGCGAGGGCCCCACCGAGCGTCCGACGCACTTGCTGCTTGACACCCGCTGCAATCCCTCACAGTTGGCACCATCTTTCGGAGAGGAACCCAGATGCGCAGTCTGCTTCGCGACGGCCTCCGTCGCGTCATGGAGCGTCCCGCAAGGCACGCAAACGGAAACCGCCACGCGACGGTGATTGCCATCGCATCGCAGAAGGGCGGCGTCGGCAAAACCACCACCGCTGTCAACCTCGCCGCGGCCTTCGCCACCATCCACAAGCGCAAGGTCCTGCTGCTCGACCTCGACCCGCAGGGCCATGTGCGGGCCGCGCTCAGCGCCCTGCTGCAGCCGGGAGGAGGCGCCATCTCCACCGTCCTGCTCGACGAGCGTGGAGATGCCGACCTGCTCGATATCGTCGTCCCAACCCGGCTTCATGGGCTCGACATTACCTCTGCCGACACCAGGCTCGCCGAGACCGAGTCCATCATCAGTTCGCGCATCGGAAAGGAGATGCTGCTGCGCGACGCCCTCCGTGGTGCCCGCACCCACTACGACCTCATCCTCCTCGACTGCCCGCCCAACCTTGGCAACCTCTCGGTGGCCGCGCTGACCGCCGCAGACCTTGTGCTCGTCCCCTGCGACCTCTCGCCGCTCGCCGTGCGCGGCGTCGAGTCGCTCATCCGGACACTCTCCACCATCGGCACGCGGCTCAACCCGTCGCTCGACCTCGCCGGCATCGTCCTCACCCGCGTTGACACGCGAAATGGCTCGCTGAACGACACGGTCCTCGCCGAGCTCTCAGGTCAGTTCGCAGAGGCGATCCTCCCAGTCCGAATCGGCGTCACAACGAGCCTCGCCAAGGCACAGTCGGTTGGGCTCGACATCTTCTCGCACGACAAGAACGCCCGTGGCGCGAAGAGCTATCGCGAGCTCTCTGATCTGCTCTTCGAGCGCCTCCACCCCGCGTCACGCAACGCATGAGTCGCGCCCTCGTCCAGCCATTCGTAACGCTGCTCCTGTTCACGATGACGCTCCTTGCGCCCCCACTTGCCGCGGCGCCTCTGTCGGGCAACATCGACGACCTGCTACCGCTGACGCCCCTCCCCTGCGGCGATGCGGTGAGCTGCCTGCACGCCGCGCTCGACCGCTCCTCGACCGGCATAACCAACCCCGAAGATTCCCTGCCGGCGATGCGCTCCGGCGGACCGCGGACCGACGCCCTCACCGGTGCCTGGCTCATCGTCGATGAGGCCTTCAACCTCGCAAGGCTCGAGGTCGCACCCGAGGCCGACGCCCGCCCTGTGAGCATTCAGCGCCGATTGGCGGCCGAGAACCGGACACAGGTAAAGCCCGGTGAACTCCGGCTCTATTCGGTCAACACCCGCGAGCGGGCCCGCATCCAGCTCTACGACCGCGCAGGCCGCATGACGCAAGAGGCTGTCCGCCAAGCCTCCCACCTGCTCCGCGACCAGCGCAACCGTAGCACCCGCTCCATCGACACGCGGCTCCTCGCCATGCTCTATCTCGTCGGCCAACACTTCGATGCAGAGCTGCGGGTCGTGAGCGGCTATCGCACCCGTTTCCTCAACGCCAGCGAGGGCTCCCGGCATGGTCAGGGGCGGGCCTGCGACTTCAACATGCAAGGCGTCTCGCTCCAGGAAGTCACCGCCTTTGCAGAGGCTACTTTTGCCCGCGTGGGTGTGGGCGTCTATCCTCACAGCGGCTTCGTGCACCTCGACGCCCGGGACTCGACCTATCTCTGGGTCGACGTCTCCAAGTCGAAGAAGTCCAAGTACCGTGCCCGCCCGGTGCGAGACCGCGTATCGATCTCCAAGGACCCGACCATGCACGGTCCGCACATCAACGAAGAGCTGCTCTACCAGCCGGTTGGAGCGGCCGACTAGGGCGACTGCTCGTCGACTAGGCGCCCTTGTTTGCCAACAAGGCCACGAGCAATGCCAGAGCGACCAGCAGCACCACAGCGGCGACGACCTTGGCTCCCGCGGGGATGCCCGAGCTGGCCTGACGTGCCTGTGCCTCACGCTCGGCGAGGTGTTCGGTGAAGCTCGTCGCGTCGTCGCCGACATCGAACCAGTCGCCGCCGCCGTCGGTGCGCCAGGTGGAAGATGCGCTGCCGATCCGCGCTGGCGGTTTGGCCT
The DNA here is from genome assembly GCA_013205435.1 of Deltaproteobacteria bacterium. Lineage (GTDB taxonomy): Bacteria > Myxococcota_A > Bradymonadia > REDH01 > REDH01 > CAIWGR01. Next base: position 12,220 of record JABMMX010000151.1, read on the forward strand.
GGGGTGCCTCGTCGGCGACGGGCGGAGGAGTCATCTTGGAGACGAACGGCTGCGCGCCGGGCTCGGTCGACCGCGTCGGCACGCCGGCGACGAGGTGCGACGGAGGCGTAGCGGGAGCGACAGGAGAGCGAGGATCCGTCTCCTCTGTGGGGAGCCAATGATCCCCCTCCGATGCCGAGGCAGCATCCTGCACCTCGTCGAGGTTGACCACCACGAGGGGGGCGGCGCTCTGCGACCTTGCCTTCTTTTTAATGGCGGCCATCTGGCCCGTCTGCCGCACAGATGGCGCGGCGGGCGCAATGCTCGACTCGAGGGCGGCGAGGAAGGAGCCGCTGATGGCATCGATGCCTGCGCCGCTGGAGGTCCGTGCGCCGGCGTCGGAGACGGAATGCTCGTCGAACAGCGCCGCACGAAAGGCTGCAACAGAGGAGAATCGCTGCTCGGGGTCCTTCTGGAGCGCCGTTGTGATGGCGTTCTCGATGGCGGGGCGGAGTTTGACGGAGGCCTTCGCGAGCGCGACGGGCAGCGGCTGCTCGGCCATCTGGCGCCGCAGGGTCCTGGTTGCAGAGGTCGATGCGAAGGGACTGACGCCGGTGACCATGTAATAGAGGATCAGGCCGACGACATAGATGTCGGAGGCGACGGTGGGGGGCTGGCCCTCCACCTGTTCCGGCGAGAGGAAGGCGGGCTGACCAACGAACCGTTCTGGTGACTCTGTGACAACCTTGAGCGGGTCGGAGACGCTGTAGAGGAGGTGCTGGCAGGGGTCGGTGACCATGACGCCATCGGCGCTGAGTCCCTGCGTGAGCAGCACCTTGTTGGGCGTGAGAGCGCCATGCGCGCCGACCTTCCCGTGGAGGTCTTCGAGCGCATCAAGTATCCCCAGACAGACCTCGCTGGCCTGGTCGCCGGAAAGTCCCTTTTTGACGCCGACGATGGAGGTGAGCGAGGCACCATCGACCCATTCGGTGGCCTGACGCGCCTGCTGATTCTCCATCTCCAACGCAAGCACGCGAGGCGACCGAGACGACGGATTCGCGATCAGGCGGTCGATGACTTCGCGATACTTCTCTCGCCCCGCCTCATCGGCGACGGTCCAGGCGTCGAACTCCTTGAGCGCGATCTGCCCAGCAAAACCAGGGAGTTCGCATACCTGCACCTCGCCAAGTTCGTCACGGCCAACGCTACGGATTTTTTGGAGGTTTTCGAGATTCAATGTCTGAGCCTAGAAGTTCCCCTATGGGGGAAGCGGCCGCTCACTAGACGACTGTCGAGGGAGTTGCCATAAAATTAGATGTTTGTTCGGAGCGCAAGATGCGCCCACGTCGAAAACGGCGTAGCACGACGCAGCGATGCCCTACCTCCTCCCTTTCGCCACAGTCGCCTGTTCTTGTGCGGGTCGGCTCAACCCACTACCAGACGCCCCCCGCGCTCTACCGTCGCGGCCCTTTTTATTCTGAGCAACCTGCATGTCCGATACCCCAGAAGAGACAACCTCCGACGCAGACGAGGCAACGCTCGATGCCATGTCCGCGATCTCCGATCCGGAGGTTGAGAGGCTCGAGGCTGCCGTTGCCGGTCTGGCGCGAGGTGCACTCATCCTCAAGCTCAGCCCGAAGCGGACGGCCCTGCACAAAGAGAAGCTCCGCAGGCTCGCGCACGATGTGAAGCCCATCGTGATGGTGGGTCGGGGCGGCCTGAGCGACGGGCTCATCGCCGCGATTCGAAGGGGCCTGCTCGATCACGAGCTGATTAAGGTCAAGTTGCTGGACGCCGCGCCGGTAAGTCGCGAGGCGTTCGCGCTCTGGGTTCACGAGAAGACGAAGGCAGACGCGATCGCCTGGGTCGGTCGGACAGTGATCTTCTACCAGAAGCACCCCGAGAAGCCGAAGATCCATCTTCCCGGCTGACGGTGCGGCGCCTGCTCCCAAGCCATGTGGATGGCCAAACCCGTTCAATATAAAGTCTCGTTGACGGTCGGTAGAGAGGAGGCTAGCCGCTATTTTCGCGCAGACTGCGGTCCGTGGCGAGAGAGTGTCGGCGAGATGGAGGAACTGCAGCCCCCGTCCCGCATCCAGAGCGCCTCTTCTCGAACCCGACCGTCGCATCTGCGCCATCTGGAACCCGATATCGCAGCAAGATTTTCTAGGAGGCTTCGTGGCCTACTTTCGTCGTGTAGCATTCGCCCTCACTCTCCTCGCGCCGGCGCTCGCCGTAGGGGATGAGGTTGCCCCCGAGGGTTCCGGCCAGCCTGAGCCGACCGAACCTGCGGCTGTTGAGGGCTCCGGCCAGCCTGAGCCGACCGAACCTGCAGCTGTTGAGGGCTCTGGCGAAGGCATCGATGCGACCCCTGTCGCGACGCCCGAAATCGCGCCAATCATCGAGCCCGAAGCAGTTCCCGCACCGGCCGCCCAGCTTGCGCCGGTGGTTGACGCCGCCGCAGCCAATCTGGCGAGCGCCACCACGGGAGCGACCATCAGCGACAAGGACGTTGAGGCAGCCGAGAAGCTCCTCCCGATTGACATCACGGTTTCGGTCGGCGTCCGCAGCTCGCTCGGCACCATCTTCCGCCCCGAGTATATCTCGAGCGGCGTGGTGACCAACACCTACTCGCTGAGCGCCAGCTACAGCGTGAACGACGAGATTGGCGTGAGCCTCGACACCGGCATGACCACCTACCTGTCGAAGTATTCGGGCGGCTGCTACGGCAACCAACTTCGCACGGTCTGCTTCTCGAGCCCGAGCCTGGGAGTCTCCTACAGCGGGTTTGAGCTGGGAGAGAGCGGCGCGAGCATCAGCTTCAGCGGCGGGGCGTCGGCCGGCCTAACGCCCGACGACCTCTTTCAGCACCGGTATGGCGACGTGAGCCTCGGCACCGACCTGAGCTGGTCCTACGCCGACCTCAGCTTGAGCTACTCGCTCGGCTACTCCAAGAACTTCTATCGCGACGCATCGCTCATCGTGGACAATGCGAACGACATCGGCGGAGACGTCTTCCAGCCCTCACCGGAGTCGCGGGAGCAGTCCTTGGTCAACACCATCACGGACACGACCAAGAACTACAAGACGGCAGAGACTGCGGTCTTCTTGGATTCCGGTATCTTCTCCTCCTACAGCGTGAGCAACGACCTGTCGCTGCGCTACAAGTGGGGCAAGTCTGGCGTTTCGACCGGCATGAGCTTCGGCATCGCCGACAGCTTCGCCTACGATGTGGCCTCGCTGACCGACAAGAGCGTGCGAAACTCGCCCTACTCCATCTCGGGGACGCGCCAGGGCCAGTCGATGTCGGGGGGATTCAACGCCTCCTACCGCATCAACGAAGTGTTCGGTGTGTCGACCTCGATGACGACGCGGAACGCGACCACGACGCGTGACCACAAGCGCACCCCCTTCCCCTTCTTTGATCTGGAGTCGGGCAACCTTCGGTACACCTCGGTGGGACTGTCGGTGCGCGCCTCCTACTAGCGCTTCAAACCTTCAACGCTTACGAGCAATTCAAACAGTCTGCGTGGCGCCTGTCGCCACCTTGAAAGGAGTAGAGCATGTCGCGTAGAAATCGGATGACTACAATGAGCCTGGTGCTTGTGGGCGTTGCCTACCTCGCCGGATGTGCTGAGGTGCCTGGCGACATCGACCGGACGCAGCCCAACAAGCTTGCGAAGAAGATGTTTGAGGGCGAGTGGTACTTCCGCCAGACGGTGGTGGACGCCAACTCGACCGCCTACACCGCCTTCCAGGGCCTCGAAGGCCAGATGGAGAAGATCAAATTCGAGTTCACCGAAGACAGCCTCATCGGTAAGCGGACCCACGAAGATGTCATCGGAGTCTCGACCAGCCAGCAGGGCGTGGCGGGCTTCGAGCCCGAGTTCGGCCAGCCGGTCGTGAGCTTCCGCATCAGCCAGTACTTCGATGTTCAGCGCGACTACAACGCCTCGACGGGCGAGCGTACGAACACGATCTCGGAGAACGGCTCGGACCGTCCCTGGTATGAGCGTGAGTACCTCCGCGTCGACTGGACGAACAACCAGATTGCGTCGGAGTCTGACCCCTTCCCGAGCATCGAGATGATGGGAGATGTCTCCGTCACCCCGCAGGACTCGGGCAAAGAGGTCACCTTCCGCACCGAGTGTTCGGACAAGGACGGCATCCACGTCAACTGCACGACCGAGAACAACCAGGTCGTCTACTTTGACGTTGTCACCACCTACGTGAGCGCCTCGCCCTGGATCGAGTGCATCACCGACTTCGGCTACCCGAACAACGGCGCCGATTGCGGCCCCGAGACCGTCGAGGTCCGTTCGTCGTTCCGCAAGGTCGACCCGACCGACGACTACATCGCCCGTCAGTATGACGAGTACGATATGCTCAAGTTCGGCTTCTTCCGGGTAGAGCGCTGCGTCTACGACCGCTTCTACGGCTGCCGCGACTCGTCAAAGGTCCTGCTCGCCAACAACTGGAAGATCTTCAAGAAGTACCGGAACGACGATGGCTCCGTGAAGGCGATGGCCGAGCGCGAAGCCAAGCCGCTCGCCTACTACGTCAACACCGAACTGCCGATCCCGCTTCTCGACGACACCTTCGAGGCGACCGAGCAGTGGAGCGCTGTCTTCGCGCGTGCCGTTGCCGCTGCGCAGGGCAAGACGCCCGAGCAGGTTGGTCGCATGTTCTACCTCTGCCTCAACCCCGGCTTCGACAACCTTGAGGCGTTCCAGCCCACGCTGGACGCCTGGAAGGCTGACACCAAGGACCCCAATTCCGCTGTGCGTATTGAGAATGCTGTGAAGGCCTCGGTCGAGGGCTACCAGAAGGGCATCTGCAAGCAGGCTGGCACGGTGAAGCTGATCGGCGACCTTCGCTACAGCTACATCAACTGGGTCAACAACCAGACCACGCTCCCCTGGGGCGGCTACGGCCCGAGCGCTGCTGACCCGCTTACCGCTCAGCTCGTGAGCGGTAACGCCAACATGAACGGGTCGAACTACGACGAGTCGGCCAACCGGGTCTACGAGCTCCTCCAGATCCTCCTCGGCGAGCTGGAGCCGGAAGATGTCGGCTTTGCAAAGCCCACGAAGGAGTACTTCGCAAACCTTCGGGAGCAGTTCCCCGCCGACGCCTACTTCGGCAACCTCAAGAACGAGGGCCAGGCCAAGTACTTCAACTTCCTCAAGGGCCAGATCAACAAGAACATCAAGAACCTCGAGCGGGCCAAGCGCACCAGCCTCGAGGTCCTGAACCGTCCCCGCGTCAAGACGCTCCTCAAGCAAAACCCCGAGTTCTTCCGCGCCAAGAGCGCCATGCAGACCGAGCCGCTCGAGATGTTCCGCGGCTCGTCCGTGGAGCAGCGCGCCAAGCTTGCCGAGTTCAAGCAGCTCTCCCGCCCTGCGCAGATCGCCCGCGAGGCCGGCAAGGAGCTCACCGCCGACGAGCAGGCAGCTGCCGATAGCTTCGAGTCGCCCATCGACTTCGGAACCCTCAAGGCGGTCAGCCGCCGCATGGGCGAGCGTCAGCGTCAGTATGGCATGAAGAGCTTCTGCTTCATGGACGGCGCTTGGGACTCGGACATGATTGGCCTTGCCTACCAGCTCGCCAAGTACCGCGCTCAGCTCCTCACCTCCTACCCCGAACTCGCCAACGACCGAGGCCCTGCGTGTGGAGCTCTGGCAGTGGGTTCGCGGCAAGATGCACCGCGCCACCCTCGAGCACGAGATCGGTCACACGGTTGGCATGCGCCACCAGTTCCGCGCCTCCTCGGACGCGATGAACTACTTCCCCCAGTACTGGGCTCTCCGCCACGAGACCTTCAACGAAGACTGCGATGGCGCCGGCTACAAGACCTTCAAGTATGACGGCTACGCAACTGGTGACGTTGCTCCTGCCACCTGCGGCGGCAGCGAGGCCGACCGCCTAGCGCAAAACCCCGCGCTCCTTCAGCAGATTCGCGAGGGTCGCCTGGCGGACGGCACCGAGTTCACCAACAGCATCACCGAGTATGCCTACAGCTCGACGATGGAGTACGCCCGCAAGCCGAACTCCGACATCTCGGGCCTCGGCATGTACGACTACGCCGCCATCGCCTACTCCTACGTGGACATGCTTGAGGTCTTCAACGAGGCCCCGAGCAAGCTCAAGGTTCGCGCCGTTTTCGACCCTGTCACCGGCTCTTTCGACAGCAGCACGGTCTCGCGTTCGCCGAACAAGGTCACCACCATGCTCGACGTCGATGACTACACCTATACCGCTGCCGGCGCGACCGACACCGACCCCGAGGGCGACCGGATCCGCGACAACCAGTGGACCTACTGGCACTACAGCACCTTGCCCGTCATGTTCTACGACGAGGCCGCTCCTGCCATCGACGCGACCTCGAATGTGGCCTTCGCCTACTCTCCTGAGATCAAGGCTGGCCTTGCCCACCTCAAGGGCATGACCCCGATGTACGATCGCCGCATGAAGTTCACCGACGAGATCGGCACGGGCGACGTTAAGGTCCCCTACGGCTTCTGCTCGGACGAGTACAACGGCTCGGCCAGCGACTGCCGCATCTTCGACTCCGGCGCCGACGATTACGAGAACTTCGTCAACCTCAAGGAGCAGTATGAGTCGCGCTACGTCTACTCGATGTTCCGTCGCGAGCGCCCCGGCTTCGCCATCTCCATCTATCCGGTCTTCGCCGGCGCGATGAGCACCTACTTCACCCCCGCCCTCAATGCCTACCAGTTCTGGCTGCTCAAGGCCTCGGGTCGCGGCGTCGAGTGGTACAACTCCGAGCATGGCGGCCTTATCTCCTCGATCACCGCGCAGGAGGCCATCAACTTCATTGCTGAGGCCATCACGGTACCCAGCCCCGGCACCTACGCTACCGACAACGTCACGGGCCAGCTGGTCAACCTCTCCTACGAGTATGACTACCGCCTGCCCTCGACCTCTGAGGCCGCGCAGAAGGGCTACTACGGCGAGGATTACGCCAACGTCACCCTCACCGATGGCGCCCGCTACAGCTTCGCACAGTTCAAGGAGAACGAGGACGGCCAGATCGGTTACTACGACGCCTACTTCGGCCTCGGCACCGAGATCATGTCCCACTTCTGGTACAAGTATGCCGCCATGATCGCCCTGATGAGCGGCGACGTGGAGGTTGTCGGTACCGACACCGACTCGAACCAGTCCGGCTTTGTCATCCCGCCCTACATCGTCTTCGCTGACGACCTGACCAAGTTCATGGGCGGCGTCATCACCGAGAACTTTGATGATGTGGGCCGCTGCGTGACCCGCAACGCCGACGGCACCATCGCCATCGAGCCCATTCCTGCCATCCGCGGAACCGGCCCCTCCTGCGCTGCCGGCCAGCAGATCCTTAACCCCTACTCAGCCATCTACGGCCGCAGTGACTTCAACATGCGGACGCTCGGCACGCTCTACCCCACCGCCTACTTCCAGGCGACCTACAGCTCGCGCTGGCTCGATAGCGCAGCCATCTACGTGGTCTCTCGCGACACCACGGGCGACCTCCCTGCCGGCTTCGAGTGGTTCACCTACACGAGCGACCTGGGCATCCAGTACGCGACGAAGGTCCCCACCGGCTTCGACCCCACCGACCGCGCCTCCGACAAGATCCGCATCGGCTACGACATGCTCGCCAAGATGGACACGCTGCAGATCGAGAAGGACTCGCTCACCGAGATCGAGACCCTGCTCGCCAACCTGCCGGGCAGCGCCAGCGCCGGCGACTTCGAGGCCCTCTACCAGACCATCACGGCGGTCGACCCCTCGGGAGACTCCCTGTCGTCGGTCGTCCGCGACCCCGAGTTCCAGGCCATCATCCGCAACGGCTTCCTGGACCGCTCCTTCGTCAACCGCCTCGATTCGCTGGTGCCCAGCCTCATCGGCAGCATCGTCTTCGACCTGCAGTCGCAGGAAGAGGATGTGCGCTACCTCGCGGACTCCGTCCGCATGATGCAGGGCCTCAACGTCTTCATGCCCGGCATCGACTTCTAGCTGGCTCGGGCCTCCCGGCCCGCGCCTCTGTCGGCCCGCTCTGCGGGCCGTCGCCGTTTTTGGGCTGCCGCGAGAAGGCGCGCACAGCTGCATGCTCGCTTGCCGGCGGAGCTGCCTCATTTCTGAACGAGCGTCAGCGTGCAGCGCGATGAGTCGCCGCCTGGAGTGCGTCTTTCGGCGACGCATGTGGCATCACCCCGCGCGGACCAGATAGGCGCTGCTGCCTTGGGACGCTGTGGAAGGCGGTCTGCGCGAACGGTGGCGCACCACAGCGGCCTCGAGAGACTACGCCGGTACGGTAAGAGCCCATGCTGCTAGGCGGCCTAGAAGCCGTCGTCGGGTGCGCCCTGCTCGCCGCTTCCCTGGACGGCGCCGCCCTGCAGGATGAGGTCGTTGACCGAGGGATCGCCGGCCGTGGAGCCGGCCTCCGTCGGCTCGGTGCCGGCGAGGAAGAACTCGGTGCGCGAACGCTTCGTCTCTGCGCTCACCAACATGCCCGTCGCCGTGTCGACCACCGCGGAGACGATGCCCTCGGGGGCCGCGGCAAACGCAGGCGGCCGACGCTGCTCGATGGCTGTGCGCATCACTTCGGTCCAGATCGGCACGGCGCTACCGCCGCCCGTCGCACCCCGGCCAAGCGGACCGTTGTCGTCTCGGCCGAGCCAGACGCCCATCACGAGGTCGCTGGTGAAGCCGATGAACCAGGCATCACGAGCGTCGTTGGTGGTTCCCGTCTTGCCCGCGATCTCCACCTTGAGCCGTTTCGCGTGGGCCGCAGTGCCCTCCTCCACGACCGAGCGCATGAGCGAGGTGGTGAGCCAGGCGACGGCCGGGTCGATGGCCCGAACGGGCGCGGCGGCATGCTGGTAGACGGTAGAGGCACCATCATCTCCGAGCTGGCGCGGCCCACGAATCTCCGTCACGAAGACGGGGGGCTCGTAGCTGCCGCCGGCAGCGAAGGTGGCGAAGGCGTTGGTTGCCACAAGCGGTGAGGCCTCTGCCGAGCCGAGCGCCAGGGTGAGATTGTTGCTGAGCCCGGTGGAGAACCCGATGCTCTTGGCCAAGCTTATCACTGCGGGAATGGTGGCCTGCTCAAGCGCGCGCACGGCGATGACGTTGCGTGACTGCGCGAGCGCCGAACGTACCGACATGAGCCCCTTGAAGGAGCCATCGTAGTTCTTCGGGCGCCAGGTGCTGCTGCCATCAATGACGAAGCTGGCGGGCTGGTCGGCGTAGATGGTGGCGGCGGTCGCAGTGCGCGACGCGAGCAGCTGCGCGTAGACGAGCACCTTGAAACTGCTGCCCATCTGGCGCTGTGCCGAGATGGCGCGCTGGAAGCCGGAGCCCGAAACCTGGTAGCCGCCGACGATGGCGCGCACGGCCCGGGTCGCAGGGTCGATGGCGACGATTGCTCCCTCTGCCTCCCCCGCAAGTCGGACGGGGGCATCGTCGCCTGCTGGACCGCCCACGGGGCGGACGACCGTGAAGAGCCCTCCGACCGGGAAACGCTGTTTGAGGTCGGCCTCATCTTTGGCGAAGCGGATCAGCGGGTCGAGCTTGAGTTCAAGTCGGACCTCGGGGCCGAAGCGCATCCAGACCTTTCCGCCCTCGACGGCGTCGACCATGCCGACGGCCGGTTTGCCTGGCTTGAGGTCGCCGTTCTGGTGCTCTGCCTTGCCCGTCTTGAGCCACTTCTCGCGATCGGCCGACTTCGTCAGGGTGCGCTTGGGCGTGACGAGTCCGTGCTCTGTGTCGTGCTTGCGGAGCCCCTTGCGGAGAGAGGCGACGGCAGCGCGCTGAAGGTCGAGGTCGAGGGTGGTGTAGATGCTCCAGCCTGCGCCGAGGAGTTTGTCTTTGCCGAGCTCTCGGTCGAGCCACTCGCGCACCGCGACCACATAGTCGGGGGCTGCACCCTCGGCGCCGTCACGCTTGGCTGGGTCGACGAGTGTCACCTTGGCTTCCGACGCTTTGGTCCACTCCTCCGCGGTGATGAAGCCTTTCTCCTTCATCTGGCCGAGCACATAGCGGCGGCGCCCGAGCGCTGCGTCGAGGTTCTTGAAGGGATTGTAGCGGTTGGGCGACTGCACAAGTCCGGCGAGGAGCGCGGCCTCGTCGAGCGTCAACGCAGAGGCACCGTGGCCGAAGTAGAAGCGGCTAGCCTCCTCTACGCCGTAGGCCTGCGCGCCGAAGAAGACCTCGTTGAGGTAGATGGCAAGGATGTCGTCTTTGCGGAGGTAGCGGTCGAGTTTGACCGCAAGCTGCGCCTCCTGAATCTTCCGCTTGATGGTTCGCTCAGGCGTCAGGATGAGGTTCTTCACCACCTGCTGGGTGATGGTGCTGGCGCCCTGTCCCAACTTTCCGCGCTGGAGGTTCCGAACGACTGCTCGGACGAGGCCCATGTAGTCGACACCCTCGTGCTCGTAGAAGTTGGCATCTTCGGCGGCGAGCAGCGCCTTGCGCATCACCATGGGGATTTCGTCAAAGGGCACCACCGTACGACGAATGAGGTCGTCGTCCACGATCGTGGCGATAACCTGCCCGTCGGCGGCGTAGATGCGGGTGGTCTGCGCAGGCCGGTAGTCCTGCAGGGTGCGAATGTCGGGCAGGTCCTGTCCCCAATACCAGAAGAGACCTCCGACGACGCCGGCCCCGACAGCCCCCGAGACGAGTAGCGACCCAATGCCCCAGAGCGCGATCTTGCGGCCCCAGCCAGCCGAGCCGCCCGAAGGCTTTGCGGGCTTCTTCGCCTGCTTTCCGGCCGGCTTCACGCTCACACCACGATTTGTTCGTTCGCTGCTCACGCCGCCCTCGCCATCCTTCGAACCACCCCGCCACGGCCGCCTCTTACCACGACCTCCGCGTTGTCGTGCAACTTTGTCATGGCTGACCAAAGTGATGGAGGTAGCCGGACGGTGCTGCTGCGTAGAGCGTGCCGTCCTCTCGCTCGATGAAGCAGCCTTCATCGGCCGTAAGCCGTCCGACTGGGCTCCAGCCGCGGCCTGGGCTGGCCGAGGCGGAAACCAGGCGTACGTAGTCGTCTCCCCCGGTGAGCTGCCACGCGGCCAGCTCCTCGCGGTCTCGCGCAAGGGGCTGCAGCTGTTCGCGCCCCGGCAGCACCTCGGTCACTACGAGCCCGCAACCAGAAGCGCTGGCGAGTCGCGAAGCGTCGAGGAGGAGGCCATCGCTGATGTCTATGCAGGCGTGGGCAGCACGCATGGCACCAGGGAGCAGTGGCTTGGGAGAGGGGCGTCGATGTGCCGCGACAGCGACCTCGCTGCGGTGCGATTCTCCGCTCGCCAGCAGCGCTAGGCCTGCGGCAGCCAGCCCAAGTGGGCCATCAACCCAGAGTCGGTCACCCGCGCGACCGCCGCTGCGTGCAAGCAGCCGCGACCCCCGTTTGCCGAAGAGCGTGAGCGTGAGTACGGCCGGCCCGTCGACCGATGTGGTATCGCCGCCAATCAGCACCGGATTGCCCCAGCGAGCCGCTGCCGTTTCAAGCCCCTTGGCGAAGGCGTCGAGTGCCGCCGCGGCGAGATTGCACGGGAGTGCTAGCGTGAGCAACATCGCGGTCGGGCGACCGCCCATGGCGAAGATGTCGCTCACATTTCGGGCGAGTAGTTTGAAGCCCACATCCGACCAGCTGCTCCATCGGAGGTCGAAGTGGCGGCCCTCCACCATGGCATCGGTAACGACGAGCCGATCCTGCGCGGCAAGCAGCGCCCCGTCGTCGCCCACACTCCAAAGCCCTGACCGCCCGAGCGACAGGCTGCGCGTAAGGCGCTCAATGACCGCGAGCTCGTCGAGCCTGCTCACGGCAGCAGCTGCTGTTGCGCCTTCATAAGGCGGAGGAGCCAGAAGCCTGCAGCAGCAAGCAGCAGCACGACCACGGCAGCCAATCCCCACTTCAGCGCGCGGCTCGCCTCGCTGACCGTCGTCTTGATCTGCTCGCGCGCAAGCGACTGCGCTACCATCTGCGCACGCTGGACAAGACCGCTCAGCGCCATCTGCGAAACTTCGTCGCCGGGGTAGTCTGCGAGGTGATGACGGTAGAGCCGGACGGCATGGTCGACCGCCTGCTCTTTCACTGCAAAGGCCTCGAACTCGGCATGTGCCGCCGCGTCAGAGTCTTGTGCGACAAGCCTGCGAAAGGCGCTCTCTACGCGACCGAATGCGACCTTTCGGTTGGGCGGAATCTCCTCCCACGGCCTGCGCTTCTGGGCGTTGGCAAAGACCAGTCCGCACTTGTGGCAGGCAACAGCGTCGTCCTGCCGATGCCCGCACTTGGGGCACTTGTGGGGGGGTAGACCGGCCGCAGGCGCAGCGGGTTTGGAAGGCATCGCGGGCTCCAGCCGCTCCATACGCTCGACGGCGTTCGAGACGCCCGTCGTTGCGTAGCGAGTGCTCTCGACGGGTAGCGCGGGCGCATCGGGCTTCGACGCCTTGATCAGCGGCGAGGCCTCGCCGCAGCCTCCGCAAACCACCCAGATGGCCCCCTCTACGCTGCGCGCATCAGCGGCTTCGCCCTCGTGACCACAATGTTCGCATCGAATCTGCATGCTGCTCTCCAGCGCTCGTCCGCACGGTGGCGAACTCCGGCGCGCGAATCAATCATCCCACGAAGAGGCCCGCGGAAACATCTCGCCATCGGCATCTACGCTCCAGAGCTGTAGCGGATGCGACAGCACACCTGCGGGCGACCAAGAGAGCGTTCCGCAAACGCCATCTACCTCTCGCTGCGCCATGATTGCAGCGGCCCACGCCTCAGGCGAAGCCATGCCAGCCGGGAGCGCCGCTCTGCCCCGATTGGCCATGGTCGCTGCGTCGTAGACCTCGGCATCGAAGCGGGTTGGAAGCTCCGAAAAGGCGCCCTCGAACCGGTCGACGAAGTCGCGGGCGGCCTCGCGCTGATCGTTCCACGGGCAGCTCTCCACCACACTCACATGGGCAAGGAAAGAGGCGGCCGTAGCGAGCTCCGGTCCCTCCCACGACCCCGTTCCGAAGAGTCGCAGCGGCGTGGGCTCATCGAACCAGCCCTTTACGCCCAGCGCCGGCAGCAGCGCCGCGCCCTGGCCTGCGGTCGCGAGCGCAACGAGCACCGTCGGGCGGCCGCTCGCAGCAGCCATGCCACCCGCAGCGCGAGGCGCCTCTGGCCAGCCCGCCTGCCCGTGTTCAGGAGCCTGCAGCCGAGGGGCCCCCTGCTCCAGCGCGGCGACCGTGCGGCCAAAGTCGCGCTGTGCGGATGGGAACCGGACGAGGCGCGAGAGCGCAACGCCTTTCTCCGTGAGACAGCCGGCGAAGGCCGCCGCAGCCTCATCACCCGCCGCGCCCTCGGGCGCGGCCAGAGCGATGCGCGCGCCTTCTATGGGAGCAACGCGCGCGCAGATCGCGCGGAGCTCGTCGGCCGGCGCCGTGCGGCCCCGCAGCCGCTTGGGCGCAGTGCCGTCGCCCGCAACACCAGAGAGCGAGAGCATCGACAGACGGGTCGGTGCGAGCGTGCGCGCCACCTCCTCCGTCTCCAGCGCACCTACCGGCCCCAGCACGAGTGAAGCCCCCGCCTCTACCGCTCGCTCGGCGGCGGCACGCGGAGAGGGCGCGGTGTCGAAGACCACCACCCTGATACGGCTGCCAGCGAGTGCCAGCGAGACCAGCGAGACAACCCGCTTTCCGATTGCAGCCTGCTTGCCCGTGGTCGGCGCCAGCAGCGCCAACACGGGGACCGCAGGGCCAGAAGGCTCAGCTCCTTGGGCGGGCAGCGCTGCGAGCAGCAGTGCGGTAAACGCCGCTGCCCGCCTCACGGCTCCTCCGCGTCGGCGCGCGTCGAGAAGAGGTCGAGTAGCCCGGAATGGAGCGTTCGATGCGCCGCCAGCAAGGGCGACCACGCCGCATCTTCGGGCAGTGGCCAGCGCGGCTGCAGGGTCACGATGAGGTCACCGCGGCCGCCTTTGCCTCGGGGCAGCCCTCGCGCCGAGAGCCGGAGTTTCGTTGCAGGCGGGTGGCGTGGCTCCAGCGTCACGACTACCCGCCCCTCCGGAGCCGAGATGGAGACATCGCCGCCGCGCAACCACTCGACCATCGAGATTGGCTGCACGGTGCGCAGGTCGTCGCCCTTCACGGCCGCCGATGGCATCTCCGAGCTCGCCACCTCGACCACCAGCGCGCCGCGCGCACGGCCCCGTTGCCAGCCGTGTCCGGCCCAACGAAGACGCGCGCCCACCGCCGTCATAGGCGGGAAGGTGAACTCGAGCGTCCGGCCTCCGGCCGGCAGCGTCGCGCCGTCGCTGCGCGGATGGACGGGATAGGCGAGCCGCCGCTCCGTGCCCAAGACGAGCTCCCGCGGGGTGAAGTGAAGCCGGGTAACAAGGTCGAGCGAACTACCGTCGCTGCCCGTTGTCGCGGCCGCCATGGCGAGCTCGTCGAGCAGGCGGATGTAGGCGGAGCGCGCCTCGTCGAAGGCAGCCTCCGAGGCACCGTCACCGCGCCCGTCCGGATGGGTCTGACGAGCACGTTGCCGAAAGGCCCGTTTGACCTGCGCCAGTGTCGCCCCGCGCGCGAGCCCCAGGACCTCGTAAGGGTCACGCTGCGGCATGGGTTGCCTTAGCCTTGGCCGCCCAGATTGGCATACATCGCGTCGGCAAGCCGATAGGCTGCATCTTCGAGAGCCGAGAGAGCGCCGCGCACCTCCTCGACACCCATGTGCTGGTCGAGCACCTGACGGCAGTAGGCCAGCGCGGAGAGCACGGCCTCCTGGTCGGAGAGGGGCAACACGCTGGCATACTCCTGCAGGCTTCGCTCCGAGGTATACATGAGCCCCTCGGCCTTGTTGCGGAGCTCGGCCAACTCGCGCTGCGACTCGTCATCGATGCGGCGAGCGTCGGCCTCCTCCACGATCCGGTGGATATCGGCCTCCGAGAGTCCACTCGCGGCATTCACCTGCACGGCGGTCTCTCGCCCCGTGCCGAGGTCGCGCGCCGTAACCTCCACCAGACCGTTGGGGTCGATGTGGAAGGATACATCAATCTGCGGCAGACCCCGAGGCGCGGGAGCGATCCCCGTGAGCTGGAAGCGAGCCAGGCTGACATTGTCGCGAACAAGAGCGCGCTCGCCCTGCAAGACATGCACCTCGACGAAGGGCTGGTTGTCGACCGCCGTCGTGAAGATCTCGGACACCGTGATCGGGATGGTCGAGTTGCGCGGAATCAGCGGCGTGAAGATGCCGCCCTGCGTCTCGACGCCGAGCGTCAGCGGCGTCACGTCGAGCAGCAGCACATCGGCCACTTCGCCGCGCATAACGCCACCCTGCGTGGCGGCTCCGATGGCGACGACCTCATCGGGGTTGACCTCCCGGTTGGGGGCCCTACCGAAGAACTCGCCGACCCGTGCCTGCACGAGCGGCATGCGCGTCATGCCACCCACGAGGATGACCTCGTCGATGTCTGTCGTCTTTGCGCCAGCCGCCTTGAGCGCATCGCGGCAGGGGCCGAGCGTCTTCTCGACAAGTTCCTCTACAATCCCCTCATACTCCGAGCGCGAGATCGAGCGGATGAGGTGGAGCGGTCCTTGCGGACCCGAGGTGATGAAGGGCAGATTGATCTCCGTTCCCGTCGCGCTGGAGAGCTCCTGCTTGGCCTTCTCTGCAGCCTCTTTGAGCCGCTGAAGTGCCATGCGGTCGTCACGCAGTTCGATGCCCTTGGCCGCGAGGAATTCTTGGGAGAGCAGGTCGACCAGGCGGCGGTCGAAGTCCTCGCCGCCGAGGAAGGTGTCGCCGCTCGTGGAGCGAACTTCGAAGACGCCGTCCGACATCTGCAGAAGGGTGATATCGAAGGTACCGCCGCCCAGATCGTAGACCGCGTAAAGTCCGTCTCTGCCATGGCTGGTGCCGTAGGCGAGCGCCGCGGCCGTGGGCTCATTGATGATACGCAAGACGTTGAGACCAGCGATGCGACCAGCATCCTTGGTGGCCTGACGCTGCGCATCGTTGAAGTGGGCGGGCACCGTGACGATGGCGTCGTTGCACTCCTCGCCGAGGTAGTCCTCGGCGGTCTGCTTCATCTTCTTGAGCACCCAGGCGCTGATTTCGGGCGGGCTGTAGTCCCGACCACGGAGCCGAATCCAGGCATCGCCCGTCGGCGACGAGACGATTTCATACGAAACATGGGACCGTGTGTCGACGACGGCCGGAGCATCAAAGCGCTGACCAATCAGGCGCTTGACGGAGACCGCAGTGTGCTCCCAGTTGGTGATCGCCTGCCGCTTGGCAATCTGCCCCACCAAGCGCTCTCCACTCTCGGTGAAGGCAACAACCGACGGCGTTGTGCGCCCGCCCTCGCTGTTAGCGAGAACGAGGATCTCGCCATCTACGGAAACAGCAACGCACGAGTTCGTGGTCCCTAGGTCAATGCCAATGACTCGGCCCATTCCAGCTCACCTCAAGTAGAGAATATCGTGGGCTTGGATAAGCGACCGAGCGCTGTTGCACAAGTTTAACCTCGCGCAATGAACTCCTCTGTCGCCCTAGCGCCCTACTCTTTGGCCTCGTCTGCACTTTGTTCGGCAACCTCGATTACCTCGCCGAGCGTCGCATGAACCTCTTCCACTTCGATGGCAGGAGCCTCTTCTTCTTCGATGGCAGGAGCCTCGTCCACTTCGATGGCAGGAGCCTCGTCCACTTCGATGGCAGGAGCCTCTTCTTCTTCGATGGCAGGAGCCTCGTCCACTTCGATGGCAGGAGCCTCGTCCACTTCGATGGCAGGAGCC
>JABMMX010000152.1 GCA_013205435.1 Deltaproteobacteria bacterium
CCGAGCGAGCTCCTCCGCGTCGCGCTGCGCTAGTAGCCCGAGGCCTCTTCGGTCCCGCCAGACTTCTGGAGCTCTTCGACGCTGCTCGCAGCCGCCTCATCGGCGCCGTCAGCCGCCCGCTCATCCTGCGCCATCGCGGCCTGTCCGGCATTCGCCATCGGCTTCACGGGCGCGGGCCGATCGAGCTGGTTCGCCATGGCGTCGATCGCCTCCGACAGCTCCGACAGCGCCTCATCTGCCAGCCCGTCCGGCGGCGCACAGATGAACTTCTCCTCATGCTCTGCCGGCAGCGTACCCTCGGGGCAGCTGAAACCCGTCTCGATCACCACGGAGGCCTCGAACACGCAGTAACTGTGACCCTGCACCACCACCAGCTCGCCCTGTCCGCAGGGCAGCGCCTCGTCCGCGGGCGACAGCGCCTCGTCGCAGCCCACCGAAGCCATCGATGAAACCAGCAGCCCACACACTACCGTAATGGCTCTCATGTCGACTCCTTGGCGTTGTTCATCTCTGGCTGATTCGGCCCGTCGCAATCGGGCGCCCACATGATCGCCACATTCATCGCCACACCCGCGTCGCCCGCAGCCACAGCCGCCTGGTCCAACTCCACAATCAACGGCATGAGCTGCCGCTCGTAGAGCTCCGCCAGACGAGCATGATCCTCCGGCCTGATCTTGAAGCTCAGCGTCCGTGCCATCGCAGCCCCGTCGCCCCGCTCAAACCGGGCATCAATCGTCTGGCCCACCGCCGTCATGAGGTGGTTCAGGGCGTCGTAGCGCGCCATCCAGGGCTCTTGAACCAGCCGGTACTGCGCTGCCGCGAGCCGGTAGAGCGGCGTCCTGCCCGGCACGATCTCCAGCAGCTGCTGCTCCACCATGTCGCCGAGAACCAACTTCACGCTCTCGGCCTTCACATCGTCGAGCACCGACAACAACTTGGCCTCGCTCAGGGGGCCGGCACCCAGCACCGACAGCACCCTCCGTGCCGTCGTCTGCCCCGCCGTACCCTCGTCGAAGATCTCCTTCAGATCGCGCGACATCAGCCCCAACTTGCTCATGCTCACAGAGAGCAGCTCCGCCACCTCGCGCAGCTTGTAGCCCCGCCTCCGCGCCTCGGCGTAGTAGGCCAGCTCGATGAGCTGCTTGGCCTCCCGAAGCGGAAGCCGCCAGTTCACCGCCACCCGCGCAAAGGGCGCCAACACCGCAAAGGCGATTCGGCGTCGGCTCTCTTGCTGCGAAATGGTCATGCGCCTCGGTGGCTCTCATGGCGCCACTCCCTGGCCCAGAGAGCCAGAGAGCAGAGTGCGACGGGAGCGGGATCCGTCACAACACTCAGATGCATTTGCAAATCCAAAGGCGCCACGCAACTTGCTTCTGCTCTCGCAACAGCATCGTCGCGCATGCATCGGCGTTCCGAACGCCAACCCATGCCCATGAAGCTACCCCCCCTCGCTCCCCGCTGTAATCTTTATCCTACTTTGTGGAGTATTTGGTGTTTCCGAGCACCAGCACCCGCACAAACTCCTCCTCGGTGACCGGCGTCACGGAGAGCCGCGTCCCCTTCCGGACCGCCTCCAGCCCCTCCAGCGCGCTGTCGCCCTTGAGTGTGGCCAGCGCCACCGGCTGCTTGAGCGCCTTCACCCCCTTCACATCGACCCGGAACCAGCGCGGCTTCTCGGCCGGCGACTTGGGGTCGAAGTAGTCCGAAGCCGGATCCCAGGCGCTGCTGTCGGGATAGGCCTCCTTCGCAACGGTCGCGATGCCGGCCACATGGGGCGGCTCACAATTGGAGTGGTAGATGAGGATGAGGTCGC
Source organism: Deltaproteobacteria bacterium (assembly GCA_013205435.1). Classification (GTDB taxonomy): domain Bacteria; phylum Myxococcota_A; class Bradymonadia; order REDH01; family REDH01; genus CAIWGR01. Next base: position 1,814 of record JABMMX010000152.1, read on the forward strand.
CCTTCTTCATCGCCATCATGTGGTTGCGCGCCAGGTAGTTTCGCACCCCGTCCCACGGCTCCGTCTTCGCCGGTCGCGCCATCAGATCGTCGAACGAAAAGACATCCGGCTCGCTCTTCATCAACCAGAACTTCATCGCGGCTCCATCGCAGTTTTTGGCCTGCTTTGTTTGCACATGCGGGCCCCTCCGTGGCAAGAGGGGGCATGGCCTTTGCTCACGGAAAGTTGCTGCTCTTTGGGGAACACGCGGTGGTGTACGGAGAGCCGGCGCTCGCCGCGGCCCTCACCGTGGGCGTCTCCGCCACCGTCACCGGCCGCACGGCTGCGCGCCTCACCGTGCCCGCCTGGTCCATCGATGTCGCCGGCGACGCCGATCACCGGGTCGCCGCCGCCCTCCGCGCCCTCCGCGACGCCCTCCCCTTCGACGCCTCCGGCTACGACCTCCATCTGGACGCCTCGCTCCCCGCGGGCGCGGGCGTCGGCAGCAGCGCCGCCATGGCGGTCGCCTCGGCCCGCGCCCTTGCCGAGGCTGCTGGCCATTCGCTCACCCCCGACCAGCTCTTCGACGCTGCGATGGCCGCCGAGCGGGTCTTCCACGGCAACCCTTCGGGCCTGGATCACGCCGTCGCCATCCACGGCGGCCTCATGCACTTTGTGCGCGGCAACCCGCCCCGCATGCGCCCCGTCGCGCTCGGCGGCCACTTCCGCCTCCTGGTCGCCGAGGTCGAGGCAGGCGCCGACACCGGCCGCATGGTCGCCTCGGTCGCCGCCCTGCGTGAGGCCCACCCGGTTGCCCGCGCCCTCTGCGCAGAGATCGGCGCCCTCGTCGCAGAGGCCGAAACAGCCCTCACCGCCGGCGATCAGGCTGCGGTCGGCCGCCTCATGAACCTCAACCACGGCCTCCTCTCGGCGCTCGGTGTCTCCACCGCCCGCCTCGATGCGGCCGTCCATGCGGCCCGCGCCGCCGGCGCGCTCGGCGCCAAGCTCACCGGCGCAGGCGGCGGCGGCTGCATGGTCGCCCTCATCACAGACGAGACCGCGCCTGCCGTAGCAGAAGCACTGGCGCCTCTTGCGCGGGCCACCTTCGAGGCCCATCTTCAACCCGTAACGGATTCCTGATGCACGCCTCTGTGGTCGCCCACCCCAACATCGCCCTGGTCAAGTACTGGGGCAAGCGCGACAGCCGGCTCAACCTGCCCGCTGCCGGCAGCCTGAGCCTCACCCTCGGCCCCGTCGCCACCCGCACAAGCCTCACCTTCGGCGCCGAAGAAGACAGGCTCGAGCTCAACGGCTTCGCTGTCCCCGCCGCCAAGCGGCTCCGCGTCGCCACCCTCCTTGAC
>JABMMX010000153.1 GCA_013205435.1 Deltaproteobacteria bacterium
CCTCGGTGCGGCCGACCTGTCGGATGAGGTCGCCCACCTGGATGCCACCGCGCGCTGCGCCGGAGGCTGCGTCGATGGCGACAACGAGCACGCCGGAGAGTTCGGCAGAGAGGCCGAAGCGTTCGCGGAGGGAGGCGGTGATTGGTGCCACCGTCAGTCCCGCGCCGCTGACAGCGCCCGCTGCCTGGGCCTCGCGCGGCTCGGGTCCGGCCTGAGCGGCTGCGCCGGGGAGCCGTCCAAAGTTGACCTTCTTCTTGAGCAACTTTCCGTCCCGCCAGATTTCGACGGCGCGGTCGGCGCCGACCCCCGCCGTGGAGGCCAGCCAGCGTAGCTCTGCAGAGTCTTTGATGTCGTCGCCACCGATGCTCAGGACCAGGTCTCCGGGCTCGATGCCGGCGTCGGCCGCGGGGCCACCCGGGACCACATCGGCGATGAGGGCGCCGCGGGCGTCGTCGCGCTGCATGCTCTTGGCCAGCTCTTCGGTCATGTCTTGCACGCGGACGCCGAGCCAGGAGCGCTCTACGGTCCCGCTTCGGAGCTGCGGCAGGAGCGTCTTGGCGACGTTGATGGGGATGGCAAAGCCGATGGTGTTGGCGCGTGCGACAGCGGAATTCACACCGATGACATTGCCGTAGATGTCGAGCAGCGGGCCGCCGCTGTTACCGGGATTGATGGAGGCGTCGGTCTGGATGAAATCCTCGTAGAGTTCGCGGCCGTCGGGGTGGACGTCGCGGCGTCCTGTGGCCGAGACGATGCCCGCGGTGACCGACTGCGAGAGGCCGAGCGGATTGCCGATGGCGAGGACCCAATCGCCGGGTCGTACCTGGTTGGAGTCGGCGAGCCTGACGAAGGGGAGCTTCGTGGGGGCGTCGACCTTGAGCAGGGCGAGATCGGTGCGCTCGTCGGAGCCTACGACTCGGGCGGGAAAGGTCTTGTTGTCGTCGGTCACGACCTCGATGGAGGTGGCGTTCTCGATGACATGAAAGTTGGTGATGGCGTAGCCGTCGGCGTTGATGAAGAAGCCGGTACCCTGGCCATCGACCTGCGGCCCCCTGCCGAAAGGGCGGCGTGGCCCCGGCGTGGAGACGTTAACGGAAAAGACAGCCGGCGAGGCCTGCGCTGCGAGCGTTCGGAAGGTGCCGAAGTTGAGGGGCTCGCTGGCGCGGGAGCCGTCGGAGCGTCCGTCGCTCCAGAGCGGGTTCGACTCGGCCGCAACAGCCGAGAAGCAGGCGGCAAGGGAGATGCCGACAGCGGTGAGGAGAATCAGGGAGGAGCGGAGTCGACGAAGCATGAAAGCCTCCAGGGCGTGACGGTCGGGCGGTCGTCCGAGTATGATTCCACTTGTGCAGAGCGGTATTCCTGCACAGAAGAGCGAGGTCGGTCTGCTGGTCGGGCGCCTCCGCCCGCGGCTAACGAGACGGGTAAGTCTATGGGAGAGTTTATGCCAGAGACAGGAGATCGTGCGGTCGACCGCGCGCGGGTTATCGCAATGCTGGAGCAGCTCGGCAGGAGCCCGAGCCACGAGAGGATGCAACAGGTGTTTGCCATCCGAGACATCCCGATGAAGCGGATCGGATGGATCGGTTTCGACATGGACTACACGCTGGCGATCTACCGGCGCGAGGAGCTGGACCGGCTGGTTCATGGACTTGCGCTGGAGCGGCTGGTCACGGTGCATGGCTACCCCGCGGAGATTCTGGAGATTCCCTTTCATCCCGGGTTTGCGATTCGCGGTCTGTGCGTCGATAAGACCACCGGGCACCTCCTGAAGCTGAACGCGCACCGCCAGATCAAGAAAGCCTGGCACGGGCTACGGCCGCTCGAGCAGAGCGAGATTGACCTCTACTGGCGCGAGGTCCTGCGGCTCGACAGCCGGCGCTTCATGCGGCTCGACACGCTCTTCGACCTGCCTGAGGCCTACATCATCTGCGCGCTGATCGACTGGTTCGAGTCGCGCGCCCTGCCCTGCGACTTCCGCAAGATCTGCGATGATACGCGGGCGGCGGTGGACCTTTCGCATCAGGACAACAGCATCAAGGCGGCGGTGCTGGCCGACAAGGAGCGCTACCTCATCCCTGACCCGCAGCTGGCAGCCACGTTGCGCTCGCTGCGCAACCGGGGGCGCCGGAAGCTCTTCCTCGTGACGAACTCGAACTTTGCCTACACCGAAGGCTTGATGAGCTGGCTGGTGGGCGCGGAGCAGGACTGGACCTCCTTCTTCGACCTGGTGGTGGCGGCGGCCTGCAAGCCGCGCTTCTTCCGTGATTCGCTCCCTGCACAGCGCCTCAACAGGGCGGGCGAGATCATCGAGCCGGTCGCAACGCGCTTCGAGCACAAGGGGCTCTACGAGGGCGGCAACGTGGAGATGATTGAGCAGTTCTTCGGCGATACGATGCTGGAGACGCTCTACATGGGCGACCACATCTACGGCGACATTCTGGTCAGCAAGCGGGCGCGCGGCTGGCGGACGGTGATGATTGTGCCGGAGCTCGACGAAGAGCTGGACCGCAATTCGCAGGCGCCGTCACGGTATGCCGATTGGGATCGGCTCGATCGCGAACTCGACCTGCTCAACGACGAGATTGCCTTTGTGACCGATGCCCGCGAGTCGCTCGACGAGTCGCTGGAGCAGGAGGGTGAGCGCGCTGTCGCTGAGCCGCTCCGGCAGCAGGTGCACGCGCTGCACGATGAGCTGCTCGACCAGTCGCAGCGACTCAAGGAGGCTCGGCGCAGATTGATTCAGCGCATCCATGTGCTGCAGTCCAAGGTGGACCAGAAGTTTCACCCGCACTGGGGCTCGGTCTTCGTGGAGGGCAACGATCGCACGCTCTTCGGCGACTCCATCGAGGAGCATGCCGACCTCTACACCAGCCGCGTGTCGAACTTCCTTGAGTATTCGACCGAGCACTACTTCAGGGCGGCACGGGTCGCCCCGCCCCATACCAACGATGCCAAGCCGAACCGGCCGAACCCGCAGGACTGAACATGCATAAAGACACACTCGCCATCCACGCCGGCCAAGAGCCCGATCCCACCACCGGCGCCATCATGACGCCCATCTTCCAGACCTCGACCTACGTGCAGTCGAGCCCCGGCGTCCACAAGGGCTACGAGTACTCGCGCACCCAGAACCCGACCCGCCACGCGCTTGAGGCCTGCATCGCAGCGGTCGAGAATGGCAAGCATGGCATCGCCTTTGCCTCGGGCTGCGCGACGACCGACGCCGTCCTCCACCTGCTGAGCGCCGGCGACCATGTGGTGGCCTGCGACGACCTCTACGGCGGCACCTACCGGCTCTTTACCAAGGTGCTCGCCCGCTTCGGCGTGGAGTTCACCTTCGCCGACCTCTCCGACCCTGCGGCGCTTCGCCAGCACCTGCGCCCGAACACCAAGATGCTCTGGCTCGAGACGCCGACCAACCCCATGCTGAAGCTGGTCGACATCGCCGCACTCGCCGAGATTGCCCACGCGGCCGGCGCGCTCGTGGTGGTCGACAACACCTTCATGTCGCCCATCTTTCAGACGCCGCTCGACCACGGCGCCGACATCGTCGTCCACTCCACGACCAAGTTCATCAACGGTCACTCCGACGTGATCGGCGGCATCGCCGTGACCCGCGACGATGGCCTCGCCCAGCAGCTCCACTTTCTGCAGAACTCCATCGGCGCCATCCCCGGCCCCATGGACTGCTTCCTCGTGCTCCGCGGCATCAAGACGCTGGGTGTGCGCATGCGGCAGCACGCCGCCAACGCCGAGAAGGTGGTGGCGCTTCTCGAGGCCCATCCCGCGGTGGAGACGGTCACCTGGCCCTTCTCGCCGAGCCATCCGCAGTACGAACTGGCGAAGCGTCAGATGAGCGGCGGCGGTGGCATGATCACCTGCGTGATGCGGGGCGGTCTCAAGGCGGCCACCACCATGCTGGAGCAGACACGGCTCTTCGCGCTTGCCGAGTCGCTCGGCGGCGTCGAGTCGCTCATCGAGCACCCGGCCGTGATGACGCACGCCTCCATCCCTGCCGACATCCGTGCGCAGCTCGGTATCAGTGACGGCCTTATCCGGCTCTCCGTCGGCATCGAGGACGCAGACGACCTGCTCGCCGACCTCACCCGCGCCCTCGACCTCGCAGCCGCGAGCGTGGCGTGAAGATCGGCGCGCACGAGAGTGGTGCAGGCGCCCTCGCGACAGCGTTCGAGCTGGCGAAAGAGGATGGTGCGGAGTCGCTGCAGATCTTCACCCGGAGCTCGCGACAGTGGGCGGCCAAGCCCCTCGCGCAGGCCGACATCGATGGCTGGAAGGCCGCCTGGGCGCTGTCTGACATCGGCCCGAACGATGTGATGATCCACACCAGCTACCTCATCAACCTTTGCGCGCCCGACGAGGAGAACCGGGTGAAGAGCGTGGCAGCCTTCACCGACGAGATCGTGCGCAGCGAACAGCTCGGCGTCCGCTGGCTCAACACCCACCCGGGCGCCGTCAAGGAGCAGAGCGAGAGCTGGGGTTGCGTCGAGGTCGCAGCAACCGTGGACCGCTGCCTCGAGGCCTCCGGCGCGGTCAACACCATGGTGGTCATCGAGAACACCGCCGGTCAGGGTTCCAACATCGGCTATCGTTTTGAGCACCTGCGCGACATCATCGGCGCCTCGCGCTACCCCGACCGCATCGCCGTCTGCATCGACACCTGCCACGCCTTCGCCGGCGGCTACGACCTCGGCTCTGCGGAGGCCTGCGAGGAGATGTTGCAGCAGCTCAAGCAGACAGTCGGCTGGGACAAGGTCGCCGCCTTCCACCTCAACGGCTCGATGGGCGGGCTGGGCAACCGAAAGGACCGGCACGACCAGATTGGCGTCGGTGGCATCACCGCGGAGGCCTTCGCCCACCTCGTGAATCACCCCGCCTTTGCGAACACGCCGGCCATGCTGGAGACGCCGCCGCTTGAGTCGGGCGAGCGGAGTTTCCGTACCAACCTCGACAGGCTCAAGGCGATGCGGCGCCCTTCGTAGTCGGCCGTCGGAACCACCAGATTCCCACGGCGATGAGCGACAGCGAGATGGTCTGGCTGGTGGTGAGGAAGGAGGGCAGATCGTTGCCGATGGAGAGCGCCTCGCGGAGCCCGGGGCTGTCGATGCGGACGAGGTAGCCGCGGATGGTGTCGCCGCGGAAGATCTCGGTGACGATGCGGGCTACGCCGTAGAGGATGGCCCAGAGCGCGAAGCGGCGACCGCCGGCGAGGTTGCGACCGAAGGGGGTGGCAACGAGGAGGAGGCAGATGAGCAGTTCTGCGCCGCCATCGTAGAGCTGCGAGGGGTGGACAGCGAAGCTCTGTCCAAGCGTGGCGAGCTGCTCGCGGCCGGCCTCGGCGGCGTGGTTGTAGTGGTCGGCGAAGGCGGGGCTCGCGATGGGGTAGGAGATGCCGATAGAGGCGCTGGTCATGGCGCCGTAGCAGCAGCCGGCGGCGATGCAGCCGATGCGGCCGATGGCGTGCCCGATGGCAACGCCGGGTGCGACGGTGTCGCAGGCGGCGGCGAGCGAGTGGCCGCCGCGGCGTGCCCAGATGGCGCCCGCAGCGAAGGAGCCGAGCGAGCCGCCGAGGAAGACGTTGGGGCCGTGCCAGACCTGGAAGATGGCGCGGCAGTCGAGGCTGTCGCTGCCGAGCGTGGAGCAGGCGGAGAGCGCCGCGGGGAGCGTGGTCAGCCAGCCGAGCGCGCGGGCGCCTACAACGCCGCCGACTAGCATCCAGAGGGCCAGGTCGATGACCTTGGCGGGCGGCGGTGCGCCGAGCGCGGCACGGCTCTTGGCCTGCCAGAGCGACAGCAACACCGCGGTGCCAAAGCCTACTGCGTAGAGGAAGCCGTAGGTCGCGATGGAGAGCCCATCCTCGCCCAGATAGAGTTCACCCTGCTGGAGGGTGCCGTAGAGGCGGCGGAGGCCAAAGCCGATGAGCCCGAGCGCGAGCGCCCAGCCTAGCGGGCTGACCTCGCCGGCACGGCTGCTACGCCACTCGCTCTCTGCCTGCCAGACGCCGATGAGCAGCGCGATGGACCAGAGGATGACCTCAAAGGTGGAGCCGGCGGCGCGGAAGCCGAGCAGGTCGGAGATGCTTGGCCACACGGGCGCCCTACCCTTCCCGCGGGTCGGATTTCGGCTCTGCAGCGCAGGCATCCTTGGCAGGCTCGGCCGCGTTCGTCTCCGGGATCAGATCCTTCACAAAGAGCGACTGGACGATCATGAGCGTGACACCGCAGCTGATGCAGATGTCGGCCACATTGAAGGTGGGCCAGTGGCGGTCGCGCCCGCCCCAGGTGACGTACCAGTCGATGAAGTCTACGACGTAGCCGAAGCGCATGCGGTCGACGAAGTTGCCGATGGCGCCGGCGACGATGAAGGAGAGCGTGACGATGAGCAGCGTCTGGTCGTCGCGGAGCTTGCGGAAGATGCTCATCACGAAGCCCATGGCGACGATGCTGACGGTGATGAAGAAGGGGATGCGGAAGGACTCCGATTGCTTGGAGAACATACCCCAAGCAGCGCCAGGGTTGCGCACGTAGATGTGGCGCCAGAAGCCGGGAACGACCTCGATCTCGCGGTAGCGGAACTGGAGTTTCTCGCCGCTCTTGAGCTCGCTTCCCGCGTTGAGGCGCTGGGGTTCGCGGGTGCCGTCGCCGAGCGCGAAGGTGTTCATGTAGAAGGTGTGTGCGTCTTCGGCATCTGCTGTCACGCCGAACTCCGCGGCGGCCCAAGACTCGAGCGTCTTGCCGTCGGCCTCGGCCGGTACGATGCGGACGAAGGTGTGGTCCCAGTAGGGACTGGCGAGGTGGTCGATGGCGAGCTGCTTGGTGACGAGGTCGGCGGTGACGCCGAAGACCGCGATGAGCAGGAGCAGGAGATACTTATTCATTTAGGGAGCCCCATCAGGGTTGGCATTCGTTGCAGGCACGGGGAGAAGGTCGGGGTTGGCCTCGACGACCGCGGCACAGCGGCCACAGAGGTCCGGGAAGGCCTCGTGGCTCCCCACAGATTCCCGATGGTTCCAGCAACGGGCGCAGCGGTGGGTCGTGGCGGTGTTGACCGCGATGGCCCAGCTGCCGAGCTCGACCATGACCTCCGAGACGATGAAGAGCTCGGCGAGCTCCGCAGCGCGTGCGGCATAGGTCGCGGCCTCTTCGGCAGGGACGGTGAGGGTGACGACGGCCTCTTGTGACGAGCCGATCTGGCCGGGCTCGCGCTCGCCCTTCTTCTTGGGGCGGCGGGCCTCGATCTGCTCCAGCACCTCGCCCCGCTTCTCGAGCAGCCGGACGAAGCCGGCGGGCACAACGGCGAGCGTCGGGTCGGCTACGGGGAAGTCGGCGAAGAAGACCGAATCCTGCTCACCGGCGCGGCGGGGCATGGCTGCCCAGGCCTCTTCCGCGGTGAAGCTGAGGATGGGGGCGACGCCGATGACGAGGGCACGCAGCACCTCGTAGATAACGGCCTGCGACGCGCGGCGCGCCGGGTCGGCAGGGTCGTTGCAGTAGAGGCGGTCTTTGAGGACGTCGAGGTAGACCGCGCTCAGCACGCCGCCGCAGAAC
>JABMMX010000154.1 GCA_013205435.1 Deltaproteobacteria bacterium
AGATCGAGGTGGCGCGCGCTTCAGACGCAGAGAAGCTGGAGCAGATTGAGGGGCTGGAGGCCTTCAAGCGGGCGCGTTCAACGCGCTCCGGCCCGGCGCTGGCGGAGCTCAAGCGGGTGGCGATTGCGGGCGAGAATGTCTTCGAGACGCTGCTCGAGACGGTCAAACACTGCTCGCTCGGGCAGGTCACCGAGGCGCTCTTCTCGGTTGGCGGTCAGTACCGGCGGGGGATGTAGTGGAGCAGACCACCGAAGCCTGCAGTACCGACGTCGACGCCTCTGCGCTCGACGCGCTCGCCAACACGGGGCGCGTTGTCGTGGCAATGTCGGGCGGCGTCGACAGCTCTGTGGTGGCGGCGCTGCTGCACCGCGAAGGGCATCAGGTGGTGGGCATCTCGATGCGGCTCTACGGCAAGGTGACCGCGGAGATCGGCAAGAGCTGCTGCTCCCCAGACGACCTCAACGATGCCCGTGATGTGGCTGCGCAGCTCGGCTTCCCCTTCTATGTGGCGAACTACCAGGAGGCCTTCCGGCGCATGGTGGTGGACTACTTCGTGGACGAGTACCGGCGCGGCCGGACGCCGAGCCCCTGCGTGCTCTGCAACGACCACCTCAAGTTCGATGCGCTGCTGCAGCGCATGGAGTCGCTCGGCGCAGCCTTTCTGGCGACCGGTCACTACGCCCGCATCGAAGAGCGGGAAGGGCGCTTTGCGTTGCTCCGCGGCCGCGACAGCATCAAGGACCAGAGCTACTTTCTGTTCGGGCTCCGGCGTGCATCGCTGGCCCGCATCCGCTTTCCGCTGGGCGAGATGACCAAGCCCGAGGTGCGGCTGTTGGCGCAGGAGATGGGCGTCCCCACCGCGCTCAAGCGGGAGAGCCAGGACATCTGCTTTGTGGGGTCGGGCGACTACGCGCAGTTTGTGCGGGCCCGGCTCGCCGACGAAGAGGTGAAGCGGGGGCGCATCGTGCGGCCTTCGACGGGCGAGGTCTTCGGCGAGCATGAGGGCATCCACGCCTTCACTGTCGGGCAACGGAAGGGCATCGGCGTGGCCTACAAGGAGCCGCTCTACGTGCTGGGCTCCGACGCCGAGACGGGCGACCTCTTCGTGGGGAGCGTGGAGGAGTTGGCCTGCGAGGGCTTCACGATGGACCGGCTCAACTTCCTGGCCTGGGCGGAGGCGCCGCCGGTCTTCGACTGCCTCGTGCAGGTGCGGTATCGCCACAAGCCGGTTGCCGCGCGTGTGGTGCTGTCGGACGACGGAGCCACTGCGCGGGTCACGCTGACGGTGCCGGAGCGGGGGATCGCGCCAGGTCAGGCGGCGGTCTTCTACGATGGCGATGAGGTGCTCGGAGGGGGCTGGATTGTTCGATCCTTCTGAGACGGTGAGGCCTTCGCTGACGGCGGAGCAGCGGGGCTTTGTGCGGGAGCAGCAGCCGGCGGTGGAGCGGCTCGAAGCAGCGATTGGTTACGCCTTCGCAGCGCCCGAACTGGCGGTGGAGGCGCTCACCCATCCCTCGTTTGCGGCCGAAAACCGGCTCCACGCGGGCCACTACCAGCGGCTCGAGTTTGTAGGCGACGCCTTCCTGGGCATGGTGGTTGCGCGCGAGCTCTGGCACCGGATGCCGACGCTGCCGGAGGGGCAGCTGTCGCGGCTTCGGGCGGAGGTTATCTCGGAGCCGGCGCTCGCCGAGGTGGCCCGTCGGCTAGGCCTGGGCAAGATGGCGCTGATGGGGCGCGGCGAGCTGCGAAGCGCAGGTACCGAGAAGGATGCGATTCTGGCAGACCTTGTGGAGGCGGCCCTGGGCGCGGTCTTTCTCGATGCGGGCTTCGAGCATGCCTACCGCGTAACGGTCGGGTTGCTCGGCGAACGGCTCGAACGGGCCAACGCGGAGGGCGCCGGTGCGGCCGACCCCAAGTCTGCGCTGCAGGAGCACACCCAGGCCTCGGCGAAGCGGAGGCCGGACTATGCGCTCGTGGAGACGCGCGGGCCGGCGCACGAGCCCTGGTTTGTCGTTTCCTGCACACTTTCGGGCGTCGAAATCGGGCGGGGAGAGGGCAAGACGCGGCGCCTCGCCGAACGGGCCGCTGCGGTTGCGGGGTTGGCAACGATCGGTGGGAAGGTGTAGAGGGCGCTCACCTGCTCTCGGGCAGGCGCAGAACGGTGACGTTGAGCGTTGGGTTACGAGGCTGGCGAGCGGTTGACGCTCAGAAACGAGGGTGACGCAAATGGCTGGAATTGGAATGAGCGAACTGATGATCATTCTGGTCATCGTGGTGTTGGTCTTCGGAGTGGGCAAGCTCTCCAATGTGGGCAAGGAGCTCGGTGCCGGCATCCGCGCCTTCAAGGATGAGATGAGCGGCACACCGAAGCAGGTAGAGACGACCGAGGTCGAGAAACAGATTCCCGCCGTGGCCCAGACGAGCGTTCCGCTTGATGTGACGGCAGACGCGAAGAAGCAGGCCTGATAGCCTCGTCGAGGCTGCCGGATCGCCGCCCTTGATCCCAGTTGCGAAGACGGTCAAAAGGGCAGTGAATCAGGAGGCAGTCATGCGCGGAACGCAGCTTCGACTTGCAGGTATTTTTGCGCTGGCTCTGGCTGCCTGTGGCGACAGCGCCTTCGCATCCAAAGAGAGCGCTACGAGCGGCGGAGACTTCGGAGGTGACTCCCCGGCTCCCACTTCGGACGCCGGAACTGGCGGCGGTGGTGCGGCGGAGTCCGACACCAGCGACCCTTCCGAGGAGCGCGATGCTCCGCTGATGCCGCCCGCTGCCGGTCGGCGCTACGTTTACGTGCCGAGCCCCTCGATTGACCGGGTGGCGCGGGTTGACTCGCTGACGCTCGATGTGCGCCCCATCCGGGTTGGCGATAACCCCCGCGTGGTGAAGGTCTCGCAGGCGGGCGACCGTGCGGTGGCCCTCAACGTTGGGAGCGACGATGTGAGCCTGCTGGAGCAGGGCGACGAGGTCGCGCGGCTCGATGTGCTCAAGGGCTGCAACGCACTTGAACTGTCGCCCGACGGGCAGGTGGCGATTGCCTGGTTCGACAACGCGGCGTCGCAGCCCGGCGACGAAGTTGGCAGCATTTCCGAGATCGCCTGGGTTGACCTCGATGCGCGCACGGTGAAGACGCTGACGGTGGGCTTCTTGCCTTCGCGCGTCTCGTTTTCTGCCTCTGGCGATCGCCTCTCTGTGCTGTCGCGCGACGGCCTTTCGACCCTCGCCGTGGCCGATTCTGCCACGCAGACGGTGCTGCCGCTGGTTCGCTTCGCCGGTACCGGTGACGGGGCACGGGTGGATGTGAGCCGGAGCGGGCGGCTCGCCGTCTTCCGCGAGCCGGAGCGGCTCGGGTTGCGCGTGGAGGACCTGGTCGCAGGCGCCGAGGTCTTCGTGCCGCTCGCGGCCGAAGCGGGGGACCTCGACTTCCTCGACGAGACGACGCTGCTGCTGACGCTGCCGGCCCGCCGCTCGCTTGCGCTGGTGTCGCTCGACGCGGCGCTCGCTGGTCAGCCCGCGCTGTCGGAGGTGGAGGTGGATGGCGATGTGCGTCCGCTCGCGGCCTCTCTCGCGCCCGGCAAGGTGGCGCTCTATTCCACATCTGCGAATCGGCGCGTCTTGTCTGTGGTCGACCCTTCGACGGGCAGCGCCCTCACAGCGACAGCACTTCGGAAGACGGTCTGGAGCCTCCTGCCGTCGCAGTCCGGCTCGCGCGGCATCGTACTGCACGATGGCGACCCGACCTTCGCCGGCAACGACCTGCTCGCAACCGTCGAGCGCTCTGCGGGCTACTCGGTCATCGACTTTGAGCGGGGCTACAGCCACCTCAATCTCTCGCCCGTTCGGCCGAGCGCGGTGGTCGAGGCGCCGGACGGCTCGGCGGCCTACCTGATGATCGCCGACAAGACGCTCGGCGTGCGGCGGGTGGACCGGGTGGACTACGGTTCGCTGACCACGCAGAGCTTCGAGTTCGACGGCGTGCCGGAGGCCATCGGACTGATGGAGGAGACGGGGCAGCTCTATGTCTCGCAGACCGGTGCCGGCGGCCGCATCACCTTTGTAGACCTCGCAACGGGAGAACGACATGAGATCTCCGCCTATGAACTCAATGCCTACATTGAATAGGCTGCTGCAGCTGACACTGGCGGGGCTGCTTCTGGCGGCCTGCAGTTCGAGCGCCGACATGTCGGCCATCGGTGAGATGGCGAACGACGAGGACACGAGCAGCGGCGGCGGTAACGGTTCGGGCGGCGGACGCGACGAGACTGGCGACCCGACGGTTCTGGTGTTGAGCGAGCCAGCAGTTACCCGCGACTTCGTGGTGGTCGCAAATCGCGACCAGGGCGCGCTGACCAAGATTCAGTCTTCGGGTTCGCTCTCGAAGGTCACCTCTGTGGAGATTGGCGGTCGCCCGACCGAGGTCTTCGCGGTGGGCGACACCAACCGCGTTGTCGCCTTCGGGCGCGGCGAAGGTTCGTTCGCGGTCGTCGACCTTGGCGGCGCAGGCGAAACCGACAGGGTGCGCCGCCTGCCGGTGCTCGACAACTGTAACCAGATCACGGTCTCGCCCGACGGCCTTCGCGCCGTTCTCTGGTACGACAACGCGGCGGCGCGGGCCGGCGAGACGATGGGGCCGCTCAGCGAAGTGGCGCTGCTCGACCTCTCCGCCGACGGCGCTGCACCCGTGACCATCGGCGTGGGCGTCAATGTGCGGCAGGTCTCCTTTGCCGCCGACGGCAGCCGCGCGGTGGTGGTGAGCGACGATGGGGCCAGCGTGCTGGTCATCGATGAGGTGACCTCGAACCGGAGCGTGCCGCCGATTCCGCTCTCGGACGACGGCGTGGCGGGCCAGCTCGGTGCCGACCGTGATGTCTTTGTAACCGAGGCTGCAGACTTCGCAGTGGTGCGGCGTGCGGGCATCGACGGGCTGGGCATCGTTAACCTGGAGACCGGCGCGGTCCGTACCGTCGCGACGGGAGAACTGCTCACCGACATCGAGCTGCTTGGTCCGTCGCGTGAGCTTGCGCTGCTCTCGCCATCGCGTGGCGCTGTGGGCTTCGTGGCGTTGGAGGCGGCTGGGCTCGGCTCGGGTTCGGGAGAGGGCTCCGGTGATGGCGTAGACTGGGTTGCACTCCCAGTCGGAACCGCCGGCTTCCTCGTGCCGAGCGCGGATGGCGCGCGGGTCTTCGCAACGGGCGGCGATGTGGGCGACAACCTGTTGGCCTCCATCTCCGTCGACACGCATGCGGTCGCCAGCTTCAACCTGCGCAAGAACACCCGCTCCATCCTCAACAGCTCCAACGGCCGCTACCTGCTCGTAGTGCATGGTCACGCGGCCGGTCGCCCGGTTGCCGGCGAGCCCGAAGAGGAGCTCGTCGCAAAGAGCTCGGCGGTCTCCGTGGTCGATCTGGAGGAGGGCACAGCCAAGCTCGTCTTGCTGCCCGCAGACCCTGGTGCTGTGGCGCTCAACCGCGACGAGTCGCAGGTGCTCTTCGTGGTCTCCGACGAGTCGCTCGGCGTCCGTTCGGCCCGCTGGATCGCCTTCGACAGCTTCGCGGTGCAGTCGGTCGACTTCACGCGGCAGCCGACCGATCTGGGCGCGCTTCCTGGCTCCGATTGGATGTTTGTGACGCAGTCGCATCCGCAGGGGCGTATCTCCTTTCTGAATCTTTCTACGGGCGCGATGCGAGAGGTCACCGGCTTCTCCCTCAACGCGTTCATCGAGTGAGGTGGTCATGAAGTTTCTCTACGGTTGGATGCTTGGTGCGGTGGCTACGGCTTCGCTCATGGCGGGTTGCAAAGAGGAGGAGCGTGGCAGCCAGTGGGATGCGGCGCTCTCGGTCGACGCCACCTTCGCGCTCGGCAGCGGCTTTGCGCTGGTCGCGAGCCCGCTCAACGAGATTGCCACGCTTACGCCCAACGGTACCGCGGTGGCCCGAAGCCAGAGCCCGCTCGACGGTGCCTTCGTGGCCCAGGCGCCGCTGCCCGATGGACGCGTCGCGCTGGTGACCAGCGAGCCCGCGCTCCGGATCCTCGACGGAGATGGCGGCACGACGCTCTCGCTGCCGCTGCCCGACAAGTTCGACTCGGTCACGGTGTCGGCTGATGGCCGCTTTGTGATGCTCTGGTTCTCGCCCAGCTACCAGGGCAGCGACGAGCAGCTCTTCTTCCAGCCCAACCAGCTCGCCTGGATCGACCTCAACGAGGCCGCTCCCGCGCTGCGCACGCACGCGCTCAACGGCCCGCGCCCGTCGGCGCTCCGGCTCTTGCCGCCCGTCACCCTGCGCGACGGCTCCGATGTGCGCTTCTACGCCTTCGTTTCGGGCCAGAACGCGGTCTCGTGGGTCGACCTCACCACCGCCTCGACGACCGACCGGCAGCGGCTCGTCCGACTCGCCGACCCCGCCTCCGGCGCCTCGGTCTCGGCCTATGACCTCGTCGTCGGCGAAGACCTCACCGACGACCCGAATGACCTCACCTTCTTCCTCCGCATTGGCGGACAGGCCGACGTGATGGCCGTCTCCATGACGCCCGGTCTCGAGGGCGCAGGACGCGACGTGGAGGTCTCCGTCAACCTGCTCGGCCTCGGCGCCGTGCCGACCGCGCTCTACCGGCTACCCACTCCCGGCTCCAAGCTGCTCGCGCTCGTGCAGGGCCGGACCACCGGCTACCTGATGGATGGTGAGAGCGGCGCGGTCGAGGCAGTGGACTTTGGCGTCCCCGCTTCGAACATTGTCTTCTATGGCGCGGAGGGCGCTGCTCCGCAGATGCTGTTCTACGCGTCCAACTCCACGCGGCTCCTCTATGCGGATGTGGCGCTGTTTGTAGAGACGGGGGCATCGGCTGGCCGGCTCCGGACGCTGGCGCAGCAGGCGGGCAGGGTAACGCTCGATGCCTCGGGCACCTACGCGCTCGTGAGCTACGCCTACGGCGGCGGCATCGCGGTCCTCGACCTCGACCGACAGACCGAAGTTGCGCTTCCGTCGCGCGGCACGCTCAACAGCGTGGTGCTCGCTGAGGGCTACGCTGTGGCCAGCTTTGTGGACGACAGCCGCATCGCCTGGCTCGATGTCGCGACGCAGCGTGTGAGCGTGCTTGAGCTCGACGAAGCGGTCTCCTCCATGACCCTCTCGCGCGATGGTAAGAGCCTGCTTGCTGGTCACTACGGCACCGGCGGTCGCTACTCCTTCGTCGGGCTCAGCAGCGCCGGCATGACCCGCAAGGCAGCCTACCAGGGCTTCTTCTACGATGGCCTCCTGGGCCGCGATCGGAGCGCACAATGAAGCACTCTCTCCTCCTTCTCCCCGCCCTGACGCTGCTCTCTGCAGCGGCCTCGGCGCAGCCCTACGAAGTCTCTCCGACGCCCGCGGAGACCGTCCCGCCCGAGCTCCGCTTGGACCCGGTTGTGACGCCAGATGCGCCCGTCGAGGAGCCCGTTGAGGAGCCACCGGCTCCCGTGAAGATGCCCGCGGTCATCTACATCTCCCCCGCGCTGCCGCCCTACAAGGCGCCGACGCCCTAGGCCGCCGCGGCCCCGTCTGACACACACCTCGGCGCCTGGACCGACCTCACGCTCCACTTTGGCGGTCGCAACATCACGCCCGACCTCGACAAGGTGGCCGGCGTCGCCTCCTCCGACAGCTTCGGCGGCGGCTTCGCCTCGCTGCAGGCCGGCCGCGACCTGGCGCCCACCTCGCCCTGGATGCCGGACCAACTCCGCGCAGGCCTCGCCGTCTCCGGCCTTCAATCCAGCGAGCTCTCGCTCGGCTCCGAGGCGACCGTGAACACCTTCCGCATCTCGCTCCGCCACCAGGCGCTCTGGCAGATCTACGACGCGCTCTATGCTACCGTTGCAGGCGAACTCGGCGGTACGCGCGGCGAGGCAACGCTGAACCTCGACGGCGTTGACCTCAACCAGAGCAACGTCTGGGGCGCTCACGCAGACCTGCTCGCTGGCCTCGAGGCCCGCTGGGAGTTCGAGTCCTTCGTCGGCGGACTCTGGTTCGAGACCGGCCCTGCGCTCGAGAGCGAACTGAACTTCGACAAGCTGGCGAGCAAGGGGGCTCCATCCGTCAACCTCGGCAGCTTCGATGCGAGCGGCTGGCGGAATGGCGGCGGCCTCTTCGTCGGCTTTTCCAACTGAGGAGCAGGGCAGACTTGGCAGAGCGGTCTGCGCTGCTCTAGGAGGCAGGCGCTCTGTCTGAAGGTTCTGCCATGCTGCTGATTCTGTCTGGTCCGTCTGGTGCGGGGAAGTCGACGCTCTGCGACCGGCTGCTCGCCTCCTTTCCGTCGCTGAAACTCTCGGTGAGCGTGACCACGCGGGCGCCGCGCGGCGCCGAGCAGGATGGTGTGCACTACCACTTTGTGACGCCCGAGCGCTTCGCCGAGATGGTGGCACAGGATGCCTTTGCAGAGCACGCATTGGTGCATGGCAACCGCTACGGCACCAGCAAGGCGGTGGTCCAGGAGGAGCTCCGCGGCGGCAACAGCCTGCTCTTCGACATCGATTTTCAGGGCGCCGAGAGCCTGCTCGCCTACCGGAGCGATGCGCTGGCGGTGATGATTTTTCCGCCCAGCATGGAGGTTCTCGAGCAGCGGCTGCGCGGGCGCGGAACCGACAGCGACGAGGTCGTCGCAGGCAGGCTGCAGGCGGCGCGGGCGGAGATGGCCCACTTCTCTTCGTTCCACCATCTCATCATCAACGACGACCTCGAAGTGGCCTTCGAGGAGCTCCGCGCCATCTTCGTTGCGGGCCGGACCCGGACGCAGCACCGGGCCGACGAGGTGCGCCGCAGGTTCGACCTCGTCGCCTCGCTCAACGAGATTTGACACTCCAAAGCGGACGGCCATACTGATCCCGTGTCGACCCTACTTTGGGCGGCAACACGAGGAGGCGCATGCAGGCCGAAGTGCATAGGCGGTATGACGAAGTTGTGCGGAAGGTGCGGGGCTATCACCCCAGCCCCGACCTCGCGCTCTTCGACCGTGCCTTCCGATTTGCAGTGGCCAAGCATGAGG
Organism: Deltaproteobacteria bacterium; assembly: GCA_013205435.1. GTDB lineage: Bacteria > Myxococcota_A > Bradymonadia > REDH01 > REDH01 > CAIWGR01. Next base: position 9,014 of record JABMMX010000154.1, read on the forward strand.
GGCAGCAGCGCAAGAGCGGCGACCCCTACGTCATCCACCCTGTCGAGGTCGCCGGCATCACGGCAGACCTCCAACTCGACATCTACAGCCTCTGCGCAGCGCTGCTGCACGACACCGTCGAAGACACCAACGCGACGCTGGACGAGGTGGAGGCCGAGTTCGGAGAACAGGTCGCCTTCCTCGTTGGCGGCCTCACCAAGCTCTCCAAGCTGGAGTTCAAGTCGCGCGAAGAGGCGCAGGCCGAAAACGTCCGCAAGCTCATCGTCGCCATGTCGCGCGATGTGCGGGTGGTGCTCGTCAAGCTCGCCGACCGGCTCCACAACCTCCGCACCCTCGACCACATGTCGGACGAGGGCCGAGCCCGCATCGCCACCGAGACGCTCGACATCTACGCGCCGCTCGCCAACCGGCTCGGCATCAACTGGATGAAGGTGGAGCTCGAAGACACCTCCTTCCGCCACCTCAACCCGTCTGCCTACGCAGACGTCGTCGCCCATGTCGCCAAGAGCAAGACGGAGCGCGAAGAGTATATCCGCGACACCATCTCGCTGCTCAAGACTCTCACCCGCAAGCAGGGGCTTAACGCCGAAATCCAAGGCCGCCCCAAGCACTACTACTCCATCTTCCGTAAGCTGAAGAAGTCGGGCATCGAGTTCGAGCAGCTCCACGACGTGACCGCCTTCCGCGTCATCGTCGAGAACAAGTCGCAGTGCTACGAGACGCTCGGCATCGTCCACGATGTCTGGAAGCCGGTGCCAAACCGCTTCAAGGACTACATCGCCATACCCAAGGCCAACGGCTACCAGTCGCTCCACACGACGGTGCTGGGCCCCTCGGGCGAGCGCATCGAGATCCAGATCCGGACCGAAGAGATGCACCGCGTCGCCGAGTATGGTGTCGCGGCGCACTGGGCCTACAAGGAGGGGCGGAGCGTGCTGCGCCCGGAGTCGCAGGCCTTCACCTGGCTGCGCGACCTCGTCGTCTCCCATGTCTCGATTGAGAACTCGCAGGAGTTCCTCGACTCGGTGAAGCTCGACCTCTTCTCCGACGAGGTCTTCGTCTTCACGCCGGACGGCGACATCAAGTCGCTCCCCGCCGGCTCGACGCCCATCGACTTTGCCTTTGCGGTCCATTCCGAGGTGGGCAACCACGCAGTCCATGCGAAGGTGAACGGCCGGCTCGTCACGCTTCGCCACGAACTCCAGAACTGCGACGTGGTCGAGATTCTCACCCGCACCGACCAGCATCCGCGCGAGGAGTGGCTCGAGTCGGTCCGCTCCACCAAGGCCCGCCAGAAGATCCGCGAGTACATCCAGCGCGAGGCCAAAGAGAAGGCCAAGGAGATGGCGCAGGGCGTGCTCTCCGTGGAATTCAAGCGGTATGGCCTGCGCTACGAGACGCTGGTGAAGTCCGGCGACCTCCAAGCGGCCGCGGAGCTCCTCAAGGTACAGTCGGTGGAGCAGCTGCTCCTCGCGGTAGGCTACGGTCGGCTCTCCAAGGAGCAGGTCATCTCCAAGGTCGTCCCGCCCGAGGCGCGGCCGCTCGACGAGCAGCCCGTCAACGCCGTCAAGCGGTTCGGACAGGCGCTCAAGTCACTCATCTCCAAGCCGGCCAAGACCGCCATCTCGCTCTCAGGCATGGATGGCGAACTCATGGTCTCCTACGCCCGCTGCTGCCATCCCGTGCATGGCGACCAGATTGTGGGCTTCGTCACCCGCGGCCGCGGCGTGGTCGTCCACACGGCCTCCTGCCCCCGTCTGCAGCACCTGGAGTCGGAGCGGCGGTGCGATGTGCGCTGGTCCGACCTAGCCGAAAAGCGCGAAGACCTCTCCAAGCGGAGGGTTACGGTGCGCGTCATCTGCCGCGACGAGCCGGGACTGCTCGCCGAGATGTCGGCGGCCTTCTCCTCGCGCGGCGTGCAGATTGCGCAGGCCAACTGCCGCGTCAAAGAAGACGGCATGGCCACCAACGTCTTCGAGGTCCTGGTCACCAATGTCGGCCAGCTCAACGAGGCGATCAAGCAGCTCGGCAAGGTGGACGGCGTGGTCTCGGTGGAGCGGGTTCAGGGCTGAGCCGCTCGCGCGAAGTCAGATGTTCGGGACGGGCCGGAAGGAGAGGATGATCTCCTCGTAGCGAACGCCGACGATCTCGAAGTTCCGCTTGGCGGTGCCGGTCTGAATCTCGACCTCGTCGCCTTCGTCTTTGCCGAGCAGGCCGCGCGCGATGGGGGCCTGGTAGCTGATGAGGCCGGCGCTGAAGTCGGCCTCGTCGTCGCCGACAATGCGGAAGGTGTGCTTCTCGTCGGTATCGACGTCGAGCACCACGACGGTGGCGCCAAAGCGCACCTTGCTGCCCGACATCTTGGTCGGGTCGATGATCTCGCAGCCAGCAAGCTTCGACTCATACTCGCGCAACCTTGCCATGAGCAGCCCCTGCTTCTCACGGGCCGCGTGATACTCGGCGTTCTCTTTGAGGTCGCCATGCGCCGCAGCCTCGCCGATGGCGATGGAGATGAGAGGCAGCTCACGCTTGATGCGATCGATGTCCTGGAGCAGACGCTCCTTGCCGGCGGGGGTCATCGGGAATCGGATGGCCATGGGATGCAGTATCGCTAGGGGTGGAGCCGCGGGGCGCGGTCAGAGGCGGGCATGATACTCTTGAAGCGGCGCTACGCCAAGTGAGGCGTCGTCGTTGCGCGCCTGCATCGCGAGCGCTGCAGCCTGGGCCCCTGCGACCGTGGTGAAGTAGGGGAGCCCGGCGTGAACCGTTGCGCGTCGGATGGGGCGCGAGTCTTCGACCGACCGGGCGCCCGCGGTGGTGTTGATGATCATCGCGAAGTCGCCGTTGATGATGGCGTCGACCACATGGGGGCGGCCCTCGGCGACCTTGTTGATGGTGGCCACCTTGAGGCCTCGGGCGGTAAGCCACTGGGCTGTTCCGCGCGTCGCGACGACCTCGAAGCCGAGCGAGAGGAAGGTGCGGGTGATCGACTCCGCGGCAGCCTTGTCGGCATCCTTAACCGAGAGGAAGATGCGACCGCCAAGCGGCAGCGGATTGCCTGCCGCGATCTGGGCCTTGAGGAAGGCGCGCGGGAAGCTGGTGTCGATGCCCATGACCTCGCCCGTAGAGCGCATCTCGGGGCCGAGGATGGTGTCGACGCCGGGGAACTTGCGGAAGGGCAGCACCGCCTCTTTGACCGAGAAGTAGGTTGGCACAATCTCGGCCGTGAAGCCGATGTCGCGCAGCTTCTCGCCGGCCATGACCCGTGCCGCATACTTGGCGAGCGGGTGGCCGATGGCCTTGCTCACGAAGGGGACCGTGCGGCTGGCGCGGGGGTTGACCTCAAGGATGTAGACCTCCTCGTTGCGGACCGCGAACTGGACGTTCATCAGGCCGACGATGCCGAGCTCCCGCGCGAGTGCGACCGTCTGGCTGCGGATGGTCTCCAAGACGGCCTGTGAGAGGCTGTAGGAGGGCAGGGAGCAGGCCGAGTCGCCGGAGTGAACGCCAGCCTCCTCAATGTGCTCCATGATGCCGCCGACGACGAAGGTCTCGCCGTCGCCGATGAGGTCGACGTCCACCTCCTGCGCGTCGACGAGGAAGCGGTCGATGAGGACATTGCCACCCTCGCCGGCCTGGCTGGCCTTCTCGAAGAGGCCGGTGAGCTCGTCCTCAGAGTGGACGACATGCATGCCGCGGCCGCCGAGCACATAGGAGGGGCGGACGAGCACGGGGTAGCCAATCTGGCGTGCGATGACGATCGCCTCGGTCGCCGTCAGCGCGGTGCCGCCCTCGGGCTGCTTGAGTCCGAGCTGCTCGACGAGGAGGTTGAACCGCTTGCGATCCTCGACCCGGTCGATGGCGTCGGGGTGGGTGCCGAGGATGCGAACGCCGCTTCGGAGCAGGGGCAGGGCGAGCTTGAGCGGCGTCTGTCCGCCGAACTGGAGGATGACGCCGAGCGGCTGCTCGCGGTCGATGATCTCCATGGTGTCTTCGAAGGTGAGCGGCTCGAAGTAGAGCCGGTCGGGCACATCGTAGTCGGTGGAGACGGTCTCGGGGTTGCAGTTGACCATCAC
>JABMMX010000155.1 GCA_013205435.1 Deltaproteobacteria bacterium
CTGGTGCAGGAGCAGGTGCCGCAGCCGCGCCACGGCTACTTCGTAGACATATTCATTGATGCACGCGAACTGCTCCCGGCTTCGCTTGAACCGCTGAGACGCTTTGTCGAAGGTCGGCGCATCGTCATTGAACTCGAGTCGGGCCAGATCTCGGCGAGCAAGTTCCGGCGGCATCTGGCGCAGCCACTCCTGGTGCCACCACCCGATGACCCCGACGAGGCGGTGCTGCTCATCATCTGCCGTCATCCCCCGCGCGCACGCCTCGGCTATCACGAGGCGGTGCTGCTGGAGCCTGGCATTTGGCAGGTTCCGCGCGGCCGTCGGGGCGCGGCCTACATCGTTGTACCAGGTCTGCTGACGCGGGCGCCGGGCTACGCGCTGCTGCGCGGCTCCTTCGTTTCGCGCAACACGGCCGAGGCAAACGAGCGCATGGATCACTTCTTGACGGACCCGCTGCTGCCGAGCGATGTTCGAGAAGCGTTGATGGAACAAATTGGACGAAAGGAGGTACCGATGAGCGACGAGGAGTTGGACGCACTGCAGGAAGAGTTTCAGAGGCTGCCGCCCTCTCCCTACCGCGACCACCTGATTCGCTGTGCCAAGCGTCAGGGCCGCAAGGAGGGCCGGCAAGAGGGCCGGCAAGAGGGCCGGCAGGAAGGCGAGGAGCGTACGTTGCTCGCGATCGCGTCGCGCTTGATGTCGCCTGCGGAGGTGGAGCGGCTCAGCACGCTCACGCTGGCTGCCTTACGCGAGCTGGTCGAGCGCGAGCTTGCCGCGCTCACGAGCAACCGGTCTTCCGACGGCGCGCGGTAGCTGCAGGCGGCCGACCGCCTCAGCGGGGCGGCTCGGTTTGGGGACGGTGGTCTTCACGCTGGCGATGACCTCCCCGCGTATCCCCTCGGGCAGCGCGGCCAGCTCTTCGTACAGGCGCAGAAACTTCTCGGCGGCGGTCATCGCAAACCCCACGATGGACAAAGGTTCGGGCTCAGCCTCTAAGGTGGCGCACCGTCCCTGCCGAGCCAAGGCTCGTGCGGGGCGCTAGGCCTCCGCGCCTGTGAACTGGTCGGCGACCCAGTCGGCCAGGGAGGCGGCCTCTTCGCCCGGTTGGAGCGGGAGGAGGCACCACTGCACCAGATGGAGGCCGATGGGGATGTGGATGTGCTTGCCGCTCGCCAGCGCGAGGCGGAGGAGCGGCGGCGTGCAGAAGTCGCCGTCGGGCTCGCAGAGGGCCCAGGCGATGTCGCGGTCGAAGAGGGTCTGGCCGAGCACGCCGATGAAGTCGCAGAGCGCCTGGAAGAGCATGGGCGGGATCCAGCGGATGACGCCGGTCTGCGTGGAGACGAGCAGCATCTCGAGGGTGCGGAGACCGTCGAGCGTGGGCGGGATCTTGGTGTGGAAGATCTCTTCGATGAAGGTCGCGGCAAGGCGGCTGGGCACGCCCGGCGTGTTGCCCCATATCTCGTCGGCGAGTCGGTCGCGGAGCATCGCCTCGACCTGCTCGAGCTTGGCGCCGAGCTCGCCCGCGGGGTGCTGGATCTGCACCGAGAAGTGGGTGATGGGCTCGCCCGGGATGGCGACGCCGGTTCGCTTGGCCTCGCGGTCGACCATGGGCATCCAGGCCTGCGCGGTGGTGCGGTCGGCATGTGGCGCGAAGGCGAAGGGGCGGAGCGGCTTGGTGGTGTCGAGTCGGGTCTCGGTGAGCTGCAGCAGGTGGAGGCCGGTGTAGCGCGGGTTGCGGCCGCGGCGCTGCTCGGGCGTGCGCGAGAGCTCGGCGAGGAGGGTGGCCTCGACCAGTTTGGCGAGCTGGCGGAAGAGGAGCGGCTCATTGGCGAGGTCGCCCCACCAGAGCATCACCCACTGTGCGTCGGTCAGGTCGTCTGCCATCTCGAGCAGGCGGGGATGGATGGGCGCGAAGGGGATGTAGCTGTCTTTGAGCTGCGGGAGCAGGGCGTCGAGCGGCCGGTCGGAGCTCATGAAGTCGAAGGCCGAGAGCTTGGCTGCGGGAGCGGGCTGCTCTGCGAGGAGGTTGGTCTTTGCGGGGGGCTGCGACATGAGCGGGGAGTGCCGGGGCGTTGGCCGTTATTCGAAGAGGCGCTGCTGCGCTGATTCGGTGGGGCTGTAGTTCAGGATGGTGTCGAGGAGTTCGGCGCGGACGGTTTCCGGCGGGCACTTTTCAAAGAGCTGCGCGCGGAGTTCGGGGGCGACGAAGAGGCGGATCTTCTTTACGACCTTGATGAAGTCGGTGCCAATGCCCTGGACGACGCGGGAGAGCTGGTCGAGGGGTGTGGCGGTGGCCTGGGTCGAGCCGTGCGAAACCACAAGGACCGACTCGATGCGGTCTTTGTCGCGAGGCGGCGTGTCGATGATGAGCGCGTGGGCTGCGATCTTCTTGCCGAGGAGCCGGCCGAGGGTTGCGCGGAGGCGGACCTCGAGGTCGTCGAGCTGGTCGGGGGTGAGGTGGTAGATGCGCTCGTAGGCGTTCTGCTCGTCGCGCCCCTCTTTGATGCGGCTGAGCGTGAGGATGCGCTTGTAGAGGGCGCGTGAGCCGCCCGACATGGCGCCGAGGAGCTGGTGGGTTGCGGAGTGGGCGGGCGAGTGGTCGACGAGCCATTGGATGAAGGCGTCGTCGGAGCGTGCGAGGAGAATGCTGGTGAGGTCTTCGCGGCTCGGGTTGTCGCGGGTGAGGAAGTCTGCGAGCGCCCGCTCCATCATGGCGCTGGCGGCGCGGACGGTGTGGTGCCAGTAGGCCTCGGAGAACATGGTGTAGCGGCAGAAGACGAGGATCTCTGCGGCGACGCGGCCCTTGTCGGAGATGGCGATGGAGTCGCCGGCCGGGCTGGCGCAGAGGCTTCCGATGAGGCGGGCATGGTCGATGTTGCGGCCGTAGCCGACGCCCATGTGGATGGCGTCGCGCTCGAGGTAGTCGGCCTTGTCTGCGTCGATGCCCGACGAGAGGATGGTGGCGACGAGCCGGCGCTCCGGGCGGGCATGGTGGGTCGGCTTGTGCTTGATGAGTGCGATGACCTCGGCGGGGTCGATGCCGAACTGCTTCTCGATGATGGAGGCGATGGAGGGGCCCTTGGTCCGCGGCGCGACCGAGTTGCGGATGATGGAGCCGCTGAGGTCTTCGTGGCGCGGGGTGTCGCCGCCCTTGCGGTGGATGGCCTCGAGGCTGTGGGCGAAGGGGTAGTGGCCGACGTCGTGAAGGAGGGCGGCGGCGAGGCCTGTCAAGACGTCGTCCTCATTGAGGTTCGCCTTGGGTGCCACGTTTCTGAGCGCGGCCTGCATCATGCCGAGCGCGCCGATGGCGTGTTCGAAGCGGGTGTGGGTGGCACCGGGGTAGACGAGGTGGATGGGGCCGAGCTGGCGCACGTCGCGGAGGCGTTGCACCTCGGGCGAGTCGATGACGACGCGAAAGCGCTCGGTTACCCGGACGTCGTTCTGACCCGGGAGCCGAATCCCTGGGCCATAGGGGTCGAGCTCGCTCGTGAGGGGCACGCAGGGCTACTTCGACGCGCCCCGAGGAGCCGACACGAGCTGGCGGATGGTACGTTCGATGGTGGCGTACTCGCCGACGCCAAGCCACGCCCCACGGACGACACCGTCGCGGTCTACGACCCAGATCGTAGGCATGACTGACGGCGAGAACGCTTTCTCGAACGACTTCTCGTCGTCGACGCCCACGCGGTACGGGACCGGGTGCTCCTTGGAGTAGCCCTTGACCGTGTCCGCGTCCTCGGACGAGACACTGACGATCTCGAGGCCAGCCCCGCCGAGCTCTTTGCGGAGCCGTTGAAGGTCGACCGAGAGTCGTTTGCAGGGGCCACACCAGGTCGCGAAGAAGTCGATGACGACGACGTTGCCCTTGAGCGCGGCGAGGTCGATACGACCAGCACCTTGGGCGTCGAGGAGCGTGATCGCGGGGATGGTCTTGCCGACCCAATCCCCACGCAGAAGCTCCTGCTGGTCAGGGCGAGGAGCGAGCACGGTCTCGAGATTCACCTTCTGGCCGTTGCGGCTCACTTCAATGCGGATGGTGGTGCCGGAAGGGGTGCCGCCGACGCGCGTCACGAGGTCGCGAGTGTCGGCGATGTCGGCCCCCTGAAACGCGATGACGAAGTCGCCCGGCTTCACACCGGCAGCTTCGGCTGGGGAGTTGGCAAACGTGCGTACCACCTTCGGGACGGCGCGCTCCACACCGAGAGCCTTCTGTTCGTCTGGCGTAGCCGCTTCGAGTCGGAGCCCTAGCCAGCCGGGCCCAGTCGGCGGCGCCGCCGTCGCACGAAGGGCCACGAGCGCCCCGAACGCCAACACGAAGGTGGTGAAGGCGCGAGTGACGACGGAGTGGGACGGAAGCGGTATCGAGCGGGCGTGAACCATCGCGCGAGCATAGAGGTCCGCGGCCCGGGTCTCAAGGTCGGCCGTCGTGATTGGAGCTGCGCGCTGCGTGCCTATCGAACCCGGGGGACGACAAGCCCGAGAAACTGCTACGATCGGTCCATGAAACGCGTCGTCTCCTGCAGTCACTGTGGCACGTCCCTGAAGATCCCGGCCGAGACGCCCGCGGGCCGGAAAGCCCGATGTGGACACTGCGCGGCCGTCTTCGTGATAGCCGCTGCGGACTCCGTTGCTGCAGCGCCGCCTCCGGTCGTCGCGACGCCGCCAGCGCCGCAGAAG
>JABMMX010000156.1 GCA_013205435.1 Deltaproteobacteria bacterium
GGGCGGGCTCGACCGGGTGGGCTGGCTCGGGCATCGCATCGGGCGCGATGGAGCCTGCTGCCTCGGATTGGACGCGGGCCCGCTTGATGGCATCGATGGTGGCGATGTCGTTGGTTCGTTCGGCCTTGCTGGCCGCCGCGCCCTTGCCGCCCGACTCGGAGAGGACCTCTGCCCGGATCTGCTTCTTCAGCTCCTCGATCTGCGGGGAGCTGAGCATGTCGGACTTGAGCTTGGTGACCTCGCCGGAGAGCTCCTTCACCTGGCGCATAATGCCGCCGAAGAAGCGCAGAATCTCTGGGATCTTCTCGGGACCCAGCACGAGCAGCGCGATCACCAAGATGACCACGAATTCAAAGCCGCTGATTCCACACATGTGCCAAGCTCCACTGCGCCGCGCTCGGCGCCTCTTCTAGCAGAGAAATCCTAGAAGTCGCGCTCAATGCTCCGTATTCCGTCGAGGAGCTGGCCGGCCTCGCTCTCGCGGAGGCGGCGGGGCTCGGTGCCTGGGCGGAAGGGCATCGGGCGGCCCCCATCGCTTGGCTGGCCGCTCCATGGGTCGACGCTCACGTGGAGCAGCCCCGCGGGTTCGGGGGGTAGCAGCCGCTCGGGCGTGGCGTCGCCGCGGACGGAGGCGAGCCAGATGGGGAGCGCGACCGTTCCGCCCCTTTCGCCCTGCCCGAGTGGTCTGTCGTTCTTGTCGCTGCCGACCCAGACAACCGCGACCTCGTCGGTGGTGAAGCCGGCGAACCAGGCGTCGTAGAGCGAGCTGGTGCCCGTCTTGCCTGCCGCAGCGATGCGGGCCGTGGCGATGGCGTGGGCGGTGCCGGCCTCGACGACTTCGCGCAGCGCGGAGGCTGTCTGAAAGATGGCGACCGGCTCGCCGACCGCCGTGGCGGTGGGTTCGGCTGCAGCCGCCGTGATGCGTTCTTCGAGCGACATCCAGAACTCGGAGCGTGGCGCGGGCTGGGGCAGGAGGAGCCCGCCGCGGGCAAGAGCTCCGTAGAAGCCGGCGAGTTCGGCAGGCGTGAGGCAGCTTCCGCCGAGCGGGAGGCTCTCGACGGCGGCCATGGGGGAGGCGATGCCGAAGCGGGCGGCCTGGCGAGCGATGCGCGGGAGCCCGAGCTGCCGGCCAAGCGCGACGAAGGGGAGATTGCGGGAGGCGGCGAGGGCCTTCCAGACGGTGACGGCGCCGCCGAACTGTCCGTCGGCGTTGCGGGGTGACCAGACCTCGTCGGCGCCGAGTTCGAAGGCGGCCGGGCCATCGCTCAGCAGGGAGGCCGGCGTGAGCCCGCTTTCCATGGCGAGTTCGAAGACGAGCGGTTTGAAGGTGGAGCCGGGCTGCCTGCAGGCCTGCCGTGTGCGGTCGAAGGCCTCTGTCTTCGGTGTCACGGAGCCGACCTGCGCGAGCGTGGTTGCGGTGGCACGGTCGAGCACGAGGACGGCACCTTCGGCCGTGGGTGGCGCGAAGGGTTGCCCGGTGGCGTCGAGCGCGACGGCTGTCCCGTTGGGTGCCTTGGGGAGGGCAGCCTCGATGGCGGCGGCATTGTCTGCGCCCTGCCAGGTGCGTTTGCCACGCGCGCTAACCTCGAGCCGGGCGAAGCGGAGGCCGCCGGGTTGCCGAACACGGCTGTCGAACTCGGCCTCGCGGCCCGGCGCAACGATGCCGATGGCGGCGCCGCGCTGGCGCACAGCGAGGACCGTGACGCCGGTCTGCAGCGCAGCGAGGGCCTGTTGCTGTCGCGCGGCGCTGTGGCTGAGGACGAGGTCGCCGGCCGCACCCTGCTTTGCAGCGGCGCGCGCAACCTGGAGCAGCCCGCCGTCGCCCCAAGGTGCCGCATGGTCACAGAGCAGGAGCGGCTCGGCGAGTGCAGCCTCGACCTCGGGGGCGCTGGCAAGGCCGAGCTCCTGTAGCCGGCGGAGCAGCCGGTTGCGCCGCTCGAGCGCCGCGGCGGCATGGTCGCTGGGTGCGAAGCGGGAGGGCGCCGGGATGATGGCTGCCAGCGTTGCGGCCTCGGCGAGCGTGAGCCTGTCGGGCGATTTGCAGAAGTAGATTTCGGCGGCCGCCGGAGCACCTGTGGCCCCCGCACCGAGATAGACGCGGTTGAGGTAGGCCTCGAGGATGGCCGGCTTGCTGAGCGTGTGTTCGGCGCGGCGGGCGACGACGAGTTCGCGGAGCTTTCGGGCGAGGGTCCGCTCGGAGCCTACCTGCTGCTTGGCGAGCTGTTGGGTGAGCGTGCTTCCGCCTTCGCGGGGGCCGTCGTGGCGGAGGTTGGCGACGGCGGCGCGGAGCACGCCGATGGGGTCGACGCCGCCGTGGAGAAAGAAGCGGCTGTCTTCGGCGCCTACGACCGCCAGAGGCAGCAGGCTGCCCATGCGCGAGAGCGGGAGCCAGGGCCGTGCACCGCGGAGCGGGCTGCCGAGCTCCATGCCTTCGACGGAGGCGAACCGGGGCGGGATGGGCTCGCGCGCAGCCTGCAGGTCGAGCTGCCGCTGCTCCTTGGCGACCTCACGGCCGTAAGCAGCGAGCGCGACGAGAAGCACGATGGCGGAGCACCAGAGGCCGACCGCCAAAACGGCGAGCGCCCCTCGCAGCAGGCGAGAGGCGCGGCGGGCAGTCTGGTTGCGCGCCTCTGCCAAGCCTAGAAGCCGAGCGAGGCGCCGACCGAGAAGGAGTACTCATCGCTCGGCTGGTACTCGCCCTTGTCGTCGAGCTGCCAGCGGCGGTTACCCTGGGCGGTGAGGTAGAGGAAGGAGTTCAGCGGCACCTTGGCCTCTGCGACGACGAGCGCATCTTTGAGGTCGCCGATTTCGGAGAGTTCGCTGAGGCCGGAGCGGGCGTAGTAGACACCAATCTGGGCGGCATCGCCGGCGTTGATGGTGGCGCGGGAGACGAACTCGCCTGTGGCTTGGTCGTCTGCGCTGGTGGCATACTGGGCCTGCACCCGGACGATGCCCATGACGTCGGCGTTGAGCTCGGTGAGGTAGCCATCGCTGGCCTTCACATCCGACTTTGCGAGCCACTCCCGCTTGGGGAACTTCTGCGCGGTCTTCGAGCCGTCGAGGTTGGTGACAGGCAGGTAGGCGGAACGCTCCACGCCGTAGACGGGACCGATGTAGCCGGGCAGGTAGTCTTTGCCGAGCACACGATACTCGGCGCGGCCGCCGATGGAGATGTTGGCGGGGGCCTGCCAGCCGAGGAAGACACCGGTGTGGAGGCCTGTGCCTGCGCCAGTGATCTGGTTGAGGTCGGTGTAGGGGGTGAGCACGAAGTCACCGGGCGGCAGCAGCGGGAGTTCGGCATCAAACCCGATGATGGTCGCGGCCGACTCGGTCTCCACGATGAGGTCGCCGTTCTTGTCTTGGGAGTACTTCCCGGTGGAGACGACAGTCCCCTGCGCATCGAGCACGGGATTGCCCGCTGCATCCAGTTTGGGCTCGAGTTTCAGCTCCTTCGGCGCGTGGGTGTCGGTGATGACCGAGACACCGACGGCAAGGCGATCGAAGAAGGAGGGACCACCCGTGAAGAAGAGGGGGCGCACATAAACGCGGCCACCCATGACGGAGGGTTCGACGACGTCGCCGAGCATGAGCTCCACGCCGCCCATTTTGGTGTTCACTTCGCCGCCCACACCCCAGGAGAAGTGGTCAAGGTCGAGCGAGTTGTTGTAGCCCGACATGATGGTGCTGTGGCCGACCGACCAGTCGACAAGCTCACCCACGCGGAGGCGGACGGCGCCGTATCGCTGCCCGATTTCGGCCCAACGGACGGTGCGGAGGATTTCGCCCGGCTCGTCCCATTCATCGGCGCGGAAGAGGTCGCCCTCGCCCGTGAGACGGAAGGAGAGCGGCACATAGAAGCCCACCTTGAGGGGCGCGCTCGGCTCGGCATCGAACCAGCTGGCGGGCAGCGGGAGCGGGAGCGCAGGCGTGGCGACAGCGCCACCGAGATTGAGGCGCAGGAAGTAGTCGTCGCCGATTTTGGCAGGGCCGAGGCCCATATCGAGGGCGTTCTGGGCCGCGGCCGGCGCAGGCACGAGGAGAGCTGTGAGCGCGGTGAAGCCGCTGCCGACGATGA
>JABMMX010000157.1 GCA_013205435.1 Deltaproteobacteria bacterium
GCCCCTATGTCGCCCTTGAGCTCCTCACCGGCCGCTCGCTCGCCGGTCTGCTCGCTTCGCGCGGCCGCATGACGCTGCCCGACGGCATCGAGTTCGTCCGCCAGTGCGCCGGCGCCCTCGACCACGCCCACGCCCGACTCGTCATCCACCGCGACCTCAAGCCGGCCAACATCTTCATCGCCGCCAGCCCCAGCGGCCGCGACGTCATCAAAATCATCGACTTCGGCGTCGCCTACGACCGCGAAGCCAGCACCAAGCTCACCGAAGAGGGCCGCACCGTCGGAACCCTCGACTACATGGCGCCCGAGCAGCTCATGGGCCGCGAGACCCACGCCCCTGCCGACGTCTGGGGCCTCGCCGTCACCTTCTTCGAGGCCATCACCGGCCGCCTCCCCTACCTCGGCGCCCCCCGCGACGTGCTCTCCGCTGTCGCACGCGGCGAAACCCCGCCCCCCATCAGCACCCTCATCCCCGGCGCCCCGCCGGAGCTCGACGCCGTGCTGGCCCGCGCCTTTACCTACCTCCCCACCGACCGCTACCCCTCGGCCTCCTCCTTCGCCCGCGCCCTCATGCAGGTCGTCGCGCCCAGCCAGTACCTCTGCGTCCTCGACCCCAAGCAGACCGTCGTCCCCACGCTGGCCCGCTCCCCCGAGGCCCCCTTCGCGCCGCCGCCTGCCGCCGGCCCGCAGATCACCCCGGTGCCCCTCCTTAGGCGGGCCAACCCCGACGCCACCACTACGCCCCAGCCGCCCCCGCTCCCCGCCTCCGGCGGCGCAGAGCTCCGGCGCGACGAGCGGGTCCCCTTCATCTGCCCCGTCCAGGTCTTTGGCCCCGGCGCGCTCCACAAGCATGGCCGCTCCGAAGACATCTCCGCCACCGGCCTCCTCGTCCTCACCGACCATAAGTATGAGAATGGCGAGCGGGTGCAGCTCCGCTTCCCTCTGCCCATCTCCGGCAAGATCGTCGAGGTCGAAGGTGTCTGCCGCTGGACCAAGATGGCCGCCCGCCACGTCGCCACCGGCTTCGCCTTCGAGAACGCACCCGACCCCGTGATGGCCGAGATCCGCGAGTTCGTGACGCTCAACGAGCGCCGGCGCCTCCCCTCGGTCTAGCGCCGAATCCAGCGAAGCCCGCCGCCCGACAGCTGCCCGTAGGGCTGCGCCGACAGCGGATCAATCGCAAGGTTCGCACCCGGGTTGCTCAGGCCCACGGTCGCGCCGCCAAGCTGCACCGCGCCACGCGTGGCCCGCGTCCGAGCCGCCAGTGCGCCGTACCGCACCCGCACCTCGCCCGTAGGCAGGATCGTAGTCTGGAAGCTCAGGTCGCTGCCCGTCGCGCCCGTCAGCGTCACATTCTCCCACGAGATGAGCTGGCGGTCTGCCGTGCCGAGACTGCGAACGGCGCCCGAGGCCAGCCCGAGCGGTGCCCAGAGCGGCGCAATCAGGCTCACCTGCGCGATGGTCGAAGCGGAAGGCGTCGCCAGCGCGTCGGTCGCGCCACCGCCTACCTTGAGCCAGCCCGTCGCGCCCACAGAAAGCTCCGTCTCCCGCGCAGAGGCCCACCAGGGAAGCGTGAAGCCCAGCGTGAGCGGCGCGATGGTCTCACTGCCGGTCAGCAGCGTGGTGGCAGCGCCGTTGGTCGCCAGCCGCACAAACTCATCCTGATCGCGGAGGCCGACCACCGTGTAGCTCCCCGCGGAGAGGCCCGACGCCGGCACAAAGAGCACCGTGTCGCCCGGCTCCACAACCGCCTCGTTGAAGGAGGCCGTGGTCGCCGCCGTGCCGCTCTCGTTCTGCAGCCCGATGGTCGCCGACAGCCCCGAGGTCCCGTTGCCGCTGCCATGCATTGCGCCATAGCGGCACTCGATCACCGAGCTGCTCTCGTAGAGGAGCATCGAGAAGTCGAGCGTCGGCGCGTCGGCCGCGCTGCCCACCTTTGCGTCGGTCCAGGTGAGCACGAAGCGGCGGAACGGTGCCGCGCCGAGCGTCTCGTAGTAGAGTTCGCCCGCGCCGCGCAGGTCGAGGTCGTCCCAGAAGCAGGCCACCATCGCAGGCGGTGCGCTTCGTGCGGGGAGCGCCGTGTTGGCCGCCGCGTTGCCGTCGCCCAGGAAGGTCAGGTAGCCGTTCGTGCTGACCACGGCGTCGAAGTAGTTCTGGCCATAGAAGACAAAGTCGAAGGGCAGGCCGATGTAGTCGCCCGCGCCATCGCTCTCCTCCGACAGCGTCGGCGACCGGTAGCCGAGCTCGCGCGGCTCCTCCCAGCTGTGGCCCAGCACCGAGGTCCGGTTGGCCCGGTAGCTCGAGCCCACAGGCGAGAGGGTGATGAGCTCGCCGGGCGTCACCGTCGCAACATTCTCGCCCACCGCGAAGCTCACCACGCCATCGTTCCGCTCCACGCCGATGCTGGCAGAGGTCCCCTTCCACCGGTCGGCCTGGCTGACGCTGCTGAGCCGGTGATAGAGGAACTGCACCTCGCCCGTCCTCTCGTAGAGCACAGCCTCGAAGTCGAGCAGCGGCGCGCCCGTGGGCTCGCCCTTCACCCGCACATTGTGCCACTGCACCACAAACATCCGATGGGGCCCCGTCCCCAGCGTCGCCGCATAGACCCCCACCTTCGTCTCGGCCGATGCATTGTCGACCACGAGGTCGTCCCAGAAGGGGGCGATGAGGCCGTTCGGGGTGCTCGCACCGAAGCCGTTGGCGGGCGAGGCGCCCACCGCGCCGGTCGCGAAGAAGCCGTTGGTGCTCACGGTTGCCTGCGTGAAGAGGCTGCCGAAGAGCTTGCCCTCAAAGCCCACCTCGACCGTCAGCGTGGCGTCGTCGCCGCGGAGCGCGAGCGGTGTGCCGCTGCCCGATAGATCCACAAAGCCGTCGAGCCGGATCAGGTAGGGGTCGTCGCCGTCGAGGCCGCAGGTGGAGGAGCAGCCATCCTCGGGCAGCGTGTTGCCGTCGTCGCAGAGCTCGCCCAGGTAGGCCTGCGGCACGCCGTCGCCGCAGTACTCGCGGATGCAGGCGGTGGTGCAGCCGTCGAGCTCGTTCGGGTTGCCATCGTCACAGGCCTCGCCGAGGTAGCTCTGCGCGATGCCGTCGCCGCAGAACTCGGTGCGGCAGCTCGTGGTGCAGCCGTCGGCGTTGTCGAGGTTGGCGTCGTCGCACACCTCGCTCAGGTAGCGCTGCGTGACGCCATCGCCGCAGAATTCGGGCAGGCAGTCGTTGGTGCACCCGTCGAGGCCTGCAAAGTTGCCGTCGTCACAGAGCTCGCCGAGGTAGGCCTGCACGGTGCCGTCACCGCAGAACTCGCGCTGGCAGAGGCTGTTGCATCCGTCGGTGTCGTCGCTGTTGGCGTCGTCGCAGGCCTCGCCGAGGTAGGCCTGGGTGAGGCCATCACCGCAGAACTCGCGGCGGCATGCGTTGCAGCCGTCGGTGGTCACCGTGTTGGCGTCGTCGCAGCTCTCGCCGAGGTAGCTCTGGATGGCCGCATCGCCGCAGAACTCGCGCTGGCAGCTGTTGGTGCAGCCGTCGAGGCCGTTGGCGTTGCCATCGTCGCAGGCTTCGCCCGCGACCGTGTCGAGCCGGCCGTCACCGCAGCCCCGGAGCTGGCAGAAGTTGGTGCAGCTGTCGGTATCGACCGTGTTGCCATCGTCGCAGGCCTCGCCGAGCGCCGGCTGCGTGACGCCATCGCCGCAGAGCTCGCGCCGGCAGGTTGCGGAGCAGCCGTCGTTGCCGATGGCGTTGCCGTCGTCGCAGTCCTCCAGCAGGTAGCTCTGCCGCCGGCCGTCTCCGCAGAACTCCGCCACGCAGCCGTTGGTGCAGCCGTCGCCCGCGTTCCGGTTTCCGTCGTCGCAGAGCTCGCCGAGGTAGCTCTGCTGGATGCCATCGCCGCAGAACTCGCGC
>JABMMX010000158.1 GCA_013205435.1 Deltaproteobacteria bacterium
CTCCAAGACCATCAACATGCCCAACACCGCCACGTTGGAGGATGTGAAGATTGTCTACCGCGAGAGCTGGAGCCTCATGACCAAGGCCATCGCGCTCTACCGCGACGGCAGCAAGCTCTCGCAGCCGCTCAACTCGGTGGCCGATGCCGACGAGGTCATTACGAGCGCGCTCGAGGCGGCCGCTTCGTCCGCCGAGGACCATGTCCGGTTGCCCGCGCCGTCGCCCGTCGAGCAGATCGTCGCCCGCGCCGTCGCCGAGCGAGTCTCGCGCCGTCGCCGCCTGCCCAACCGCCGCACCGGCTACATCCAGAAGGCCACGGTCGGCTCGCACAAGGTCTACCTCCACACGGGCGAATACGCCGACGGCACGCTCGGCGAGATCTTCGTCGATGTGCACCGCGAGGGCGCCGCGCTCCGCAGCCTCATGAACTGCTTCGCCATCGCTGTCTCGCTCGGCCTGCAGCATGGCGTGCCGCTGGACGAGTTTGTGGACGCCTTCGTCTTCACCCGCTTTGATCCCTCCGGCCCGGTCGATGGCAACGAGAACATCAAGTTCTCCACCTCCATCATCGACTACATCTTCCGCGAGCTCGGCGTGAGCTACCTCGGTCGCAACGACCTTGCCCATGTCTCCCCCGAGGACGCCTACTCCGGCAGCATCTCGACCGGCAGCAGCACACGCGAAGATTCCGAGGACATGGAGTCCGCTGCCCTCTACGAGTCCTACCGCGACAACTACGACTCCACGCCGCGCGGCACAGCGTCGCGCTCGCCGGCGAGCAAGGGCTTTACCCGCACCCCGACCGACCCGTTCGCCACGGTCGACAGCGATGCGACCGGCACAGTCGTTGTCACCCAGGTGGTCGAGAGCCGCGCCACCGCAGATGGCGGCGTAACCAAGCTCAGCGCATCGAAGATGGCCCGCATGAAGGGCTACGAGGGCGAGTCCTGCGGCGGTTGCGGCAACTTCACCCTCGTGCGCAACGGGACCTGCCTCAAGTGCGACACCTGCGGCAGCACCAGCGGTTGCTCGTAGGCCTGCACCCACGCCGCTCCTTCCTGCTCACGGCTGCCTCCGTGGCGCTGGCGGGCTGCAGAGCGGCTGTTCCTTCCTCGGGTGCGGAGCCTCTATCCGCGCCTCAACCTGGCTCCGGCAGCAGGGCCGCCAGTGGTTCGGAGAGACCGTTGAAGACCATTCAAGTCTGGCACGACTTTACCTGCCCTTGGTGCGCCATCGGCCTCCACAACCTGCACACTGCCCTCACCCAGCTCGGTCACGCGAACGGGTCGGTCTCGTTTGAGCCCTACCTGCTCTCTGCAGACACGCCCGCAGAGGGGCGAGAGCTCCGCGCCCACCTCGGTGCCAAGTATGGTTCCGTACAGGTCGAAGGGATGATCAATCGCGCTGTGGAGGCCGGCAAGGGCTACGGCGTGGCGTTGCACTTCGACATCATCCGCATCTCTCCGCAGACAATTCCGGCGCATGCGCTCGTGGCAGCTGCACCGGCGGAACTGCGTTGGGGCCTGGTCGAACAGCTGCATGCCGCCTACTTCCAACGCGGCGAGAACATCGGCGACCGCACGGTGCTTGCCTCCATTGCGACGGCGTCCGGTATCGATGCGGCGCTCGCCGCAGCTGCCTTTGACCCCGCGCAGGGTGCGGCCGTACGCCAGCGCGCCGCGACGACCTCGATGCTCGGCATTCAGGGCGTACCCCACTTCAAAATTGACGGACGTCCGCTGCATGGGGCACAACCCCCTGAGGCATTCGTTGCGGCACTCTCCGCCTGAGGAGAGCAGGCCAAGCTGAATGAAGAACCCACCGGTGCGTCTGCCGGGCACCCCTCGTCAAGACGACAAAACCCGGAGAGTCACCATGCGCCATTCATCGAGCCTGCTCGCCGTCTCTCTCGTCTCCCTCGGACTCCTCGCCTCCGCCTGTACGGCGAAGATTGCGACGGCTGACTACGAGAAGCGGGCCACCGACTATGCCAAGCAGAAGGTGGACGAGCTGCTCCCCGACGGCATCACGATTCAGGGGCTGAACGACACCACGTCGAGCAGTTCGCAGAAGAAGGCCGGCGGCGTAAAGCAGCTCGGGCAGACCGGTGCAGACGGTTCCGGCGAGGGCTCCGGCGAAGGCTCCGGCGAAGGCTCCGGCACCGATACGCTGGTGGGAACTGCCAAGCCGATTGTTCCCGTCCGGGCCACTCCTACCGTGACTACGCCGGCCCGCCCTGTGACCTCATGGAACACCGTCCTGTTCGGCGGTGGCAACGGGCTCTCCTGCGCGTCGGCCGTCATCATCACGGGCGCTTCGGACCGCATGGTCGGGACGCAGTCCGAGTACTACTGGCTCAGCAAGGTCTACCCCTCCTACAAAGAGAAGCGGTTCGGCGAGGGGCTCTGCGGCGACAAGAAGACCCACGTGCGCGAGATCACGACCGCGACGGGCGCTTCGGTCGAGGTCATCTTCGACATCTCGAGCTTCGCCCCCTGAGGCGTTCAGACGAACCAGGACGAGCGCGGAAGGTCGAACCAGGCCAGCCCTGAGAGCGGCCAACGCTGGACCACAATCGCACCCTCCGAGACCTCCAAGAAGAGCCCCACGCGGGCTGCCTCGGGTCGGAGCGGAAAGAGCAGCTCCACGCAGTGCTGCCAGGCACCTTGCGCCTCCTCAGCGCCCTCTGCGATGCGTAGGCTCGACTCCACACCTTGGTCGTCGGTGAGCCGGCAGACCACCGAGCGAGCGACCGATGCGGAGGCGGTCTCTCCATCAAGCCGAAGGTAGAGGCCGGGGCGGCCACGCATCAGCCGCATGGTCCGGAAGACAGGCGCAGCGAGGTTCATCGCGCCGCGTGGGATGACCTCGATGGCAGACGAGTCGCGCCATTCGAAGAAGTGGCTGTCGCGGCCATCGAGCTGCGCTTCGCCAAGCCCGATAGGGTGGTTCGGAAGCTGCGCTGGCAGCGGCGCCGCGACCACTGGCTCCTCGAGCGAGAGCGGTGGAAGCAGGCCAAGCGCGGTATAGACCGAGCGACAGTGGCCTCGGAAGAGGTGGTCGAACTCCTCGTCCATCTGGCTGTCGAAGTCGTCGCCATACCACCAGAACCAGTCGGAGCCCTCTGCGCGATCGAGCGCGCGGCGGGCAGCTGCGGCGGCCTCAGCGCTGACCTCCGGTGAGACCACGGCGGCGGCGAAGGCTTCGCGCGTGGCGATGAGCAGCTCCCACCCGCGGTTCTTGGCCTCCGACCCGATCCAGATGCGGAAGGAGGCCGAGATCCAAGAGCCTGCGTGGAGCGCTTGGAGCTGGTCAGCGCTGTGCGTCGCGAGCGCCTCGGATGCCGTTACGGTCTGCAGTCCGGGCGCGGCGGCCAAGGCTCCGTAGAGCGCCTCGAGGAAGAGAAAGCCGTCCTGCTCGTAGCTCTCCCAGGCATTCTCGCCATCAAGGATGACGGTCACGAGCGGCCGCGCGAGCCCGGAGGCCGCCCCCAACTTTCGGGCTCCTTCGATGAGGTCGCGGGCTGAATCCTCGGCGGCATTGGCGGCATAGGCAAAGCCGATCCGATCACTCAGCTCGTGGTTGCGAAAGAAGAGGTTCAAACTGCCGCGCGCTGTCGTCGTCGACCAGGGCCGGCAGCGTTGCTCCTCCCAGGCCCCGTCAGGGCGCGCCGAGCGCTGCAGAACCTCGTCATCGGAGGCAATCCAGCGCAGCCCCTCTGCCGCAAAGGCCTCAGCCGCCGCAGGGGAGACAGAACCCTCTGCGGGCCACATGCCGGCAGCCCGAACGCCGAAGCTCTTCTCGCCCCAGGCGAGCGCGGTCCGGATGTGGTGGGCCGCATCGGCCGGTGCCCGCATCGCAGGCTGCGGGAGCGGCGCATGGGGCAGCGCGATGCGCGCAGCATCGGAGTCGATGAGGAGTGGGAGGATGGGGTGGCCGTGTGGGGTGAGCGAGAGCTCCACCTGCCCCCGCGCGATGAGCGCCCGCCACATCGCAAGGGCGGCGACGGCAACCTCGCGCTGAAGCCCAAGAACCGCAGCGATATCGGCGGCATCGAAGCCGCGCTGCTTGCTGCGGAGCGAGGCCACGAGCGGGTAGTCGGCGGTGGCACCAAAGCCGAACCACTGCAGGTTGAAGAGCAGCTGCAGGTCGCGCAGGTCGGCGGCGTTGAAGCGGCCCACCGCCGCCTCGTCGAACTGTTCGCCCCGGAGCGCGAGCAGCTCGGCATACCGCGGCTGGGTGCGCACACAGCGCTCCCAATGGCAGGAGAAGAAGTGGCGGATGATGAAGCTCCGCTCCGCGCCCGAGAGCTGCTCGGGTGGTGTCGCAGTCAGCCGCTCCCACCGATCGGTCGCCCCCTCAACCAGCGCCGCGAGCTGCTCCAGCAGCACACCCGAGAAGTTCGCGACAGACCGGATGGAACCGTGACGCATGAACATCCAGGCCATGTCGTAGTAGGACTTGGTCGCGTGCAGCCGCACCCACGGGAGCCGCGCCTCATCGCCGCCCTCCACCGCGTAGTGGGGCTGGTGAAAGTGCCAGACGAAGAGGAGGTCGAGCCCGGTTGAGGGTGCTGGCGGCTGCATCAAGGCTGAATCCGAAGGCCCTTGGGCGCCACCGCGATGCCCTCCTCGGTGACGGTCAGGCCACGTGCCCGATCGTGGTCATGGTCGAAGCCTACGCGGGCGCCGGGCTCCACCACCACATTCTTGTCGAGGATGGTCCGGAAGAGCTGCGCATTACGGCCCACCTCCACCCCCTCGAAGAGGATGCTGCTCTCCACCCGGGAGTAGGAGCGGACGCGGACGAGTGGGCTGAGAATGGAGCGGTAGACCATGCCGCCAGAGACGATGGTACCCTCGCTCACGAGCGACTCGACGGCCGAGCCAACCCGGTTGGAGGCGAGGTCATCGTGGACGAACTTTGCGGGCGCGAGTTGGTGGTAGTCGGTGCGGATGGGCCACTGCCGGTTGTAGAGGTCGAGGACGGGGAGCACGGAGACGAGGTCCATGGAGGCCTCGAAGTAGCTGCCGACGCTGCCAACATCGCGCCAGTAGCCACGCTCCCGCTCCTGCTGGCCCGGCACATGGTTCTGCGAGAAGTCGTAGGCAAAGATCGCCCTTCCCTCGCTCAGCATGGTGGGGATGATGTCGCGCCCGAAGTCGTGGTCAGAGGGCTCCCGCAAGGCATCGGTGCGCACCTGATGCTCGAGCGCCATGCGTGTGAAGAAGTAGTTCCCCATGCTGGCGAGGCACCAGTCCGGGCGGCCGGGAATCGTGGGCGGATGGGTCGGCTTTTCGACAAAGCCGCGCACGCGCCAGTTCGCATCGACCTCCATGATTCCGAACTGGTGCGCTTCGGCGACCGGCACCGGGATGGCTGCGATCGTGAGCTCGGCGCCACGCTTGCGGTGGAGGCGGAGCATCTGCGACACATCCATCTTGTAGACGTGGTCGGCGCCAAAGACGCCAACGTCGGTGGGGTCTGCATCGTCGATGAGGTTGAGGTTCTGGAAGATGGCGTCGGCAGAGCCGCGGTACCAGCCGAGCCCCGTCCGCTGCTGCGCAGGCACGGGTTCGACGAAGTGGTCGAGCGGGCGGGCGAGCCGCCAGGCGCGCGAGATATGCTGGGAGAGCGACTGCGACTTGTACTGCGTGAGCACGACCACCCGGTAAAAGCCCGAGTTGACCAGGTTGGAGAGCACGAAGTCGATGAGCCGGTAGCGGCCGGCGAAGGGCACCGCAGGCTTGGTCCTGTCTTGGGTGAGAGGCATCATCCGCGTGCCGCGGCCACCTGCCAAGACCATCATCAGGGTACGATTCATGCGGGGCGCCTGGTTGAGGAGAGACTATCGGGAGGCCGACTCCAACCCATAGTAGTAGGCCGCGGCCATACAAGCAGCGAGCAACAGGAGCAGGAGGAAGGGGCGCACCCAGCGCCGCTGCCGATTGGCTACCGGCGTTGCGGCAATCTGGGTGGCGGGGTCTGGGGGCGCTGCAAGGGGCTGCGCGCCAGGTGCCGCTTGCGCTCCCGTTGCCATCAGCGCAGCGGCCCGGACGGCGGGCTCGGCCGTCTCGAGTTCGAGCGCCACGGTGGTCATCGATGGGAGCGGTCGAACGCGCATTACTGCCGGCACCTGCATCGTTGCGGTGTCGGGATGAAGCGCGAAGGCGAGATACTTTGCGACCTCATAAGAATCGACCGAGAGGCCGGCCGCGAAGAGGAAGCGGTTGAGCTCGGTACCGAACTCTCGGGCGGTCGCGTAGCGTCGGTCGCGGTCGGCCGAGAGCGCGCGCCGGACAATCGCTTCGAGCTCAGGATGGAGGTCGGCGCAGAGCGGTGCGAGCCCGGGAATGCGCGCCTCCTTGACCCGCTGGAGCGTCTCAAGGTCGCTGTCGCCCTGAAAGAGCCGCCGACCCGCGAGCAGCTCCCAGAGGATGATGCCGAGCGAGAAGATGTCGCTCCGGCCGTCCACCTCCTGACCGTCGGCCGACTCTGGGGAGAGGTAGCCATACTTTCCCTTCACGAAGCCCGGATCGGTGCTCTCCATCTGGCTGGCTGCCTTGGCGAGGCCGAAGTCGGTGATCTTCACCTCCCCTTCGCGGCTGATGAGGATGTTGGGCGGGCTCACGTCGCGATGAACGATGCGGAGCATCCGGCCCTCGCTGTCCTTGCGTTCGTGGGCGTAGGCGAGCGCCTTGCAGACCTCGATGCCAATCTGCACCGCCAACGCGGTCGGAAAGGGTCGCTGGCTCGCTCGGGCGAGCTCCATCAGGGTCTTGAGGTTGGCGCCGTCCACATACTCCATGACGATGAAGTAGGTCTCACCGGCGCGGCTCACATCGAAGACCGAGACGATGTTGGCGTGGCTGAGCGCGAGCGAGAGGCGGGCCTCGTCAAGGAACATGTTGACGAACTTGGCGTCGGCGGCGAGCTGCGGGAGCACCCGCTTGATGGCCACCTGCTTCTCGTAGCCATCGAGGCTCACAGCCTTGCCGCGGAAGACCTCCGCCATGCCGCCCACATCGATACGGTCGACGATCTCGTAGCGGGGCCGGCTCATGCTGCGCAGCTTCGAAGGCGGGCGGGCGGGCTCACGGCCTCGGCGGGGTCTGTGGCGCCGTGCTCCCAACGCCAGCGCGCCGGACGAAGGAGGCGGTGGAATCCGAGTCGCGGAAGCCAGTCACCCGGTAGACCTGCACCGTGTTGGCTTTGCCCTTGAGTTCGAGCGGTGCAAGCTCTTCGAGTGTGAAGCGGGTCTCGGCCTCGTAGGCGACCGGCTCGCTCACGAGCACCTCGTTGGGGGCAGCCTTGGAGCAGAGCCGCGAGGCGGTGTTGACGGTGTCACCGATGACAGTGAAGGCCATTGCGCGGGTGCTGCCCATGTAGCCTGCAACCATCTCGCCTGTGTTGACCCCGATGCCGATGCAGAGCGCCATGTCGCCGCGCGCAGAGCGCTCGAGGTTGAGGAGCCGCACCGCCTCCTGCATCTCGAGGGCGGCGCGCACGGCCTTGCCCACATGGTCTTCGATGGAGATCGGTGCGCCCCAGACGGCCATGAGCGCATCGCCGATGAACTTATCGAGCGTGCCGCCATGTTTGAATACGACCTCAACCATCACCTCGAAGTATTCGTTCAGCATGCTGACGACGTCGGTCGGTCGGGCAGACTCGGAGAGCTGCGTGAAGCCGCGGATGTCGGCGAACAGAACGGTCGCGTCGCGCAGATCGCCCCCGCGCTGGATGTTGACCTTGCCCTCCATGACCTGGTCGACGAGCTCGGTGGGAAGCAGCCGCGAGAGCTGCTCGCGGGCCAGCAAATCCTTCTGCGTCTTGGCGACGAGGCTGGAGTGCTCGATGGCGTAGGCGGCCTGATTTGCGAAGCCGGAGAGGAGCGCGAGGTCCTTCTGCGCAAAGGCGCCTCGGGTCATCTGAGAGTCGAGATGGATGATGCCTAGCAGCCGGTCGCGGTAGAGCAGAGGTACCGACATGGTCGACTTGATGCCCTGCATGATGATGGACTTGGAGCCGGAGAAACGGCTGTCCATGGCGGCATCGCTCGACAGCACCGCAGCCTTCTCCTCGACCACCTCCTTGAGGATGGTGGCAGAGACGCGGATGGCGCGGCCTGCGGAGAGCTCCTCGAACTTCGACCGCGATGCAGCCGGCTCAATCTCGCCCGTTTCCTGGTTCATAAGGAAGATAACGCCGCGGTCGGCGGCGAACATCTCGAAGGCCTTCTCCAGGATCTTGTTCAGCAGCTGGCTGAGGTCGAACTCAAGCGAGAGCGCCTGGTTGAGTTCGTTCGCGATGCGGAGCTTTTCGTAGTCGCCGCGGAGCTGCTCGACATCGGTGAGCTGGTCGGCCTTGACGAAGAGTCGGTTGGAGTCTTCCCGGTGCCGCGTCCGGATCGAGCCATCCTCGCGCTCCTGCGAGATGGCGACCTGGGTCCGAAGCGCCTTGGACTCCACGAGGTCGGCGTGGAAGGTGACGACCGAGGAACCGATGGTGACCTTGTCGAGGTGATTAAGGATGCGGGAGCCAACGACAGCCTCGCCGTTGACCATCATGCCGTTGCGGCTGCCGTTGTCGCGAAGGACGAAGTGACCGGTCCGCTCCTCGACAAGGGCGTGCTCTTTGGAGACGACGCGGTCGAGCAATTGGAGGTCTTGCGACGGATGGCGACCGATGGTCACGCGGCGATTGAAGCGCAGTTCACGCGACTCTCCGCTCGCATCGGTATAGGTCAACTTGGGCATGTGTCGCGCCTGAGGGTTGAAGGCCCCTCTCTATACCCGCGAGGCGGTTGATTCGGCAAGCACGCCCGACTACTTCCGGCAGCGGTCCGGCAACACTGAATCTGCGCGTGGCGACGATGGACGACTCTCAGCTCAAGCCCGCGCGCATCCTTGTGGTGGACGACGACGAAGAGCATGCTTCGACCCTGCAGCGGCTGCTCGCGCGGGAGGGGTTGGAGGCCACGGTGGCGCACGGCGCCGAAGAGGCCCTGAGGCTGGCACGGGCCGAAGAATTCGACCTCATCCTGACCGACCTGGTGATGTCGGGCATGTCGGGGCTCGACTTGATGAGGGCACTGGCCGACGCCAAGGTGGCGACCGATGTGATTCTCATGACCGCCTTTGGGACGGTGGAGGTCGCGGTCGAGGCGATGCGGTCGGGCGCCTATGATTTTGTGGTCAAGCCGATCAAGCGGGCGACGCTCCTCAAGGCCATGGACCGGGCGCTGGCCGCACGCCGGCTGCGGGCCGAAAACCTGCGATTGCGCGCAGAACTGGAGGAGCTGCGGCGCGGGCGTCAGCTGGTTGGTGATGCCCCTCTCTTTCGACGCGCGCTGCAGCTTGCGACCCAGACGAGCGCGAGTGAGGCGACCGTGCTGCTGCGGGGCGAATCGGGCACCGGCAAAGAGCTTTTCGCCCGCCACATCCATGCCTGCAGCCGTCGTGCGAAGGGCCCCTTCATTGCGGTGAACGGTGCCTCGCTGCCGGAGTCGCTGGTGGAGTCGGAGCTGTTCGGCCACGAGGCGGGCGCCTTCACGGGAGCGACGCATCGGCGGGCTGGCTGGCTGGAGCTGGCGCACGGCGGCACGCTGCTTCTCGACGAGGTGGGCGAGATCCCGCTGGCGATGCAGGTGAAGTTGCTGCGCTTCATCCAAGAGGGGACCCTGACCCGGGTGGGTGGCAGGCAGGCGCTATCGGTGCAGGTTCGGATCGTGGCGGCGACCCACCGCAACCTCGAAGAGATGGTGAAGGCCGGCGAGTTCCGAGAAGACCTCTACTTCCGGCTCAATGTCATCCCCATCGTCGTTCCGCCGTTGCGGTCGCGCGCCGAAGACATCCCGCTGCTGGCGACACGGTTTGTGACGCTGCATGCTGCCCAGGCGGGACGGCCTGTGCCGCGGGTGACGCCGGCGGCGATGGAGCGGCTGTCGGCCTATGGCTGGCCCGGCAATGTGCGGGAGTTGGAGAACGCGATGGAGCGGGCCGTTGTGCTCGACCAGGACGGGCGACTCGACCTCGACGACCTGCCCGAGGTGGTCTCAGAGGCCACGCCCGATGGCGCCGGTCTGCACTTCAGCATCGGTACGACGCTGGCCGAGGCGGAGCGGCGGCTCATCCTCGCGACACTTGGCTACACGGCGGGCGACAAGGCAGCGGCAGCGGAGATTCTGGGGCTGGGACGGCGCACCGTGTATCGAAAGTTGGAGGAATATGGCAAAGCCGACTCCGATGATGTTATGTTGAAGAACCCGGAGCGGGAATAAAGACCCCCGCGCGCGCACCTTTCAAGGCGGCATGGAGCCCTACTTCAAAAAGTACTTCTGGACCTTCCGGGTCGCAGCCATCATCGCGCTCGGACTGCTGCTCTCGGGCACCAGTTCGGCGATCGGGGCTCGTTTTCTGGCGCCCTTCACGGTAGCGGTCCCCAAGACGGATGTTGGCGAGAAGGGGGCGACCAAGCCGGCGCCGAAGTCGACCCGACCCGAGATTTCCAATGTGCTGCCCGAGCCTCCGCCCGCCGTGCTCGAGGACAAGTGCACCGAGGTGGAGTGTGAGCCCGGAGAGCTCTGCAACCCGGAGAGCGGCGCCTGCGAGCCCGACCCGTCGGCCGACACCTCGGTTCCCGGCGGGCCCTGCAAGGAGTCGACCATCGCGCTGGCCCTCGTGGGCACCATCGTGGCGGCCGACCCGCAATGGTCGATGGCCGTGCTTCACAACCCCGGCACCAACAAGACGCAGTTTGCAACCATCGGTACCAACCTCTTGGCAGAGGCCGATGTGGTTCGCATCGAGCGGAGCCGTGTCTTCCTCTCTCGTCAGGGAAAGGAGGAGTGCTTGCGTCCGGGAGACCCCAGCACGCGCGCAGCCAAGGCACAGGCGGCCGGTGGCTTGAAGGCGGGCATGGGGAGCATGGGCAGGGGCGGCGCGAGCGAAGAGGCACCGACCGTCGTCAGCAAGCCGGGCAGCGCGGGCGGTAACCTCGAGAGCCGCATTCAGACGGGTGTGACCTCGACCGGCCCCAACAGCTACAATGTGACCGCAACCTCATCCGCGAGGTGGCGAGCGACCAGAAGTCGCTCAAGGAGAATGCACCGCGCATCGTCCCCTACTACGAGGGTGGCGCAGCGAAGGGGTTCAGGCTTCAGGGTCTCAAGAGCGGCGGGATGTTTTCGGCCATCGGCATCCGCAACGGCGACGTGGTGATGTCGGTCAACGGCAGCCCCATCGACTCGCCGCAGAAGGCGCTCGACATCTACCAGAGCATGATGACGCAGAGCTCCGTGAATCTGACCGTGTTGCGGCGCGGCAAAGAAGAGCAGCTGACCTACGCCATCCAGTAGGCGTGCCAGCCTGACACAGGATCGCCTCGGCCAGCCTCCGTTTGTGCCACATTGGCACTGCAGGTGCGACAGGGTCGAGGGGTGGGGGTTCAAGTGTCTGAGAACTCGACCGATCTCTCATGCCGTGATACGGCATAAAGATTGCATGGAATCTACAACGTCTGGCTGTTGTTGCGCCTGCCAAGCCGCAATCGACTCCCGCTCTACAAGGGCCCTGATCGTGAACCGAAGCATCTCCATTTCAGCCATTGCCACCCTCTCGCTCCTCATGCTTGTCGCGCCGTTGGCCGCCGCACAGAGCGCTGCCCCGACGCCGACTCCGCCAACGACCGGAGCCAAGGCCGGGCGGATCTCTCGCGTTAACCGGCCGCAGCCTCCCGCGCCTGCTCCTGCAGCACCTGCGGCAGCCGCTGCGCCGGCCGCACCTCCGGCAGGCGGAGCAGCCCCTGCGGCAGCCCCCGCACCGCGGAGCGTGGCACCTGCCAAGCCCGCTGCACCGTCCGGACCGCCCGTCGTGACCGTTGAACAGGTGGCTCCCGATGCAGGGCAGATTAACCCCAACTTCGTCGAGCCGTGGAACCCCGCCAATCCGCCCTCCAACGTGCGGGTCAACATCGACTTCAGCCAGGCCGAACTGTCAGATGTCGTGATGTGGATCTCAGCGCTGACAGGCCGCAATTTCATCATCGCGGACACCATCAGCTCCAGCAAGAAGATCACCATCATCTCGCCGAAGCCGGTGTCGATCGGCGACGCCTACCGGGCCTTCCAGGCTGCGCTTCGGATGAACGGGCTGACCACCATCCCCTTCGGCAACTTCCTCAAGATTGTGGAGGCCGAGAGCGCTGGGCGGGAGCCGCTGAAGCCGTCGAGCAACCGCTCAGATATCCCGTCTGACGACCAGATGGTAACCCATATCGTTCAGCTCGAGCATGTGGCCATCTCGACCGTGCAGCCGGTCATCGATGCCATGAAGTCGCCGCAGGCGCAGATTGTGCCCTACGAGCCGACCGGCACGCTGATCATCACAGAGAACGGGCTGAACCTCAAGCGTCTGCTCGGGATTCTGGACCTGCTCGATGTGCCAGGCGGCCAAGAGCAGATCAACATGTATCAGGTCCAGTACTCGGACGCTGAGCAGCTCAAGAGCACGCTTCTCGAGATCTTCAAGCCGACCGAGAGCGGCAAGTCCGCACCTTCGTCGCCCACACCTGCGCCGGCCCGTCGGCGCGAAGCTGGCAAGGACGCTGCGGCGCCCGTTGCGGCCGAAAGCGGAGCGGGCGAGAGCCCGAAGTCGGTCTCGGTCTCGCAGATCATCTCCGACAAGCGGACCAACCAGCTCATCGTCATCGCCAACCAGCGCTCCTACGAGCGCATTGTTGAGCTGGCCAAGCAGCTCGATGTGCCCATCCCGGGCGAGGGGCAGGTGCATGTTGTCTTTCTTGAGAACGCCTCGGCGCCCGACCTTGCCTCCACGCTGCAGTCGCTGACACAGAATGTGGAGCAGTCGCGAGAGCAGGCCGCAGGAGGCGCCGCTGTGCGCCGACGTGCCGGCGATCAGGGAGCCGCGGGTGGCGATGGTGGAGCTGCCGCGCCCCGCGGAGCAATCACGGCGACCTTCTCGGGTGACATCTCCATCACCTCCGATGAGGCGACCAACTCGCTCGTCGTGGTGGCCAGCCTGCGGGACTTCTTGGCACTCCAGAGCGTGATCAAGCAGCTCGATCGGCGCCGTCAGCAGGTCTATGTTGAGGCGGTCATCATGGAGGTGTCGGTCAACCGACAGAACCAGTTCGGCATGGCCTTCAACAGCGGCGCACTGCCCGAGATCGGAGGCGAGGATGTGCCCGTCTTCGGCGCCACCAAGGTGGGCTCTCTCTCGAGCCTCTTCCTCGACCCGTCGCAGCTCATGGGGCTCGCGGTGGGCCTGCGTGGACCGACGGTCGAAGGCACCCGCGAAGCGCTGGGCTTCGCCCTCCCCTCGTTCGGCGCCATCCTTCAGGCGGTGCAGACCGACAACGATGTGAACGTGCTCTCGAGCCCGCATATCCTGACGATGGACAACGAAGAGGCGGAGATCGTGGTGGGTGAGAACATCCCCTTCGTCTCGGGTATCAGCAGCGGCCTCGGTGGCCTCGCCTCACTCGCGCAGGGCGCTGGCATAAATGCGAGCGCGCTCTCGAGCCTCGGCGGCGGGGGCGGCGGCTTCGGCGGCGTCTCGGTGCAGCGCCAGGACGTGGCGCTCACGCTGCGCATCACGCCGCAGATCAACGAGAGCAACTTTGTGCGGCTCAAGATTGAGGAGGAGGTCGAGGATGTGCAATCCATCGACCCCGTGCTCGGCCCTCGCACCACGACCCGTCAGGCCAAGACCACCGTGTCGGTGCAGGACCAGCAGACCATCGTCATCGGCGGCCTCATCCGCGACACCACGACGACCGATGTGAACAAGGTCCCGCTGCTCGGCGACATCCCGGTGATCGGTGCGCTCTTCCGCAACACGACGACCCGCAAGAACAAGACCAACCTGCTCCTGCTGCTCACGCCCTACATCATCCGCGACCCGTCGGACTTTGAGCAGATTCTGCGTCAGAAGCTCCGCGAGCGGGACGAGTTCGTGAACTACTTCGGCGCCTTCGACCGGAACTACCTCGCCAAGGTGGACTACGCCCGCAAGGATGGCCCGATGCAGGCGATGTATGAGACGGTCTCGTCGGCCATGGATGAGGCCGATGCCCGTCGCCGCGCCTTCTCGGACACGGCGATCGAGACACCGATTGGTAGCGAGGCGGCTCCCGCGCCTGCTGCGGCTCCCGCGCCTGCTGCGGCTCCCGCGCCTGCTGCGGTTCCCGCGCCTGCTGCTGCCCCTGCGCCTGCTCCCGCTCCGGCTGCGGCTCCTGCCCCTGCTGCGGCTCCTGCCCCTGCTGCTGCACCCGCTGCACCCGAAGCGAAGGGGAACTAGGCCATGTTCAACCGACCGCGCCTGGGCGAGCTGCTCGTCGACCATGGCCTGGCCTCTCAGGAGGCTGTGGATGCTGCGCTTGCGAGCCAGCGGACCAAGAGCGCGCGGCTCGGCGACCTGCTCGTGGACCTCCACGGTGTTGACCCGTTTGCGATTACGCAGGCGCTCGGCATGCAGTTCGAGATGCCCTGCCTGGAGCGGCTCCGGCTCGATGAGGTAGACCTCGACCTGCTCGATGCGGTGCCGATTGCCTATGCGCGGTCGCGGAAGATTCTGCCGCTTCGACAGTCGGGTGATGTGGTTCAGGTGGCGATGGCCGACCCGCTCGACCTCGCCGCGCTCGACCAGGTGGGCAACGCGCTCCACGCCTCCACGGAGCCCGTGCTGGTGCCCGGGCCTGCGCTGCTCGAGGCCGTCAACATGGCCTACGACAAGCATGACCGGCGGCGCGGTTCGTATGGCGACATGCTTGGCAGCGAGGCGACGCGTTCGACCACCGAAGTGGTTGAACCCGGCTTCGAAGATGTCGTCGACCTTCTCGGCGCAGGTGGCGACGACGAGGCGCCGGTCATCCAGTTTGTGAACACGACCTTCGTGCGTGCTGCGCGCGACCGGGCCTCGGACATCCACATCGAGCCCTACGAGGGTCGGGTTGTGGTCCGGTTCCGCGTGGACGGCGTGCTGCAGCAGGTGGCCGAGGTGCCGAAGCGGTTCCATGCCTCCATCGCGGCGCGCGTGAAGATCATGGCCGGGTTGAACATCGCAGAGAAGCGGCTCCCGCAGGATGGTCGCATCCGGATCAAGCTGGCAGGAAAGGACATCGATATCCGGGTTGCGACCGCGCCGACAACGCATGGCGAGCGGGTGACGATGCGTCTTCTGGACCGTTCGTCGGTGATGCTTGACCTGGCCGCGATCGGGATGGACGCAGAGATTCTCTACAAGGTGCACGACCTCATCGCGAAGCCCTACGGCATCATCCTGGTGACGGGGCCGACGGGCTCGGGCAAGACGACGACGCTCTACAGCTGCCTGTCGAAAATCAACACGCCGGACAAGAACATCCTGACGGTTGAGGACCCTGTCGAATACCAGCTGCAGGGCATCAGCCAGGTGGCGGTGAACCCGAAGATTGACCTCACCTTCGCGAACGGTCTGCGCTCCTTCCTGCGTCACGACCCGGATGTCATCATGGTGGGAGAAATCCGCGACCAGGAGACGGCGGAGATCGCGATTCAGGCCTCGCTGACCGGTCACCTTGTCTTCTCGACCATCCACACGAACGATGCTGCGGGCGCCTTCACGCGGCTCATCGACATGGGCGTTGAGCCCTTCCTAGTGGCCTCGTCGCTGCTGGCAAACATGGCGCAGCGGCTGGTTCGCCGGCTCTGCGAGCACTGCAAGCAGCCCTACACGCCGACCGAAGAGGATGTGCTCCAGCTCGAGGTGACGACGGCCTTTGTGGCGTCGCGCGGCAACACCTTCCACCGGCCCGGCGGCTGCGATCAGTGCAAGCAGAGCGGCTATCGCGGGCGCCTGGGCATCTACGAGCTGCTGACCGTCTCGCAGGAGGTGAAGCAGCTGGTGATGCGGCGCACCGACGCCGGCGCCATCAAGCGGCAGGCCGTTCTCGAAGGGATGCGGACGCTGCGGCAGGATGGGGCAGACAAGGTGACACGTGGCCTGACGAGCGTGGAAGAGATTCTCCGCGTGACCCAGAAGGAGGTGGCCTAACGCTTGCGAGCGGAGGGCCATAAACACCCATGCCTGTCTACGAATACACCGGGGTCAACGCGGCGGGGAAGAAGGTCAAAGGGGTCTACGATGCGGAGAGTCCGCGGGCGCTCCGCGACCATCTGAAGGCGCAGCAGATCTTCCTCACGGAGCATACCGAAGGGAAGTCAAAGCAGGACCGGAAGGCAGGCGAAGTGCGGCTGCCTTTCAGCGGCCCGAAGCAGCCCGGCGTGCGCGAGATCTCGATCATGACCCGTCAGCTTGCGACGCTGCTCAAGGCGGGCATTCCGCTGGTCGAGGCGCTCACAGCCCTTGTGGAGCAGAGCGAAGACGAGGCGCTCAAGAAGATCATCGCCGAGGTTCGTCAGCGGGTGAACGAGGGTTCGCCGCTGCATGTGGCGTTGGCTGATCACCCCAAGGTCTTCTCGGACCTGTTTGTGAACATGGTGAAGGCGGGTGAGGCCTCGGGCAATCTGGACCTGGTGCTGGTGCGGCTGACCGACTTCCTCGACGAGCAGGTGACGCTGCGGAACAAGATCACCGCGGCGATGTTTTACCCCATCATCATGATGGTCTTCGGGACCGCGATCGTGGGTTACCTGATGAAGTTCGTGATCCCGCAGATCACCAAGTTGTTTGATGACCAGAAGGATGCGCTGCCCTTCATCACGGTTGTGCTGGTGGCAGTGAGCAACTTCGTATCGAGCTTCTGGTGGCTGATTCTGCTGGCGGGTTTCGGTTCGTGGCGGGGCTTCCAGAAGTGGAAGGCTACGCCTGCGGGCCGGCGGAAATGGGATGAGACGATTCTGAAGCTGCCGGTGTTCGGCATCATTGCCCGGATGGTGGCGGTGTCGCGCTTTTCAAAGACGATGAGCACGCTTCTTGCGTCGGGTGTTCCGCTTCTGACGGCGATGGACATCGTGAAGTCGATTCTGGGCAATGTGGTGCTGATCGAGGTGGTGGAGCAGGCGCGGCTCAACATCCGCGAGGGTGAGAGCATCGCGGTGCCGCTTCGCCGGAGCGGGCAGTTCCCGCCGATGGTGACGCACATGATTGCGGTGGGCGAGCGTACGGGTGCGCTTGAGGAGATGCTCGACAATGTGGCGGACGCCTACTCGGAGCAGGTGTCGGCGCGCATTCAGGGGCTGACCACGCTGATGGAGCCGCTGATCATGCTGGTGATGGGCGGCGTGGTTGGATTCATCGTCTTTGCCGTGCTGCTGCCGATTCTACAACTCAACGAGTCGCTCACGAAGTGAGCCAGGAGGAACCATGAAAGAGAACCGTTTGGCCGAGATTTCACCCGCAGCGTTCGCCCGCACGGGCACCCGCGGTATGACGCTGGTTGAGATTATGATCGTGCTTACGATCATGGCGAGCATTGCCGCTGTGGTCGGTTTCTTCGCCAAGGGCGCGCTCGACAATGCGAAGATCAAGGAGGCACAGACCGAGGTGGGCAACCTCAAGCAGATGGTCGATACCTACTACGTAACCGCCGACGAGTATCCGAGCAGCCTCGACGACCTGAAGAGCCCGCCGGGCGGCATGTCTCCGATCGTGAAGACGATCCCGAAGGACCCTTGGAACAACGAGTACAACTACTCCAAGGGCGGCGGTTCGGATGAGCCCACGCTGTCGAGCAACGGCCCCGATGGCCAGGGCGGAACGGACGACGATATCTCGAGCGAGCCCAAGTGAGACGAACTGTCCGCAGCAGTGTTGAGCGGGCATGAAGGCCCGCGCCTGCAGCGGACTGCGGCGCGGTAACGCGCCCCGCGGATTGATGGCGTCGGCGCGTGGCATGACGCTGATTGAGATCATGATCGTGCTGACGATTGTGGCCTCCGTCATGGGCCTAACGGCCTTCTCGATGTCTGGACTGTCGGCGTCGAAGGTGCGGTCGGAGGCGCTGCATGTGGCCGGCGCGGTGCGCTACGTCTACGGCCGCTCGGCCATCAACGGGGTCCGTTATCAGCTGACCTTTGCGGTGGGCGGCAACACGCTGTCGGCGCAGTGTTCGGAGAAGAACATCCCGGTGGCCTCTGCGGAGACCACGAAGGAGAAGGCGAAGGCGGACAAGGAAGACAAGGAGGCCAACCCCTTCGGCGTGGCGGGCGGCGGCGGAACCATGGCGGCCTGCGACGACAAGATTCTCCGCGACTTCAAGCTCAAGGACGGCGTCACGATCGCGCGGGTTGTTACCAGCCATGACGAGGCGCCTGTTGAGTCGGGAGATGCCACCATCGGCTTCTTCCCGAACGGCTTTGTGGAGCGTTCGATGATCTGGGTGAAGGGGGCCGACGGCGGCTATTTCACGCTGATCGTGGACCCGATGTCGGGGCGTGTCCGGGTGAAGCCGGGAGACCTAGAGGTGCCCGATGACTTCTTCGAAGTGGAGGAGGACTGATGCGTCGGGGCTTCACACTTCTGGAGGTCATGATCGCGCTGGCGATTCTGGCCGTGAGCCTGACGATTCTGATCGGCACGCAGGCGAACTCGGTCCACATGACGGAGCGTGCGAGCCGGATGTCGGCGGCGGCGATGTTGGCGCGCTCTCAGATGATCGACATCGAGCATGAGTTGCTGACCGATGGCTTCTCCGACATGACGGAAGAGATGCGGGGCGACTTCCGCGACGACGGCTTCGACGGCATGGAGTGGAACGCCGTGGTCGAGGTGGTGGAGCTTCCGCCCGAGGCGAGCGAGCAGCTTGTGAACTCGGTGACGAGCTCGCTCTTCGGGTCGTCGGACGGTCAGTCCGAAGGGGCGCTGACGGGGGTCGCGGGCGTCGTAATGGCGCTGCCGATGATCGTGGGTC
>JABMMX010000159.1 GCA_013205435.1 Deltaproteobacteria bacterium
GGGCCTACCTGCGCGCGGCCTTCGCAGAGGCCGCAGAGGCCGCCGGTGAACGGCTGGAGGTGGTTCGCGACGAGGTGCGGGCGGTGCGTCCACAGACAGGCGGTTGGGTCGTAGAGGCAGGTGGCGGGCAGTGGGAGGGCTCGTCGGTGGTGCTGGCGAGCGGCAACGGCCCGCCGATTGTGCCCGGTCCGCTTCGCGCGCTTGGAGCGCTGCCCGAGGTCATCAACGAGCCCTACCGGCCGGGCGCGCTCGCGGGCATCGACGCCGATGCGGCCGTGCTCGTACTCGGCATGCGGCTCACGGCCGTAGACATCCTGGAGTCGCTCGCTTCGCAGGGCCATCGAGGCCCGGTCTTCGCGCTCTCGCGGCGTGGGCGCTGGCCCGCGGAGCACCTGCCGGAGGTGCGCTGGCGGGGCGAGGCTCCCACGCTTGGCGCGCTGCCTGCTCCGCTGACTGCCGACGGCCTTGCGGGCTGGTTCCGCGCTTCGATTTCGGCTGCGGAGCTGCGCGGAATTCCATGGCAGGCGGTGGCCGATGCGGTGCGTCCGCGCGTGCAGACCGTCTGGCGGGAGCTGGGGGAGGCGGAGCAGGTGCGCTTTCTCGCGCAGCATCGCGGGGCCTGGGAGTGGGCGCGCCACCGGCTGCCGGCGCAATGCGCGGAGGCGCTCCGCGGCTGGGAGCGGTCGGGCTGGCTGACGCCGCTCGCGGGCGAGATTGCCGGAGCCGCGCAGGAAGCTTCCGGGCTCGTCGTGAGGCTCCGCACACCCGAGGGTGCAGAGAGCCTCCATCGCTTCGGTGCAGTCGTCTGTGGCGCCGGCCGGTTGAGCGATCCGCGTCGCTTTGGCGGCCGGCTCTGGCCGCAGCTACTCGTCGAGGGTCTTGTGCAGCCCGACCCGCAGGGCATGGGCCTGCTGGCTTCGCCCACGGGCGAGGTGCGTGGCGCGCCGGCGGGGCTCTACGCCTTGGGCAGCCTGCTACGCCCTGCGCTCTTCGAGTCGACCGCTGTGCCGGAGCTTGCAAATCAGGCGGCAGCGCTCGCTGCCTGCATTGCGACAGGCGCCGCGGAATAGGCACGGAGGTTGCAGCGCTTCTCCCTGTGGTGCCACCTTCGGCATCGAGACAGGCAGAGAGGTTCCCATGAACATCGAAGTTCGTTTCGTCCATCTCGACAGCTCCGACGCGCTCCGCGATCACGTTGTCGCCCGCCTTCACAGCCACCTCGACCGCCTCGACCGTGAGGTGGTGGAGGCCCGTGTCCGCTTCACCGACGTGAACGGAGCGAAGGTGGGCGGGATGCGCTGTCACGTGACCCTCTCCGGCCCTCACATCGGCCAGCTCGACGCAGCCTCGGAGAAGGAGAGCGCCTACGTGGCCGCCGATGAGTCTGTCGATGCCGCAGTGCAGGCAGTCGTCCGTGAACTCGACCGCCGCCGGTCGCAGCGGCGCACCGGCTAGGCCACCACGCTGCGGCGAAAACGGTGGGTTCGCAGCGGGTCACCGGGAGTCGTCTTGCCGGCTGCCTCTCGGACGAAGCCGTGGGGTTCGAGCAACCGTGAAAATCGGTTTGTGTGGCCGCGCCCCGGGTCGACGAGGATGACCTCGCAGATGGCGCTCGCATGGCGCACGACGTAGTCGGCGAGGAGCGCTGCGTGGTCCGGCTCGTAGAGGAGGTCGCTGCCGATGATGAGGTCGAAGCAGCCGAGTGCCGAGGTCTCGTCGGCCCACCCTTCGCGCACGAAGGGGATGGGGGCGCTCTGGTTGAGTTCGCTGTTGAAGACCAGGAAGTCGCCGGCAGCCGGGTTGTAGTCTGTGGCGGTGATGTCGGCGCCTCGGGCACTGAGCACGAGCGAGGCGATGCCGAGCCCGCAGCCCACCTCGAGCACGCGGAGGCCTGCGACGGGATGGGTGACCATGTGGGTGGCTAGCAGCGTTCCGGCCTCCCAGACCATGCCGAAGAGGGGCCAGCTCGCGGGCGAGACACCGAGCGCCTCTGCCGTCCCGTCGGGGTCGCTAAACTGCTGCCGGTCGCGCAGCATGCGGAGGTGGATGTCGTGCTGGCCGAAGACCAGCGTCGTGAAGAGAAAGCGGAGCGGTTCGATGGGACTGCCTGGTGCTTCGGAGCGCAGCCAGGCGACTGCGTCGCCGCCACGATGCGTCGGGGGTAGCGCGGATTGGCGCGGAGGTCGAGGAGCATCGTCGTGCCGTTCGGGGCTGCACGGCGGTGTCTGCGGAGCCCTCTGCATCGGCCTCGACGGCGTTGGCTGCGGCATTCTCCTGTCGAAGGTGTGACGCCTGTGTAGCGCAGGATACAGAAGGTGCTAGACGACTGTCCTCAGGTGGCGGTTCGGAATCGAACCAGGCGTGGAGAAAATCATGGCGGAGCGTTTGAAATCACTCAGGAGTGCTCGGCCGGCCTTGGCGTTGCTGCTGACCGTCCTGCTCTCGCTCTTCGCGCAAGGCTGTAGCAGCGATGAGGGCGGCGCGAAGCCCGCTGCCGACACCACCCAGGACGGCTCCGGCGGCGCAGACGGCTCGGCCGACGCCGCAGAGGACAGCTCCGCCGCCGACACCGCCGACAGCTCCGACGGCAGCGCCTCCGACACGGTGGAACAAGACACCTCCGGCAGCGGCGACACCACCCCCGAAGACCCGGGCACCTGCCTGCTAGGCTCCGGCGACACCGACCCCAACTCCGCCTCCGGCATCGGCTGCTTCGCCGACTACGAGGCCGTCTCCGCGCCGCCGCTCGTGGAGAGCATCCCGGGCGCGCGATCGGCCAAGACCATCATCGACCGCGTAGATGGCAACCGCCTCTACATCCAGAACAGCCGCCGCTACCCCATCCACTGGGAGTTCGCCTCGGCCAACCTCTCCGGCAACGGCCTCCCGCTCGTCCCGCAGCTCGGCCAGTTCAACCAGACCGAGTACTACACCCCCGACCGCCGCTTCCTCCTCGGTGCGCTCAACTACTACGAGGGGCCTGGCATCTGGGCCTACGAGATCGCTCCCTACGATACGGCCAGCGCCGAGATGATTGCGGACGCCTTCCGCGTCATCCGCGACAACCACTGGCAGGGGAGCAAACTCCGGTTTCATCCCACCTCCGACACCGTCGCGCGGGAGGCTGCCCGCCTGCCCGCCGATGTCCCCATCGTCGACAGCGACGAGCTCTTCCAGGGCATCACCTACCAGCCGCTCAACCTCGCCCGCTCTCTGGGCAAACTCCGGTTCATGACCCCAGAACAGCTGGCGACCGAATACATGTCCTTCCGCGATATCGTGGTGCTCGAGGCCATCCCAAACGACATCGAGGTCTGCAGCGGCATCATCACCGCAGAGTTCCAGACACCGCTGTCGCACATCAACGTCCTGGCCCAGAACCGCGGCACGCCCAACATGGCGCTGGCCGGCGCCTTCACGAATGAGACCATCCGTGCGCTCGATGGCAAGTGGGTGGAGTTTGAGGTCGGCGCGACCGACTACCGGCTCGTCGAGGTCAGCCAGGCCGAGGCCGATGCCTGGTGGGAGTCTAACCGCCCGCCGGCCGTCGGGGTGCCGCGCGCAGACCGCAGCGTCACCGACCTCCGCGACCTCGAAGAGGTGCTCGATATGAGCCTCGGCCTCGAGGCCGCAATCGACGCAGCCATCCCGGCTTTCGGCGGCAAAGCGAGCCACTTCGGCGGTCTCACCGAGATCACCAGCATGCCCATCCCCTACCCGAAGGGCTTCGTCATCCCCATCTACTACTTCTTCCAGTTCATGGAGCAGAACGGCTTCGACAGCCGGCTCGATGCCATGCTCGCAGACCCTGCCTTCACCGGCGATCCGGCCACGCGCGAACGGGCGCTCATCAACCTGCAGAACGACATGCTGGCCTCACCCGTCGACAACGCCTTCACGGCCCTGCTCGTCGAGAAGCTCTCCACCGACTTCCCCGACAAGCGGATGAAGTTCCGCTCGAGCACCAATGCCGAAGACCTCGACGGCTTCACCGGCGCCGGCCTCTACACCTCTGCCTCCGGCGCGCTCGGCGACCCGAGCAGGCCTGTGCTCGATGCCATCCGCACGGTCTGGGCCTCGGTCTTCCGCTTCCGCGCCTTCGAGGAGCGCTCCTACCGCAGCATCTCCCACCGCGAGGTCGGCATGGCGGTGCTGGTGAACTACTCCTACCCGAACGAGGATTCGAACGGCGTCGCCATCACCTCCAACATCTTCGACCCGACGGGCGTGGAGCCAGGCTTCTACATCAACGTGCAGCGCGGCGAGACCAGCGTGGTGCTGCCGCCCGAGGGCGTCACGAGCGACCAGTTCATCTACCTCTCCGACCTGCCGGGGCAGCCCATCGTCTACCTCGCCCATTCCAGCCTCATCCGGCCGGGCACCTCGGTGCTCACGCGGGCAGAGGTCGAGGAGCTCGGTCAGGCACTCGCCGCCATCCATGCCTTCTTCTCCCCCGTCTACGGCCCCAACACGCCCGACCGCTTCTACGGCATGGATGTAGAGTTCAAGTTCAACACCGACCCGCTCGACCCGACCCGCACCTCTACGCTGGTCATCAAGCAGGCGCGACCCTACCCCGGACGAGGCAACTGATGCGTTCGTTGACACCCCATCCGCTCCTGATTGCGCTGCTCGTTGCCTGCGCCGGCTGCGGCTCAGAAGAGACGGCGAGGCAGCCCGCTGCAGACACCAGCACCGACGGCTCCGCTGCCGCTGACACATCCGACGGCTCCTCCGAAGCCGACACCACGGCCGACACAGCAGTCGATACGACGGAAGACACCGTCGCCGATACGGCCGAGGACACCACCTCCGACACGGCTGAAGACACCGTCGCCGACACCACCGCCGACACCGCTGAGGACACCGTCGCCGATACGACAGAAGACACTGCAACCGACACCACGCCAGACACCACCGTCGAGCCCATCGACCCCACCCGCGTCATCCTCGACGGCCCCTGTCCGCAGGAGAGCCGCGTGGGCGGTTTCAAGGTCGAGATGAACGGCACCATCGGCTACACCGCCATCGACGGCGTGGTGCGCA
>JABMMX010000160.1 GCA_013205435.1 Deltaproteobacteria bacterium
GGCATGGCCTTCGGCACCGGCACCCACGAGACCACCCGCCTCTGCCTTCGCGGCATCGACGAGCTGCTCCTCGCCCACCCCATCCACTCCGTCCTCGACGTCGGCACCGGCTCCGGCATCCTCGCCATCGCGGCCGCCCGTCTCGGCGCAACACACCTCATCGCCATCGACAACGACCCGATTGCCGTCACGGCAACGCGACAGAATGTCGAGCGCAACGAACTGGCCGTCCCCATCGTCGCCAGCACCAAGCCGCTCGACCAGTTCACCGACACCTTCGACCTCGTCGTCGCCAACATCCTCGCCACCGTCATCAAACGGCTCAAGGTCGAGCTCTACCGCACCACCGCAGAGGGCGGCTTCCTCCTGCTCTCCGGCATCCTCGAGACCGAGCGCCGCTCCGTCGAAGAGACCTTCCTTGAGCTCGGCGCCACCCACCTCCGCTCCGAGACCATGGGCGACTGGTGCTCCATCCTCCTGCAGAAGCCCGCCCCGTGAAGCCCGCTGCGCCGCTCCGACTCACGGTCACACCCGACCAGGTTGGGCCCGACAGCATCCGCCTCACCCGCGAGCAGACCCACTATGCCAGCCACGTCCGCAGGCTCCGCTCCGGCGCGCCCCTGCTCCTGCTCGGCCGCGACGGAGGACAGTGGGAGGGCCGGCTCTCCGACGACGGCACAGAGGCCCTCGAGCTCACCGCCAGCTTCCCCGATCAGCCCACCTCGGGGCGCCTCATCCTCGCCGCCGCCCTGCTCCGTGCTCACCGCTGGGAGTGGCTCCTCGAGAAGGCCGTCGAGGTCGGCGCAGACGAGATCCAGCCCCTCCTCCTCGAGCACAACGTCGCTAAACCCTCCGACCGCGAGGCCAGCAAGATCGACCGCTGGCAGCGCATCATCGAGGCCGCAGCAGCCCAGTGCGGCACCCGCCGACTGCCCACTCTCGCACCGCCCGCCACCCTCGCCGACTGGCTCAAACTCTGCCCCGAGGGCAGCTCCCTCCTCTTCTGCGACGAGACCTCGCCCCTCACACCCTGGCCGGCGCTCGCAGAGACAACCTGCCTCGTCATTGGGCCCGAGGGCGGGCTCGCTCCTGCAGAACGGGCTGCGCTCCTCGCCGCAGGCGGACGTGCTGTCGGGCTCGGCCCCCGCATCCTCCGCGCAGAGTCGGCCGGCATGGCCTCGCTCGTCATCGCCCGGGCCCTGCTCGACGGCCGCGTGACCCATGGTGGCTGATCCGCCGCTCCGCAGGCTCCACAGGCTCTCGCTCGCGGCCGGTCAGGCGCTCCTCTGCCTCACAACCAGCGCCCTCCTCCTCTGGCTCGGTGCG
The DNA here is from genome assembly GCA_013205435.1 of Deltaproteobacteria bacterium. Classification (GTDB taxonomy): domain Bacteria; phylum Myxococcota_A; class Bradymonadia; order REDH01; family REDH01; genus CAIWGR01. The sequence goes on from JABMMX010000160.1 coordinate 1,327, forward strand.
CTCAAACTTCCGGTCGCTCTCCGTCCCGACGCAGCGCTCCCGCCCCTCGAACACTTCGCGCTCGCACTCGCCACCGCGCCCAGCCACCTCTACCGCGACCTCCTGCTCGCCCTCCTGCCGGGCCACCTCATCGCCGTCGCCCTCGCCGCAGCCGGCAGATCTCCGCTCCCGCGCCTGCTCGGCCTCGAACTCTGCGACCAGAACGGCCATCCCGCCGACAGCCTCGAACGCACGAAAGAGGCGGCGCTCCGCCTCCTCACGCCCGCCACACTCTGGCTCCTCTGGCTCCCGCTCCTGCTGCTGGGCGAGGGTCGCTCCCTTGCCGAGCGGCTCTCCAAGACCCACTGGTCAAGGGGCTGATTGCGTCAACACGCTGCGTCAAATTGACAATTCTCCGCCTTCCCGCGTTGCAAATCCCCTCCGTGACTGGTATCCGCCCCCTCAAAAGGTGTCACCGACATGAAGAAGATCGAAGCCATCATCCGTCCCTTCAAGCTCGACGAGGTCAAAGACGCCCTCGATCAGACCGACGTGCACGGCATGACCGTCTCTGAGGTCAAGGGCTACGGGCGCACCGGAGGCAAAGCTATGCTCTACCCCGGCGCCGAGTATGTCGTCGACTTCGTCCCCAAGCTCAAAATCGAGGTCGTCGTCCTCGACGACCAGGTCGACGCCGTCGTCGCCGCCATCCGAGAGGCCGCCTACACGGGCGACACGGGCGACGGAAAAATCTTCGTCCTCCACGTCGACGAGGCCGTCCGCATCCGTACCAACGAGCGCGGCCCCTCCGCCGTCAGCTAAACAGACTTCCCAAACTCTTTCTCACCTGGGGTTCGCCCCGCACGCGCAAGGACAGAATCATGGCCACCGAGTTCAAGACGCCCAAGGATGTAGTGAAGTTCGCCAAGGACGAGGGGGTCGAGTTCATCGACCTCAAGTTCATGGACCTGCCCGGTACCTGGCAGCATGTCGGCATGCCCATCAGCCAGTTTGACGAGGCCTTCTTCGAGGACGGAAAGGGCTTCGACGGCTCCTCCATCCGCGGCTGGCGCTCCATCGAGTCCTCCGACATGCTCCTGCGCCCCGAGGTCAAGAGCGCTCGCATCGACCCCTTCTACGAGCGCAAGACGCTCTCGCTCATCTGCAACATCTTCGACCCCGTCACCGGCCAGTCCTACGAGCGCGACCCCCGTGCCGTCGCCCAGCGCGCCGAGGAGTACCTCAAGTCGACCGGCATCGCGACCACCTCCTTCTTTGGTCCCGAGGCGGAGTTCTTCCTCTTCGACGACGTCCGCTTCGAGTCCACCCAGAACGGCGCCTTCTACAAGGTCGACTCCGACGAAGGGAAGTGGAACTCGGGTCGCGATGAGGGTGGCAACCTCGGCTACAAGGCCCCCTACAAGGGCGGCTACTTCCCCGCGCCCCCCTACGACAAGGTCCGCAACATCCGCCAGGAGATGGTCGTAGAGATGGAGAAGCTCGGCATCGAGATCGAGACCGAGCACCACGAGGTCGCCACCGGCGGTCAGTGCGAAATCGACATGCGCTTCGACACCCTCGTCACGATGGCCGACAAGCTCCAGTGGTTTAAGTACTGCGTGAAGAACGTCGCCTTCCGCCACAACAAGACCGCCACCTTTATGCCCAAGCC
>JABMMX010000012.1 GCA_013205435.1 Deltaproteobacteria bacterium
CGTGCATCAATGAATATGTCTACGAAGTAGCCGTGGCGCGGCTGCGGCACCTGCTCCTGCACCAGTTCGAGCGGATAGCCGGGCAGCAGAAAGGTAGTGCCCCGCCACTCCTCCCAGTTACGGAGAGGGGATGGGCGCGGCGAACGGCGATTGAGAGCGAACATGACGGACCTCCGTGTTGTGACACTGGGTTATCGTCGTCTGTCGCCGGTTGTTGCGGGCTGCGGTGCAGAAAGTTCGAGCATGGGTGGCGGAGAGGGTGTGGGGAGCGAGCTGCGCTCAGCCCTCTACGGTACGGTCCTCGCGAGGCGAAAGCCGAGGGGGGAGATGCGACGGCCCGGCGTGACGCGGCTGCGATTCGCCGCCCGACGGCGACTTCTGCACACCCCCGCTCCTCCGCCTCGCGCTGGCGAGCGGCAAGCACATCCACATCCCCATCGGCCTCCAACTGGTGCAGTGGTGCCTGCTGCCGCTGCAGCCGGGGGAACAACCCGCCTCCTTGGCCGACTGGGTCGCCGACCAGTTCACAGGCGCGGAGGTTAGACCCGCGCGAGGCTTGGCTCGGCAGGAACGGTGCGCTACCTTAGAGGCCGAGCCCGAACCTTTGCCCGTCGTGAGCCCTGCAATGACCGCCGCCGAGAAGTTTCTAAGCCTGTATGATGAGCTGGCCGCGCTCCCAGAGGGGGTGCGCGGAGAGGTCATCGCAGGCGTGCTGCACACCTCGCCCCGCCCGAGCGTTCGGCATCAGGCGGCCGGTACCGAAGCCACCACCGACCTCAATCGCCACTTTGGCTCGCGCCGCGGCGGTCCCGGCGGCTGGTTCTTCCTCTCGGAGCCAGAACTCCGGCTCGGCAGCGATTCCAGCGCTCCAGACGTGCTGTGCCCCGACCTCGCCGGGTGGCGGCGTGAGCGGCTGCCCAACCTCCCCGCAACGGCCGCGATCGACCTTGCCCCCGACTGGGTCTGCGAAATCCTCTCGCCCTCCACCATGCGATACGACCGCGGCCTCAAGGCGGCCCGCTACCTGCTGCACGGGGTGGCCTGGATGTGGCTCATCGACCCAGACGCCAAACTGGTCGAGGTCATGGAAGCACGCGACGGCCGCTGGACCCTCGTGGGCGTCTGGCCCGGCGACGCCCGCGACGCCTGCATCCCCCCCTTCGAAGAGGTCGCCATCGACCTCACCGGCTGGTGGATCGACTGAGGCGTCGCGCCCTACGGCACCGTTCGCGCCAGGCGGAAGCCAATCTGCGGTGAACGGTAGCCAGGGTAGACGTCCCGACGATGCGCCGCCCGCGAGTAGCGCACAGCAAAGTCGTAGGTGCCGCCACGGAACAACTTGTCCGAACCCGAGGCCGGACCAATCGGATCCGTCACCGTACCCGGGTAGGCTGCACTCCAGTCGTGCGTCCACTCGTAGACGTTCCCCAACATGTCGTACAACCCGAAGTCGTTCGGCAACTTGCCGGCTACCTCGTGCGTGCGGTTCCCCGCGTTGCAGGAGTTCCACAACAGGGAAGCCACACTGGTGCCGGCCGCGATCGCGCCCATACCGCTCAAGGTCGGGCAGCCAGAAGATGCGCTCAGATTGCCACCGTAGGTGGCCGTCGTGGTCCCCGCCCGCGCGGCATACTCCCACTCCGCCTCCGTCGGCAGCCGGTAGCCCGGGCAGTCCAACCCGGCGAAGATGGCGCCCGAGCAGCCGTCGTGCGAACTATCCTTCCAGCCATCCGTCATGTCGTTGCAGCCAACCAGCGTGTAGCAGGCCGTCACCCCCTCGGCCGCCGACAGCGCATTGGCAAAGGCCACCGCAGAGTACCAATCCGTACCCTCCGCAGGCCCGCTATCGTTCGCATTCTCGTTGCCCAGACAGGAGCCGAATGTACAGGTCGTGTTCTGGTACAACGCCCTGTTCACGCCACCGGTAAACCCCTTCCAGAAGCCTTGCGTCGTCTCCGTCTGCGCCATGAAATAGGGCCGCGTCAACGTCACGCTGTGTTGCGTTTCACCCGACAGCCGCCCCACCTCAGCGCTCGGCGAACCCATCGTGAAGGTCCCCGCAGGGATGTAGTTCATGCCGATTGGGGCACACCGGTCGTTCACCGTCCCAACGGGGCCCGTCGCGCAAAATCCCGAGGCGCACGAGGCGCTCAGCGAGCAGGGAGCCCCCAGCGGCAGAAGAGAGGTCGACGACGCGACACAGGCGCCGGCAGTCACAACATATCCAACGGTACAGGCCGTCGCGGTGCAGCTCCCGTAGCCGCCACCCGTCCAGCTCTCCGTGCCGGCCGTCGCATTCGCCGGCAAGGTCAGGCAGCTCCGGCTGTCGCTCACGCAGGCGCCGCTCTCCAAATGATAGGTCGAAGCGCAGGCGGTCACGATGCAGCTCCCGTAGGCGCCGGCCGACCAGGTCTGGGTTGCTGCCGTCGCGTTGCTCGCGCTGCACGCGATCACATCGGCGTCGCAGGCGTTGCCATTGGCGTGGTAGCTGCTGTTGCAGGTGACCAACGAGCAGCTGCCCCAGCTACCCGCCGCGTAGGTCTGGCTGCCCGTCCCGTTGGCGATGGCGCAGCTCCGCGTGTCGGCAGCGCAGGAGCCGCTCTCAACATGAAAGCCTGCGGCGCAGCTGGTCACAGAGCAGATGCCTGATGTGCAGGCGAGGCCGCTCGTGCAGTCAGCAACCTCCGTGCAACTCTGGCCCTGCGTCCGGCAGCCCTGCCCCTCGTCCACCAGACCATCACAGTCATTGTCCACGCTGTCGCAGACCTCCTCCACCGTCGCGACCACCCGCCCCGTAAAGGTGAAGTTGATCCCCGTGCGGGCAAAAACCCAGCTGTGTGTCGCGGCATTCGCAGGGGCCGACGCAAGGCCGGCCAAGTCGCCGTACGACCACGAGCCGAGCCCACTCGATCCGCCCGGAACAACATCGCCGTTGGCAACGCTCACCGCCGTCGAGGGAGCGAGGGTCAGAATCTGGGCAAAGACATCATTCTGCGGTGCGCCGTAGAACGAGCGCACGGTCACAACGCCGCAATACAGCAGCGTGCCAACAAAGCCGTCGCACTCTGCATCAAGGCCCTCGAAGATCGTGACCATCTCGATCGAGTCGGCCGGCCCGGAAGCCGGCACGCCATCCTGAACAATGTTCAGGCTGCAAAGACCCTGCGCATAGCGCCGAAGCCCCGGATCCGAAGCCTCATCGGGCTTCACCACCGTGATCTGAAGCCGACCGTCGGCGCCCACCTCGCCACGGAACTCGCCGATCGTGGTCTTGCCACCTGCCAAGGCCGCCGATCCGCCATCAAACGCTGCGCCTGAGCGTTCCAGCGCCTCACCAGGCTGGTCGAGCGACATACTCTCGGCCGACCCCGTGACATTAGAATCTTCAAAATCATTAGCGCAGCCGCTGCCGACGGACACAGAGCTGACCAATATCGCAAAGAAACCTAAAAACGCTGCAAATCCATGAAATCACTCCACTTTCTGACAACGCGAATCGCGGCGCGCATTACCAGATAACTCCATCAAGTGGAAAACAAAAAGATCCGACGAACGACAATCCCTACCCCTCCAACTTCCGCCGCCGGTAACTGCTCGAGAACCGCGATGCCACCGCATGCACAAGCCACGGCGCATGCATCCCCAGCCAGGCCGCAACCTTGCCGTGGAAGGTGAAGACAAACTCACGGCGGCGCGCCAAGATCGCATCGGCCATCACCCGCGCAGCCCGGTCGGTCGGCCACATCAGCTTCGCCGGCCGACCATCCGCAACCTCCGGCCGGAAGACGCCTGTGTTGTCCACCTGCGCAATCTCGCTCGCCACAAAGCCGGGATGAATCGAGGTGCAGCTCACGCCGCTGCCCGCCAGCTCCATCGAGAGCGACTGCCCTATCGCCCGAACCGCATACTTGCTCGCATGGTAGGGGGCCATGCCGGGGCTCGCCACGAAGCCAGAGACACTCCCCACCAGCACCATCCGCCCCTGCGACTTCCGCAGCTCCGGCATCGCATGGAAGATGGTCGAGGTCAGCCCCACCACATTCGTCTCAAACTGCCGGCGCCAGGCCGCGGCATCCACCGTCTCGATACGGCCACCCACACCAAACCCCGCGTTGGCCACCGCGATGTCGAGCCGGCCCGCCTTCGCCACCACCTCCGCAACCGCCGCCGCAACCGACGCATCATCCGTCACATCACAGGCCACCGCATAGCCGCGACGACCCGTCGCCTCGATGGCCGCGACCGCCTCCGCGAGACGGTCCACACGCCGGCCCGACACAGCCACATCGCAGCCGCGCCGCGCCAGCTCCACCGCGAGGTAGAGCCCCAGCCCGCTGCCACCGCCCGTGATCCAGGCCACCTTCCCTGCAAGCGACTCAGCCATGTCGATTCTCCTCCATGACCGCGCACCAACAGGCAACGCCGGCCCTACTCCAGATTGTGGAAGACGCCCTGCACATCGTCGTCGTTCTCGAGACGCTCGATGAGCTTCATCACATCATCAATCTGCGCGTCGGTGAGCTCCGTCGACGTCATCGGAACATGCTCGGCACCCGAGTTCACAAGCGCCAGCTTCCGCGCCTCGATGGCCCCCGCCAGCTTGCCGAAGTCGTTGAAGGCGCAGCGCAACACCAGCTGCGGCTCGCCCTTCTCGCCCGTCCCCTCGCCCAGCTCTTCCAAGCCAAAGTCGATGAGCTCCAGCTCCAGCTCCTCGCGGTTGATACCATCCGGCTTGAGCCGAAAGACACCCATCTTGTTAAACAAGAAGCCAACGCTCCCCGAGTTGCCGAGGCTGCCGCCACACTTGTTGAAGTGGCTCCGAACATTGGCAACCGTCCGCGTCGGGTTGTCGGTCGCCGTCACCACCAGCATCGCGATGCCATGGGGCGCGTAGCCCTCGTAGATGACCTCGTCGTAGTTCTCGCCTCCCTCGCCCGTGGCCCGCTTGATGGCCGCGTCGATGGTGTCCTTCGGCATCGACACAGCGCGCGCATTCGCCAGCACCCGCCTGAGTGTCGAATTGGTCTCAGGCGTCGTTCCGCCACCCTGCCGCACAGAAATCACGATCTCGCGTCCAAGGCGGGCGAAGACCTTCGAAATCCTGTCCGATCGGGCGAAAATCGCCGACTTACGGTTCTCAAATGTACGTCCCATGGTCTCGTCCTTCGTTGAGGGCCAAGCGGCTCCATTGCGGCCGCTCCCTTACCCGCACCGGCCCTGCTGTCAAAGAGCGTGAACCGCGAGCGACACCTCTCAGTAGACGGCACGCACCGTGAGCAGCACCTCGTCGTCGCTCCCCACCACATCGCCAACCGTCAGCGCCGGCTCCTCCGACGCCACCGTCTGCGTGGCAGAGAGCGTCCAGGTCAGCCCGCCCGAGGCGTAGCTCACCGCAGGCGAAAGCAGCAGGTCGCCCGTCGTCGCCACCCACATGCCCGCAAGCCGGCCACCGAGGCCGCCCGCACCGGTAACGCTCGGGTCAAAACCCACGCCACCGGCCACACCCGCATGGTCGGCGCCGGTCAGCAGCGGCTCCTCGCCAGGCTCCACCCAGGCATGCTGCCAGAACCCCTCCACCGAGATCTGTACCTCGCCACCCATCGGCTCCGCGGAGAGCCCCAGCGTCGAGAAGAGCACAGGCCGGCGCACGCCGTTGCCATCCGTCAGCAGCAGCGTCCGCTTCGGGCTGAAGGCCGACTCAAACCGAACCACCGCAGGCCCTGCCACTACCGCCGCATCGGCCACCGCCGTCAGCCGCCGCGCATACCGAGACGACCAGAGCGGCTCGCCGCCGAGCAGCGCCGCGGTCAGCCCCGCAGACTCCGCCGCGCTCGCCTCAAAGAGCTCGCCACGCCCCTGCGCCCCGATCGCCCCCGCAACCAGGCTCCGCACAGCCGGCGCAGCCTCGATCAGCGGCATCCGATCCCAGCCCGCAAACAGCCCGAGGCCCCCATCCCAGCCCTCACCGTGGCCCACGATGCGGCCGCCGAGCGACCCGTTCGCGAAGGTCGCCTCGGGAAGCTCGGTCTGCAGCAACACCGGCTGAAGCAGCGTCCGCGTGCTCGGATGCAGCAGCCACGCCCCTGCCCCCGAGAGCAGCGGCGGCAGGTAGTCGGTCGGCGAGCCGACCAGTGCCGAGCCATCGCTGCCGAAGAAGTCGACCCGATTCGGCACAAAGAAGGGCACCCAGACAAGGTCGGTCTCCCAGTCTGCGGCCGACCACTGGTAGCGCACCGCCGGCACCGCCATGCGCGCCCGTCCACCCACCGCGAGGAAGCCGTCCCGGTAGTCCTTCGGCGCAATCACATCTCCCGGCTGGAGCACATCGCTCGACCCCCAGCGGAGGGTCTGCTGCCCCACCGTCAGACGGCCGGCCTCGCCCACCGAACCGCTCCACCAGGCCTCGTCCAGCTCCGTCCGCTGCTCGGCCAGTGTTCCCTCCGCGCCACCATCCCAGAGGGCCTCCGGCAGCGACTCCGAGCGGACCGTCTCCTCCACCCGCCAACGCGCAGAGAGCCGCAGGCTGCTCGACGCACCACGCCGGCCATCCACCCGCGCCTCGCCGTAGAGCCCGCGCCGATGCAGTGCCTCATCGCGACCCTCCCAGGCCGTGTCGAACCCCGTCCAACCCTCCACCTCAAGCCGCGGCTGCAGCGTCCAGGACGCCGCGGGCGTCACCGTCACAGCGGGCAGCGCCAACAGCTCCGGGTCCACAATCCAACCCTCATCGACGGCCGCTGCCGAACCCTCCGCAGAGCCGTCCGCCAACACGGGCGGCGCGCCCGGATTCTCCTCGTCGGAGATCCAACCCTCCTGCCCCTGCGCCAAAGCCGGCGCGAGCAGAAGCGCCCAGAGCAGCCCCCGCATCTTCACCGTGCCAGCGCCTGCGGCGTCATCTCTGCGGCCGCCGGAACCACCGCAAAATCCACCGCGTCGAGCACCATCGTCGTCGAACCGCCCGACGCCGGCCGAATCGTCAGCCGCCGCACATAGCTCTTCCCGCCCGACACCGCCGTCTGCTCCACAAACAGCGTCTTCGTCGCAACGCCCTTGTCGTCAAAGTAGCGCACCCGCATCGGCATCATGTCGCTCTTGCGCACCCAGACCACCGTCGAGGCTGCCTGACCAGCGCTCCGCTGCTTCGGCTTCACCTCCACCCGGTAGCAGTCCGCGTTGCCAATCTTCTCATCGGCCTGCCGTGCGTAGTTGCCCTCCTTGAGGTCGCGCGACTCCAGGTCCGAGTAGCTCAGGTGGGTGCCCATGAAGGAGCCGTTCTTCTGGCTCCCCGAGATGCGGCGCGGCGCATCGTCGAGCGCCGGCATGAAGACATAGAAGTCGTCTTCGCCCTTGGCGCTCTCGCGAAACAGATAGGCCTGCCCCGACACCTCTGCCGGCGCCGTCACCCGCACCAGCGCCCGAAGCTGCCCCTGCTCCTGCATGCCCCGAATCGTCAGCCGCCGCTCGCGGCTCTCGCCACCCGCATCCTGCACCAGCAGCGTCATCGACACCTGGCCGCTCTGGAAGCCGAGCGCCTCCTTGTCGAGCATCTGCTCCACAACCTGCTGGCCCGAAAGCTCAGCGGCCTCCGCGCTCGAGGCCGACACGACCGCAACCGCAGGCGCCGCACAGAGAAGAGAGACCACAAGACCCAAGCGTGAGAACTTCAACATCGGCTGCTCCGTGACATGCGCTTTCAACCACCTAGAACCTCGGCGCGCCTTCCTCAAGGCTCACGCGTGACGCGCCCTGCCCAACCCCATTCAACCCGCCCGCCCCGTAGATTCAAACAGGAGACCCCGCTACCCTCCGCCGCGAACCCGTCCCAAGGCACCACCATGTCCTGCCGTCTCCACCTCCTCCTCGCCGCGCTCCTCCTCACCGCCTGCTCCACCACCGGCGTGGAGCGCGGTGGCCGCACCGAGGAGACAGACACTGGCTCCAGCGGCGGAGACACGGCGACCAGCGACACCACCGCGGAGGATACCTCCGGCGGCTCCGCAGACACCTCTGCAGACACGGGCGCCGACACCGCCGCAGACACCTCCACCGAGCCCGGCCAGCCCGGCGACCCCTGCACCCAGAACAGCGACTGCGCCAGCAGCGCCTGCCTCAGCTCCGGCGGCGCTGACCGCCGCTGCGCCGCCCCCTGCGCCACCGCCGACAGCTGCGTCGCCGGCTGGGACTGCCTCCCGCTCGGCGGCGCCGGCACCTTCTGCCAGTGCTCCGCCTCCACCGAGAGCTGCAACGGCGGCGACGACGACTGCGACCTCCTCATCGACGAAGGCACCGACGACGAGCTCGGCTGCACCGGCCTCGAGCAGTGCACGGCAGGCGCCTGCAGCTGCGATGGCGCCCTGCTCTACTGCGGAAGCCTCTGCACCGACCTGAACAGCGACCCCACCAACTGCGGCGACTGCGGCACCGCCTGCCCCACCGGCTTCGCCTGCAGCGCCGGCGCCTGCGCCTGCGACCTGCCCTCCATCGTCTGCGGCGGAGCCTGCGCCAACATCGACACCGACACCGCCAACTGCGGCGACTGCGGCGTCGCCTGCGCTGCCACCCTCTCCTGCATCGAGGGGCTCTGCACCTGCGCTCCGGGCGAGCAGAGCTGCAACGGAACCTGCGCCGATACCGATGCCGACCCCGACAATTGCGGCGGCTGCGGCATCGCCTGCGGCCCCACACAGACCTGCGACGCTGGCCTCTGCACCTGCCCCACCGGCTTCTCCGACTGCCGCGGCGAGTGCCGCAACCTGAGCGCAGACCCAGACAACTGCGGAACCTGCGGCGCCGTCTGCACAGACATCCAGGCCTGCAGCGACGGCGCCTGCGCCTGCCCCGACGGCGGCGAACTCTGCAACGGCCGCTGCACCAGCACCGCCACAGACGCCGCCAACTGCGGAACCTGCGGCAACAGCTGCGCCACCGGCGGCCTCTGCAATGCCGGCAGCTGCGCCTGCCCCGGCCGCCAGACCGACTGCGGCGGCGACTGCACCGACACCCGCATCGACGATGCCAACTGCGGCACCTGCGGCACAACTTGCAGCGGCCTCGAGACCTGCAGCGGCGGCGCCTGCTCCTGCCCGGCCACCGCCACCCAGTGCGGCGCCGACTGCATCGACATCCAGACCGACGCCAACAACTGCGGCGGCTGCGGCACCGTCTGCGCCGCAGGAACCGACTGCATCAACGGCCTCTGCGGCTGCCCCTGCGGCGGCAACACCTGCGACACGGGCACCTGCTTCATCATGCCCTTCGGCTCACCCGCGCAGGCCACCAGCGCCAACATGCTCCCCGCCCTCAACAAGCTCGATGTCGCCATCTCCATGGACACCACCGGCTCCATGAGCACCCCCATCACGGCGGTGCAGGGCGCCCTCAACAGCACCCTCGGCACCGCCATCTCCGCGCTCGGCATCTCCACCGCTTTCGGCGTCTCCGCCTTCGACGACTTCCCCTGCTCCACCTACGGCACCGCGGGAACCGACATCCCCTTCCGCCTCCTCCAGCGGCAGACCACCGACTTCGCCACCGCGCAGGCCGCCGCAGCCCGCCTCGCACTCCACTCCGGCGGCGACCTACCCGAGTCGGGCCTCGAGGCACTCTTCCAGATCGCCACAGGCGGCGGGCGCGCCCTCACCACCTGCTCCGGCGGAACGGGAACCTACACCGTCGCCACCTTCAACAACGCCACAGGTCGCGTCGCAGGCGTCGCAGACGGCACGCTCGGCGGCATGGGCTTCCGCCCCGGTGCCCTCCCGCTCGTCGTCCACATCACCGACGCCCTCTCATCCGCCCGCGGCGAGAACTCCTACCCCTACGGCGCCACCCGCGCCGAGGCACTGAACGCCATGCGCAACCTCGGCGGCCGCATCGCCTCCATCGCCGTTGACGGGTTCAGCGGCCCAGCCGCAGGCCTCACCGCCGAACTCAGCACCTTCGCCAACCAGACCGAGGCCGTTGTCCCCGCCTGCGCCTGGGACTTCGCCCGCCCCTCCGGCTGCGCTGCAGGCCAGTGCTGCACCGGCAACAACCGCACCGGCGTCGCCGCAACCGCGGGTCGCTGCCCGCTCGCCTACCGCGCCACCTCGCCCACCTCGTCGGCCGTCTCCACCATCCTGCTCGACGCCGCAGAGCGCATGCAGAACAACGCACGCTTCAACACCTCCATCGCCATCCGGCGCGACGAGGCAGAGTTCCTCCGCTCCGGCATCGACACCTCCTGCCTTGCAACCTACGCAGCCCCCAACCTCCTAAGCTCCGCCGGCACCTGCGACCCCACCCCGGCCACCGCAAACTTCGGCACCAACGGCTACGACGGCGCCCACACGGGAGACGAGCTCGGCTTCGACTTCGAGCTCAACAACAGCTGCATCCGCTCCACGGGCACGCTCCGAGCCTACGTCGTCTACTTCGACCTGATCGGACCCAACAACACCGTCCTCGATACCCTCTCGCTCTCGGTCGCCGTGCCCTGATCCGAAGCCTCAGCGGACAGCAAACCGGAGACGGCGAATCAGCGTCTCGCGCATCGCAAGCTCCGACGCCTCCACCTGCGCAAGCACCCGGTCGGTCGAGAAGCTCACCCGCCGAAACTCCGCCTCGCGCAGCCCCGAAGGCGTCGTCATCGCCCTGAAGTAGCTCGCGCGCCGGTCACCGTCGTACGGGAAGCCCACAGACCCAACGTTGAAGACCAGCTGCTGCCCCACGCTGTGCCGAAACGGAAGGTGCGTGTGGCCACAGAAGGTCGCACCCGCCTTCGACCCATCGATCAGCTCCGACCAGACACAGGGCTCCGTCATCGGCCCCAGCTCCGTCTCGTCGTTGCCCGGCGCACCATGCACCAGCGTCAGCGCCACACCATCAACCTCGAGCGTCAGCTCCGCAGGCAGCGCCGCCAGATAGCTCAGGCTCTCCGCAGACAGCGCCGCGCGACACTGCGCCAGCGATGCGGCCACCTCCCCCTCGGTCGGCGCCCCCTTCGAGGTCGGCTCCACAAGATAACGGTCCGTGTTGCCGCGGATGATCGCCTCCGGCTTGATCACATCCCGCACAAAGGCCACGCAGGCCTCAGGCTCCGGCCCAAAGGCCGCCAAATCGCCCAGGCAGAAGACCCGAACGCCACTCCGCTTCGACAGGTCGGCCCAGACCGCCTCCAGCGCGACAAGATTGCCGTGAATATCCGATAGAACTGCGATCTGTGACATGCGATAACCTCCGCTCCATGAAGAAGCAGACCCCTAACATGTTCGACACCCCCGGCGCACCTCTGCCGGGCGCTCCGCTCGCAGAACGGATGCGGCCCGCCAGCTTCGACGAGGTCATCGGCCAGGAGCACCTTCTCGCGCCGGGCCGCCTCCTCCGCTCGCTCGTCACAGGGCGCCAGCGCCGAAGCCTCATCCTCTGCGGGCCACCGGGCACCGGCAAGACCACCATCGCCCGCCTCTACGCCGACGCGCTCGACGCCGAACTCGTCGCCCTCTCCGCCGTCACCGCCGGCGTCAAAGATGTGCGCGACGCAGCCGAAGAGGCCCGCACCCGCCAACAGGTCACCGGCCGCCACACCCTCCTCTTCCTCGATGAGATCCACCGCTTCAGCAAGAGCCAGCAAGACGCCCTCCTGCCCCACGTAGAGCAGGGACTCCTCACCCTCATCGGCGCCACCACCGAGAACCCCTCCTTCTCCATCACCGGCGCTCTCCGCTCCCGCTGCCAGATCCTATCCCTCCTCACCCTCACCGCGGAGCAGCTTGGCGGGCTCGTCGACCGCGCCCTCGCCGACCCAACCCGCGGCCTCGGACAACTCGACCTCACCCTCGACCCAGCCGCCCGCGACCACCTCGTCGACCACGCCGCAGGCGACGCCCGCGCCGCGCTCGGCGGCCTCGACGTCGCCGCCCGACTGACCGCCGATGCGGGCCAAGAGACCATCTCGGCCGCCACCATGGCAGAGGCCCTTCAGAAGAAGCTCCTCGACTACGACAAGGATGGCGACCACCACTTCATGCTCGCCAGCGCCTTCATCAAGTCCATGCGCGGCAGCGATCCAGACGCCGCACTATTCTACATGCTCCGCATGCTCGAGGCCGGCGAAGACCCCCGCTTCCTCCTCCGCCGCATGGTCATCTTCGCCTCCGAAGATGTCGGCAACGCAGACCCGCAGGCCCTCCAGGTCGCAACCTCCGCTACCGCAGCCTTTGAGCTCATCGGACTCCCCGAAGGCGTGCTCGCCCTCACCCAGTGCGCCACCTATCTGGCCACCACCCACAAATCCAACGCCGTCATCACCGCCTACGGCTCCGCCCTCAAAGATGTGAAGCAGCACGGCGCACTCCCCGTCCCCCACCACCTCCGCCAGGTCATCGGCCAGGGACCGCCCCACGCCAGCAACCGCGCCTACAAATACCCACACGATTTTGAGGGCGCCTACACCCCCGAAGACTATCTCCCAGACGAACTCATCGGACGCCGCTACTACCAGCCCTCCGACCGCGGCCACGAGGCCACCATCTCCACCCGACTTCAGGCCTGGCGCGCACGCGCCAAACGCCCGCCCTGACCACGATGCCGCCCATGTTCCAGCCCTTCCCCATCGCCGCCGCAGCGGCAGTTCTCCACCTCCTCATCGGGCTCGCAGGACTCCTCATCCCGGCACGCGTCGCCGCCGAAATCTCCCTCCAACCGCTCGGCAAGCTCGGACTCTCCGAGATCCGCGCCACCTTCGGCGGCATCTTCCTCGGCCTCGGCGTCGCGATGCTCCTCCTCAACACAGCCGACACCTACGCCGTCGTCGCCGCAGGCTGGTTTGGCGCCGCAATCGCCCGCGCTATCTCCATCGTCGTCGACCGCGAACCCCACCCCAAGAACTTCGGCGGCCTCATCCTCGAAGCCGGCGTCGGAGCCATGCTCTTCTCCGCCAAGCTCTAGTCTCTTCCACGAGCTCCACGACCATGTCCGAAGCCTTCCTACCCAACGCCACCATCGACGGACGCTTCCGCATCCGATCCGTCATCGGCGCAGGAACCTTCGGCATGGTCTACGCCGCAGACGACCTCCGCGATGGAGGCTTCGTCGCCCTCAAATCCCTCCACGAAAAGATCAAACGCCAAGACGAATACTTGCTCCGCTTCGAGCGCGAGGCCGAGGTCACCGCCAAGCTCAGCCACCCCTGCATCACCAGCCTCGTTGCAGCCGGCCACCTCGACGAAGAGGGCGGTGTTACCACCCCCTACCTCGCCTTCGAACTCGTCCGCGGGCTCCCCCTCTCACGCCTCCTCGAGGCACGCGGCTCCCTCTCCGCCCGCGAGACGGTCCACCTCACCGCACAGCTCCTCGCCGCCCTCTCCGCAGCGCACCAGCAGGGCATCCTCCACCGCGACCTCAAGCCCGACAACATCCTCGTTGTCGCGCCCCAACACCTCATCACGGAGCCTCAACCGGGCGGCACCCTCTCCATGCGGCTCGGCATCCCCGAACCCGACCACGAGAGCTGGAGCGACCTCCTCGCCCACTCCGTCAAGGTCCTCGACTTCGGCCTCGCCAAGATCCTCGATATCGGACAGGGCCGCGTCAAAGCGCTTACCAAGGCCGGATTCGCCCCCGGCACAGCCCACTACATGAGCCCCGAACAGGCACGCGGCACGGGCGACCTCGACTACCGCGCCGACCTCTACGCCGTCGGGCTCCTCCTCTACCGCATGCTCACAGGCAACGAGGCCTTCCCCGGCGACAACGCCATGGAGGTCATCGGCCTACAGCTCTCCGCACCCGTACCGAGCCTGCCCGCCAACTTCGCGGACGATCTCAACCGCGTGGTGCAGCGCGCCACCGCCAAGAGCCCCGCCGACCGTTTCTCCTCCGCAGACGAGATGGCCTGGGCCATGCGCTGCGCCCACAACCCCATCCTCCGCTCAGGGCCGGCACCGGCCCTCGCAACGCCGCCGCCGCTGAGCAAACCCTCGCTGCTCCGCCGCCTCTTCGGCGGCTAGCCGACCCTAGACATCGAGCTCATCCGCCCGGTGCGCGTTGTCCATGATGAAGGCAAACCGCACCGCCGGATCCTTGCCCATCAAGCCGCCGATCGTCGTCTCGGTCTCCAGCACCATCTCCGGGGGAATCGTCACCCGAAGCAACCGCCGCTTCTTCGGATCCAGCGTCGTGTCGAAGAGCGTCTTCGGGTTCATCTCGCCCAGACCTTTGAACCGGGTGATCTGCACCTTCGTGCCCGACCGCTTCTTCTCGATCTGCGCCAGCAACTTGTCACGCTCCCGGTCATCAAGCGCCCAGTGCGTCTCCTTCGACACATCCACCCGGTAGAGCGGCGGCTGCGCCACGTAGACCCGCCCAGCCTGAATCAGCGGCAGCAGATACCGATAAAAGAAGGTCAGCAGCAGCGTGCTGATGTGATGACCATCCGAGTCGGCATCCATCAAGAGAATCACCCGACCATATCGAAGATTGCTCTCGTCGTAGTCCTTGCCCGAACCGCACCCCAGCGCAGACAGCACATCCTCGAGCTCCTTGTTGCCGAGCACCTTCTTGTCGTTCGCCTGCTCCACGTTGAGCACCTTGCCGCGCAACGGAAGGATCGCCTGTGTGCGACGATCCCGACCCTGCTTCGCCGAGCCGCCGGCCGAGTCGCCCTCAACGATGAAGAGCTCCGAGTCGTTCGGATCGCTGGAGCTGCAGTCCGCAAGCTTGCCCGGCAGGTTGAGCTTGTGGCTCATCGGCTTCTTGCGCCGCACCTCGTTGGCCGCCGAACGCGACGCCGCGCGGGCCCGCGCAGCCTGCAAGATGCGGAAGGCGATCGCGTTGCCCGTGCTCGCATTCTTGTGCAGGTAACGCTCCAGCTCCGACCGGACCAGCGCACCCACCGCCGATTTCACCTCGGGGTTGTTCAACCGATCCTTCGTCTGACCCTGGAACTGCGGATCGGCCAGAAAGACATTCACGATCGCGATGATGCCTTCACGCGCGTCGCTCCGCTTCACCTCAAGACCACGCGGAATCGCGTTGTGCGCCTCGAGGTAGTTCATCAGCGCATCCGAAACGCCGTCGCGAAAACCGGCCTCGTGCGTTCCGCCATCCGCCGTCGGGATGCCATTGGCAAAAGATAGCACAACCTCGTTGGTGCTCTCCGTCCACTGCAGCACCACGTCGACCTGGGTGCCCTTGCCGTCGGTATCTTTGGCCGAAAACCGCATCAGCTCCGGATGCGTCACCGGCGCGCCCGACCGCACGACGAGCTTCGTCAGGTAGTCCGCGATCCCGCCCTCGGCCTTGTACTCCGTCCGCGTCCCCTTCCCCTCGTCCTTGTAGACCACCCGCAGACCGGGCGTGAGGTAGGACTTGTTCTCCAACCGCTCCGCGATCGTCTCGGTGTCAAAACGGGTCTCTTCGAAGATCTCGGAGTCAGGCCGGAAGAAGATGGTCGTGCCCGTCCCGATCGCATCGCCCACCACCCGGATTGGCGCCATCGGGATGCCGCGCTCATAACGCTGCTCATGACGCTTCCCGCCACGCTTCACGGTCGCAACCAGCTCCACCGACAGCGCGTTCACCACCGAGCTGCCAACGCCATGCAGGCCGCCAGAGCGCATGTAGCTGCCCTGCTCAAACTTTCCGCCGGCATGCAGCGTCGTGAAGATCACCTCCAACGCGCTCCGCTTCTCCGTCGGATGCATATCGACGGGGATGCCACGGCCGTTGTCTGTGACGCTCACGCTCCGCTGATCGGCGTGCAACACCACTTCGATGAAGCTCGCGTGCCCGTTCAACGCCTCGTCCACCGCATTGTCCACCACCTCCCAGAGAAGGTGATGCAGACCGCGCGCATCTGTGCCGCCGATGTACATCGCCGGCCGCTTCCGCACCGGCTCGAGCCCTTTGAGGACTGTGATCTGGGCGGCATCATAGGTTTGGTTCGACATGGCTTTCGTTCCTGCGTTCAAGTCTCTCGTCTGCCCTTATCCTCTCTCGATCCCTCAGCTCTCGGGCCGCTTCCGACGGCCCGCCGGCTTCGGTGCACCCTCCAGCGCCGCAGGCTCCTCCTCTGCCTTCAGCCGAACCTCGGTCACCAAAGGCACCATCCGCGACAGATACCCCGTCCGGATCAGCTCACGGCCCTTTCCTCCGCGCGACGTCACAGGGAACTTCTTGAGCCGAATCGGCTCTACGCGCCCCTTGTTCGTCTCGACCTCAATCCCCTCACGGAGTCCGAGCAGCGCAAAGCCAAGCAGGCTATCCCCCTCATCCAGCTTCGTCGCCATCACACCCTTGCCGGCGCCGGCCACTACATTGATCTCGCCCACCGCAAACAGCAGCGCGCGACCCTTCCGCGTCACCACCGCTACTGTCTCCTTGCCATCGCTCACCCAGACCTGCGTTACCCGGTCCTCGGCAAAGCTCGGTTCGGTCCGCATGAAGAGCCGACCGTTCACCGTCGACGGCTCTGCAAAACCCGCAACCGAGATCCGCAGGCAGCGGCCGCCGCGTGTCATCGCAACCGCGTAGGGCGGCGCGGGCTCCCCTTCGACCAGCGCTGCAAGATCAGAGGCCGCGACGACCGGCAGACAGCGCGCATCGCTCGTCGCGACACCCACAACATGCTCGCCGTCGGTCCACGAGAACTTCGTCCCGATCGCCTCGCCGTAACCCGTCGTTTGTGTGATGTCTGCCACACGCATCGTGTAGACGCGCCCAACGCTGGTAAAGATCATCAGCGTCTCGCGCGTCGAGGCAGGCAGCGCCCAACCCACCGAGTCGCCCTCACGCACACGCACGGCCGGCAGCTCGGTGTAGCTCTTCTGCCGCTTGAACCAGCCCTCGCGCGTCACCAGCACAATCGAGTCCTCTGCCACGATGTACTGGTCCTCGCTGAAGACCACCTCCTCCACAGGGCCCGTGATCTTCGTCCGCCGCTTGTCGCCATAGGCCTTCACCAGATCGGTCAGCTCACCCTTGATGAGCTCCCACATCTTGGCCTCGCTCTTGAGCGTCACCTGCAGCTGCTTCGCCAGCTTCCCCTTCTCCTTCAGCTCTGCCAGGATCTCGTTGATCTCCAGCTTCGCCAAACGGTACAGCTTGGTCTCCAAGATCGCCTCGGCCTGCTCGTGGTCGAGCTCAAACCGGACCATCAACTTCGTCCGCGCGTCCGCCTTGTTCGAGCTGGTCCGGATCAGCCGGATGGCCTCGTCGAGCGCATCGAAGATCTTCGCGAAGGCCTCGAGGATGTGAATCCGCCGAAGCAGCTGCGCCAAGTCAAACTCGAGCCGCCGCTGCGTCACCTCGTATCGGAAGGCCTTGAACTGAACCAACACCTCCCGCAGGTCTACCCGCCGCGGCGTCAGGGCGTCGCCCTCACCGGTTGGCACCAGCACCGTCATGTTCACGGAGAACCGGGTCTGCAGCTGCGTCTTCTTGTAGATGAAGGCCATCACAGGCTCAGGCGATGCGTCACGCTTGAGCTCCAGCACCACCCGCACCTCTTCGGTCGACTCGTCACGCACGTCCGACAACTGGGGCAGCCGGCCGGCCCGCACATGGTCGGCAATCTCCGACACCAGGTTCGCCTTGTTCACCGCATAGGGCACAGAGGTGATGATGATCAGCTTGCGACGCGCCTCCTCCTCCATCCGATACTCGCCCCGGTAGTCGATCGCGCCCGTACCGTTCTTGTAGACCTCGATGATCTCCGCACGGCTGTTCAGGATCTCGCCGCCTGTCGGGAAGTCGGGCCCCTTCACAAAACGGGTCACCAGCTTCTCTGTCGTCAGGTCGGGCTCATCGATCAGCGCAATCAGAGCGTTCACAACCTCCCGCAAGTTATGCGGCGGTATGTTGGTGGCCATGCCAACCGCGATGCCAGTCACGCCGTTCAGGAGCAGGTTGGGAAGCTGCGCCGGCAAGACCACCGGCTCGTCCCGCTCGCCGTCGTAGGAGGGCCGCATGGGCACCGTGTCCTTCGCAAGCTCGGACAGCATCTCCACTGCGATGTGCTGCAGGCGCACCTCCGTGTACCGCATCGCCGCGGGCGAGTCGCCATCCATCGAGCCGAAGTTTCCCTGGCCGTCGACCATCGGGTACCGAAGCGAGAAGCTCTGCGCCATGCGGGCCAGCGCCTCATAGATCGACAGGTCGCCGTGCGGGTGATGCTTACCCATCACCTCACCCACCACCGAGGCGCTCTTCTTGTGCTTGGCCTCCGGCAGCACGCGGAGGTGCTCGAACATCGTGTAGAGGATGCGCCGCTGCACCGGCTTGAGCCCGTCTCGCACATCGGGCAGCGCGCGCGAGGTGATGACCGACAGCGCGTAGTTGAGGTATCGGGTGCGGGTGGTCTCTGCGAGGAGCACATCCTCAATATTGTCAGCCATGGTCTCCGCCGCGTCTCAAGGGGGGGCCGCGCAACATACTGAACATAACATCAGCACTCAAGCGCAAAGTAAGCCCATCAGGCTAATCCACACGATGCAGCGCCGCAAAAAACGACAGGTAGCGATCTTCGTGCAGCACGGGAGCGTCGTTCGGCACATCCGGCAGCGCGAGGCCGCCCAGCGGACCTGGCAAGGAGACCGGTCGGCCTCCTTCGCTGTGGCGCACAGAGACCCGTCGCAAAGCCCCGCGCGCCCCGTCCCCGCCGGATGCATCCAGACAGGCCCGCTCAGCGCTTGCAGAGCCAGCCGCGCGTCTGCGGGGCAGGGAGGCGGCGGCGGCGTAGCGCGAGATGAAAACGCGGGCGCAAAAACGCCTCAAGGCCGTTTCGGTGAAGAAACGACCTTGAGGTTTTAAGGGTGCCGGCAGCGACCTACTCTCCCACACAGTTGCCCGTGCAGTACCATCGGCGCAGGAGGGCTTAACGAC
>JABMMX010000161.1 GCA_013205435.1 Deltaproteobacteria bacterium
GCGCGCGCGGAGGCGTCGGGCTGGCGCTGGCGCTCGGATTGCTCGCTGTGTCGTCGCTCGGACTCCGGCCTGCAGGTGGCTTCTGTCGCATAGGCCTCTCCGTGGGGTTGGCACTCTTTGCCGCACTGATGGTTCCGGCAGGGATGCAACTCTCCGGGGGCTGGGAGGCCGGCAAGGAGATGTTCGGCTTGGCGGTGATTGTCGGCCCTGCGCTGCTCCTGACGCTGACCTTCGGTCCCAAGAGCCGGCTCCGGGCACTCTTCCACGGCCCCGGAGCTGTGGCAGCTGGCATCATCGCGGCGGTCGGTGTTGTGCTACCGCTGGTCCTCGCGGCCGGAGAGACCGGCTGGCCGGAGGCCCTGAACGGCTTCCTCTCCAACGCCTTCTTCACATCACGCACGCTCCCGATTCACCCCACCTTCGACGTCCTCATCCGGGTCACCGGCTACTCGCTCTACCCTGCCATTGTCTTTCTGCCGCTCGCTGTTGCGCTGGCGCTCCGTCATGAGGAGTCCGACCGGGGAGCCATTCTCGCTGTGGCAATCGGCGCCATGGGCGTAGGCTTCTTGGTGCTGGGCCTCTCGTCCACACTCGCAGCGATCTACCTCATGCCCGTCGCCATGCCGCTGGCCATCCTGGTGGCCTCGGCACTGACGGAGGCGCGGCCTGCAGAGGCGGACGAGAAGCGGAGTGCGACCTGGTCGCTTGCGGGGTTTGCGGCGCTGGTGCTGCTGGCTGTGACGACCAAGGATGTCGCCGAGAGCTACAACAAGGAGCTTGGCGTTCCGGGTCCGCAGGTGCTGTTCGAGTCCATCTTTCTCGATGGCCCTGCGACCTTCCCGAGCAGCTACCGTCTCGACATCATGCGGCCGCTCATCGGCTTCTGGGGACTGTTGTTGGTGGCAGTCTTTTTCTCTCCGATCGCCCAGCTTTCGGCGATGGGGCGTATGCTCACGGCGTCGGTGTCGGGGATGACGGGACGGCTGGCTTCGATTGCAGGCCGTGCCGGCGGCTTGCTGCTGGCCGTCGCGGCGCGCCTTGCTGGCATCTTCACCCCCGCGCGGTCGAGCATGCTGGTCTCGGTTGCACTGGCGCTCTCCATCCTTGGCTGGGGCGGAGAGCTGCTCTTTCAGGCGATTCCCGAGGCAGCCGACCACTTCAGCCAGAAGGGTATCCTTCAGGAGTACGAGAAGCTCTCGAAGGAGGGCGAGCCGCTCCTCATTGCCGGCATCGTGGCCAAGGATACGAGCTACTACTTCGGCGCGTCGTCGATGGAGCGGCTGCCGCGCGTGACGGAGCTTGAAGGGCGTTTCTGCGATGCTTCTGGCCGCTTGTTTGCCGTTATCCCTGCGGCGAGCCTGGGCGAGTTGTATTCGACCCTCAAGCGGGTGCCTGAGGCGGGACGCAGCTGCAAGCGTCCGCCGGAGCTCTTCGTTGTCGACGGACGTTCGAGCCGCTTTCTGCTGCTGAGCAACGAACTGCACCCGGACCGGGGCGAGCGGGACCAGAACTACGTTGCGGAGAGCATCTTCTCCAAGACCACGCTGCCCAAGACCGCCAAGTTGGCGACCAAGAAGGTGACCGTGGATGGCAAACTGCGGCTCTATGCCACGGAGATGGCGGCCGAGGTCGGCTCGGGCGTTCCGCTCGTCGTGACGACCTACTGGGAGGTGCTGAGCCGCATCCCGTCGGATGCCGAGATGTTCATCCATGTGGACTTCGGCGGCAACCGGATCAACGGCGACCACAAGCCGGTCGGCGGCAAGTATCCGATGCAGTACTGGGTGCCCGGAGACATCATCCGCGATGTGCACACCATGCCGGTCAGCCGCGCCGACAAGTCGGGCGACTACACGGTGTGGGGCGGCTTCTTCCGCGGCGACGACCGGCTGAAGGTCTCTCCGAAGGCGAACGACGACCGGGTCAACTTTGGCAAGGTGGCGATCAACAAGCGGGCCTCGAAGTAAAGCTGGGGCTGGGTTTGCAGGCGTAGGTTGGCACTTCGCTCGCAGCACCGATTGAGGTATGAGGGTGAAATCGGGCGATGTTGCTTGCAGCAGGCCGCCTGCCGACTAGTTTCGCCGTGCGTGACCGATGGTGCCTTCGGGCCAACGACAAAGGAGAGAGCAAGATGAATGCAACCTGGAAGCGATTCTGCCTGACGCTGCTCGGTGCCGCTGCGGGCCTTCAGATGGTCGGCTGCGAGAGCGACATCACGCAGACCTTTGAGTCGGCCTTCGAGTGCGTCGAGAACCCCTGCGCCATCAAGTTCGAGAACCTGCAGCCGCGACGTTCGAAGACGGCCGAGGTGACCATCCGCAGCGTAGGCGATGCACCGCTGCAGATTACCTCGATTCAGTTTGTGAGCGGCTCGGATAAGCTCCGCTTCAGCGACCAGATGATCGTGGCGATGTCTCGCTTTGGCTGGGAGCAGGGTCCTTTCGATCCCGCCAATCCCGAGCTGCGCACCTGGGTGGATAGCGATGGCAACGAGACGACCGAGGCGACCGCCATCGTGCTTGAACCGGAGACCTTCGTCACCATCGGTCTGTCGATCACGCCGACCGCGACGGGCGAGACCGGCTGCCCCGACGACGGCACCGGCAACTGCGGCACCATCATCATCCAGACGACGGCGCGCGAGACCCCGGAGATCCGGATTGCTGTGCAGGTGGACTCGCAGAGCGGCCGCCCGGTCATCTCGCCTTCGACGCTTGATTTCGCGCCGGCTGTCGCAGGCGTAACCCAGCAGCGCGAGCTTCTCATCACCAACAACGGCACAGGGACGCTGCAGATTCAGGGCATCACCGGTGTGAACACGCCGCCGACGCTGTCATGGATCGAGTCGATCAACCGGCCCCTCCCCCTGCTCATCGCGCAGGGGCTGAGCGCAACCTACAATGTCTCTTGGACGCCTGCGTCCAACGAGGAGTCGCTTAGCGGCACCTCGCTGCTGTTCGAGACGAACGCGGTTACGGGCGGGTCGGTGGGCGTTGCGCTCACCTCCAGCGGTACCGGCGAGGCCGACATCGAGGTGAGCGAGACGGGAATCGACCTTGGCGAGTCGGCGGTCGGCACCCTGGCGGCCCAGAGCTTCGACATCTGCAACCGGGGCGGCGCGACGCTCAGCTGGGCCATCAACTCCGCCGGCTTCTCGCCCTCCGATGTGAGCGCAGAGATGCGCATCGCGACGGGCGCGGATACCGGAGCGGAGACGCTTGCGCTTGGCGGCGAGCAGTCGCTGGCGAGCCAAGCCTGCCAAACGCTCTTTGTGCAGTACACCGCGAGCGCCAACCGCACGGTCACTGGCAACTACGACATCGTCAGCAACGACCCGCAGACGGGCACGATTCGCTTTGCGGTCGCGGCCGGTCCTGCGGCCCCCTTCCTGTCTGCAGGTCCGACGCAGCTCTACTTCAGCGGTTCGGACGCCGGCAGCACCACAACGCTCAGCTTCGTGCTCGCCAACAAGGGGCGTGCCAACCTCGAGGTTACGGCCATCAACAAGTCGCAGGACCGGGACGCGGAGTTCACGACCGACCTGACCCTTCCGGCGACCATCGCTCCGGGTGAAGCTCGCCGCGTCATCGTAAGCTACGCCCGCGCGGTCACCGACTCGGCCTCGGTCGACAACGGCCGCCTCGACCTTGTAACCAACGATCCCCGCGCGACCGGCGCGGGCGGCACCATCTTCCTCTTCGCCTACCACGAAGATGGCGTGCTCCCGCCGGAGTGCTCCATGAGCGTCTCGCCTGCCGAGCCCTACCAGGTAGGCGACATCCTCTCGTTGGATGCGTCGAACACGATTCTGCCCGTAGGAGGCACCTTCACCGCTGCGCCCTACCTCTGGTCGCTTGTGCCTCCGGCTGGCAGCGCAGCCGCAGTGGCCAACCCCTTCTCGGCGGTCACCACGCTGCTCCTCGATGCGCCGGGTGAGTATGCGCTCGGCCTCACCGCCTCGGCAATCGCCGGCGGGCAGACCACCAACTGCGAGCAGTGGCGCACCTTCACGGTGGTGCCGTAGCCCGACGACATCGCCGCGCCGGTGGGCCTGCACCGGGAAGAATCTGAGAGCTGTTCCGGTTGCAGCTCCACATCTGAGACCATCGGCGGGCACTCCCCGCCGGTGCTGGTTTTGCGAGGAAGAGATTCCATGAACGACATTCGAAGCATCAACGAGATGGTGAAGGCGGAGAGCGCCTTCGTGGACGCGATTCTGGCCGAGACCGGGCGCAGAGTTGTGGGTCAGCGCTACATGCTGGAGCGGCTGCTCATCGGCATCCTGACCGGCGGCCATGTGCTGCTCGAGGGCGTGCCGGGGCTGGCGAAGACGCTGACGATCAACACGCTCGCGGCGACGGTGAGCGCCAGCTTCAAGCGGATTCAGTTCACGCCCGATCTGCTGCCGGCCGACGTCATCGGGACGCTCATCTACAACCAGAAGTCGCAGGATTTCGAGGTGCGGCGTGGCCCCGTGTTCGCCAATCTGGTCCTTGCCGACGAGATCAACCGGGCGCCTGCCAAGGTGCAGTCCGCCCTGCTGGAGGCGATGCAGGAGCAGCAGGTCACGGTCGAGGGCAAAACGCTCCCGCTGCCGGCCCCGTTTATGGTGCTCGCCACGCAGAACCCGATTGAGCAGGAAGGTGTGTACC
>JABMMX010000162.1 GCA_013205435.1 Deltaproteobacteria bacterium
GCCGAAGCGGCCGGGCTGGAACAGGTGGCGACGCTCAAGGATTACAGCCATCTCGACCGGGTGCTCGTGGCGCGGAAGCCGCCCGCCGCCTGAGCCCAACGTCACGACTTCAGACCACCCCGGATGCTGCGATGAGACCCCCTCGTCTTGCCCTGCTCATGCTGCTCACCACCGCCTGCGGCGCCCCCTGCCAGAAGGCGCAGGTAGAGGCCGCGCCACTGTCGGAGGCGGCTGCGACCGCTGACAGGAGCGCCACCCCCGAGGCGACCGCGGCGGTTCCGCCGATGGCCCCGGCGGCCGAGGCGAGCGGCAGCGTGAAGGAGGGCAGCGGCGACGGGAGCGGAGCCTGCGGGCACTACGCCGACCCCATCCGGCGGGGCGAGCTGCCCGCGGTGGTCGACGAGGCCTCGGGGCTCACGAGCAGCCGCTGGTCGGACGACCGGCTCTGGGTGCACAACGACTCGGGCGACAGCGCCCGCCTCTTTGCCCTCGACCGGAGCGGGAAGCTGCTCGCAACGGTAACCCTCGAAGGCGCCAAGTCGAAGGACTGGGAAGACATCGCGCGCGGCCCCTGCGCACCGGGCGAGGCGGCCCGCAGCTGCCTCTATGTGGCCGACATGGGCGACAACCGGGAGAAGCGGAATGATGTGCGCTTCTACCGCTTCGCTGAGCCCGAAAGTCTCTCTGCGGAGATGACAGTGAAGGCCTTTGAGACGATGGAGCTCCGCTACCCCGTGGGGCCGCTCAACGCCGAGGCGATCTGGGTGGATGAGCAGGCGCGGGTGGTCATCTTCAGCAAGGAGGAGGACCGGACCCGCATCTTCGTGCAGCCCTTTGCGACGGGCGCGCCCGTGGTGGCAGCGCTGGTGGGAGAGCGAAAGCTGCCGGGCGGAAACCTCTTCGTGCGGGAGCTGGTGACGGCAGCCGACTACGATGCGGCGACGCGGCGGGTTGCCTTCCGCACCTACCACCACGCCTACGAGTGGCGGCTGCCTGCAGGTGCTGGCGCAGAGCAGCTCGCAGGGCTGGAGCCCGTAGCGCTGCCGCTCGCGCTGGAGGCGCAGGGCGAGGCCATCGCCTACCTGCCTGGCGGGCTGGTGACGACCTCGGAGACGGCCGGTTCGCCGCTCTTCTACTACGACTGCCGGCCCTAGCCGTCGGGCCTAGTAGCCCGACTTCCAGGAGAGCAGCGCCATGGGGGTTCCGTCGACCACCTCTGCCCGGAAGCGGAGGGTGCGGCTCCGCTCGATCATGGCGAGGCAGGCGAGCGGCATGACCTCGTCGCCAAATGCGGCGAGCCGGTCTGCAGAGGTGCCCTTCTCGCCCAGGGCGCGGGTGAGGAGCTTGACGAGGGGCCGGCCGGAGAGGGGGCCCGAGGGGCGCTCCTCCTTGGACTCGGCCTCGGGTGCGGCGCTCTCTTCGCTCTCTGTGATGGCAGCCTCTTCGCCCTCTGGGAGGTCGCTGGCCTGCGCCTCGACGGAGGCCTCTGCGGGCTCCTCGCCCGTGACCAGTGTGGGGGCCGGCTTGGGCTTGCTTGCGCGGAGCAGAGGCATGCAGATGGCGTTGCGGCGGAGCTCCATCTTGGGCTGCAGCTCGTGCTTCTGCTGGACGGCAACGAGGAGCGAAATCCAGACGGCGAGGTCGGTGCGGTCGAGCTCCACCCACTCCTGCTCAAGGTAGTCGGTGGTGAGCAGATGGTGCGGGTCTGCGAGCCGCATGCCGGCGGTTGCGGCGGTGGACTCGATGACGGGGATGATCTCGCGGCGGAGGTCGAAGCTACCGGGCGCAAAGTCGCGCACGCGGCGGAGCATGGGGAGGGTGGCCCAGACCACCGCGGGGTCGACCTCGCGGAGGAGGGAGAGGGCGAGCGCAACGCCCTTGGCGAGCTCCTTGCGGGCGCTCTTGCGGGTGCTGCGGGCCAGCTTCTCATCTACGCTGACGGCCTCGTTGCGGCGACCACGCGGGGCGCGCTGTGCAACTGCGGGAGCGGCTGCGTCGGAGAGCTCCTGCGCGGGTGCGTCGGTGGTCTCTTCGGCGGGGGCGTCGGAGGCCGGAGCGGCCTCTTCATCGCTCGCTTCTGCGGAGGCATCGGCGCCATCATTCGAGGCGTCATCGGCGGGTGCATCGGAGGCAAAGGTGGCCTCGTCGCTCGCCGCTTCGGCAGCCTCTGCAGCGGTGGCTTCGGCAGAGGCGGCGCGCTCCTCCTCAACCTCTTCTGCCGTCTGCTGCGTGACCGGGGCGTTGGCGAGCGCCCGCTCGAGCGCCTCGAGGCGGGCGAGCAGCGGCGCAACCTCGGCAGCCGGCTCTGCGGCATGCTGGAGGACGGCGGTGACCGCCTTCACAACGGCACGCTCAAGGGTTGCAAAGCTGCCGGCGCCGGTGATGGCCGAGGCCACCAGGCGGGTGCCTGCACGCTTGCCCTGCGGCCCTTCGAACTCGGCGTAGGGGAAGCTCTCGGAGGCCAGCGCGAAGGGGAGCGCGTCGAGTGCAGCGAGGAGCTCCGACTCGGCGTTTCCTGCGGTGAGCTGCTGCTCAAGGAGCGGTGCGATGGTCGCGGCGGTGCGCTCGTCGGTGAGCCAGGCGAGGAAGCCGACAAAGTGGCGCGAGCCGTTGTCGAGCGACCAGCGGAGCGCCTGCGATGCGAAGCTCTCGACCGTCTTGCCGGAGGTGCCGAGCTGGGCGAGACGCCAGCCATCGAGCGCCTGCGCGAAGCCCTCGGGCAGGTAGCGGGCGGGGCGGTAGCGGGCGAAGGAGTGCTCGAGCGCAGCGCGGGGGGCGTCGAAGCGGTCGCCCATGCGGCCTTCGAGATCGCGGAGGGCGATGGCGGAGGTGCGGAGGGCGGCGCCGCCCTGCGCGTTGGCGAGGGCAGAGGTCCAGAGGGCGAGTGCGGTGTCGCGTTCGCCGAGCGCGTGGCGCTGCATGAAGCCGACGGCGGCGGCGGGCTGGTTGCCCTCGAGGAGCAGGTTGAGCCGCTCCGATGCGGGCCACTGGGTGTGGGCCGCGATCTGGTTCATGACGAGGTCGCGCTGGGGCTCCGAGAGGCTCTTTGCGGCGAGCTCGAGGAGCATGATGACGGCAGCCTCGGGTGCGGCGACGCACTCGCTGCGGGAGCTCTCGAAGAAGCCTGCGAAGGCTGCGCCGCAGGACCAGTTCTGGTCGCCGGCGGGCTCGAGGAGCCAGCGGACGCTGACGGCATTTTTGGCGCGATCGATGGCGCAACGGACCCACTCAACCCGGGCGCGGGCTGCGGCAAGCGAGGTGGCCGGAGCGAGGGCGTGGCCCAGCTCGGCGAAGGCTTCGCTGCGGACCATCTGGCCGCGGGCGGGGCTGCGGCGGATGCTCTCGAGGAGGCGGGGGAGTTCGTCGACCGGCGTGCGGGCGATGAGCTGCGGGAGCCGCGCGGCGAGGGCGTCGCCGTCGAGCTCGGCGAGGTTGATGACGAGGTCGTGGTAGCGCTCCGCGCCAGGCGTTCCCGGTGCTTCGGCGAGCAGTGCGTCGAGCGCGGTGGCGGTGGCGGTGCCCCAAACGGGCGAGCCCTTCACCTCGGTCTGCGCCTTGCGCGAGACCTGACGGGCGAGCGAGCCAACCTCGATGAGCTGCTTGACGGAGAGGTCGCCGGCGCTGGGTGCGAGCCGCTCGAGGAAGTCGAGGTAGCGGGCGCTGTCGCTGGGGTCGATGGAGCGGCAGAAGGCGCGCCAGTAGAGGAAGTGGCGGAGCAGCGGCGAGGCGCCTGCGAGCTCGGGGGCGCGGAGCGGGAGCCCGATGATGGGGTTGCCGGCGCCGGCGCGTGCGACGGCGTGGTCAACGATGGCGGAGGAGAAGGCGAGCGACTCGCGGGAGATGGCCTTGGCGGCCACGGCGGCCTCGAGGCGCTGGCTGACGGCAGCGTCGGAGGCGGCGGCATCACCGGTGGCGGTGAAGAGTTCGCCGAGCTGACGCATCATGGGATGGTCGGCGTGGAGGAGCGCTTCGCAGAGGCTGGCTGCGGCCGGGTGGGCACCGCCTGCGACGCGACCATAGGCGCGGCAGATGCCGATGGTGGGCATGTCGGTGATGAGGTTGGCCGCGAGGTGGCGCGCGTCGGCGCGACGGTCGCGGAGCTCGGCACCGCGGTAGCTCCAGGCGGTGAGCAGGTGCTCGTAGCGGGCGAGCCAGGTGCGGGCGGCAACGGGGAAGCCCTTGAGGCGGGGGATCATCACCTTGAAGGCGCGGAGATGGTCGAGCTTGGGGCGGGGGAGATCGCTGGCGACCTCGGCCGCTGCGAGGGCGCGGAAGACCCGCTCGAGATCGCTCTCTTCCTGCGGGAAAAAGCCCAGTTCACGCAGGGCCCGCTTGAAGCCGGCGCGGGTGAAGGGGAGCTCGGGGAGCGGTGCGTCGGGGTGGCCGTAGAGCTCCTGGCGACGGGAGATGTCGCGGAGGTAGCGGGCAGCCGCAAAGAGGGTGAGCGCAGGCCACTGGCCCATGCGATCGGGGCGGGGCCCGAAGAGGCCGACGAGCCAGGTGACGAGCGTACCGAGATGGGGGCCGCTCTTGAGCGGCGACTCGGCGCGGAGCAGCGGGTGGAGCGCGTCGAGGAGGGTGCGGGTTGCCGCAGTGGTGGCCTCCCGGTCGGCGGGCGGCGTGTGCAGCAGCGCGAAGAGGGCCTGCAGGAGCGGCGCGACCTCGGGGACGAGGTTGAGGACCGTTCCGGCGAGGTGGCTGCGCTCGTGGTGGGTGGCATGCATGAGGCCGATGCCCGCGCGGTGGAGGCCGTGTCCGTTCTCGACGAGGGCGCGGCGGGCGAGCTGGTTGGGCGCGCTCTGATCGTCGGCGACCTTGGCGAGGTAGAGGAGGGTCTCGGTGATGGCGCTGGAGCCGTGCTCCTCTTCGGCAGCCTTGGAGCTGGCGACCATCATGCGGTCGTTTCCGGGCTGCAGCGTGGCCTTGAAGTGGATGCTGGCGACGGGGTCGAGGAAGGGGGCGAGGAGCCCCTGGTCGAGCTCGGCGGCGGTGGCTGCAATGCCGGCCGTCATGGGCAGCCAGGGCGGCCCTTCGGCGAGCGGCGACTTGACGAGGAAGGCGGCGTGGAGGCCGGGCTGAACGAAGTTGTCGGGGCCAGCGCGGAAGAAGGCGGCCGGGTCGTCCCAGAGGGCGTAGAGCGAGGCCTCGTTGAAGACGAGGTCACGGCCGATCAGGTGGAGGCTACCGGCGTGGCGCAGGTAGAGGCCGGGCCGGAAGAGAGCGACGTCGCGGTGGGGCTGCCAGCGGAGGGGGAAGTAACCGAGGGTGACGGGCGCAACGAGGCAGGCGCCGGGCCGGATGAGGAGGAACTCGAGGTCGGGCTGCGGCGGCTGGCGCTCTTCGCGCTGCGAGGGACGGCCGCCGTTGCGGTTGTCGCCGTTGCGGTTGTCGCCGCCTTGGCGGGGGCCGCGCTGCTGGTTGCCCTGCTGCTGGCCGCCTGGGGCGCCCTGGCGGGGAGAGTTCGAAGCGGGGCGATCGGAGCGGTCGGTGGGCTTTGCCATGAGACTGCGTCTGCTTGTTCGGGTGTGTGCGCGCGGCACGGGAGCGGCGGTTGCTAGCACGAAGGGTGGGAGGTTGCGAGAGCGGCGGTTCTGCTTGCGGTAGACGGAGCAAGCGATCATGAAACGAAGACCCTCTCACCCGGTGCCTCCCGCCCGATGCCAGCCACCTTCTCACACCCGGCGGCCATCCTTCCGCTGCGTCGCTGGGCGCCCCGCTGGTTCGACACGGTGGGGCTCGTCATCGGGAGCATGGCCCCCGATCTGGGCTACTTTCTGTTGCTGTTTGACGGCGCATCGAAGGCCCACACACCGGCGGGACTCTTCTTCATCGCCCTGCCCTCCGCGCTGGTGGTCTGGGGGCTGCTGCAGCTGGCCTGGCCAACGCTCAGCCGGGCCCTTCCGTCCGATCACGCGGGCTTCCTGACCGATTCACTTTTGGCGCAAGGGCCTGTGCGCGCGCAGCAGTTTGGGCGGCTCGCGCTGTCGATGCTGACGGGCGGTGCGACCCACCTTCTGTGGGACTCCTTCACCCACAAGCAGGACTGGTTTGTGGCGGTAGTTCCGGCGCTCCGGACGCCGGTTCCGCTGGCCTTCGGCTTCGAGGCGCCAGGCTACTATCTGCTGCAGCACGGCAGTTCGCTGCTGGGGTTGGTGGCCTTGGTGTTCGCCTATCGGCGGGCGATGGCGGCGAGCGCATGGCGGCCGAAGGGAGGGCTCCGCGCCTGGCAGCCGCTGCTGCTGGTGACGCTCGCTGCGGTGGTCATCGGGAGTGCGAGCGCGGTGCCGGTGGCGGAAGGTTATGAGGGGTCTCGGGCGGTGCGCGCCTTTGCCTTCCGGAGCGTGACTCACACGATGGCACTGGGGCTGATCTTTGCCTGGTTGTGGGGCTGGCAGGTGGGCCGCCGAGAGCGGCAGCAGCGAGCTGAATCGAACGGTTGACTAACCAGATTGCCCTGCGAATTGCCGTGTTGCAGCGGTGACGCAGGGCATGACTTGGCGGGCGGTGAGCAACCACAGCCTCGTCGAGCGGAAGACCTATCAGGTGTCCGGCGAGTAGGTTTAGGAGATGCTTCCAAATTTCTTCACCCCGCGCGCTCGGCGTGTTAAGGAGCCGCTAGGTTTGTATGAAGTAAAGCTGTGCCCGTGGGCGAGTTGGTTGCTCCCGAAGTGCAGTGCTGATTGTGATTCCCCTACCCCTTTGAGGTAACCATGAACCGGTCGACTGCTCGTTTCTCGTTCTCGATTCTGACCGCCGCTCTCCTTGGCATCTCCGCGCTCAGCGCCGGTTGCCAGCCCCCCGCGCCCGCCCCTGAGGCGGTCAAGGAGGAGTTCGACGCCCGCGCCTGGTACGAGAAGTACTCGAAGGAGGTCGTTGAGGGCCGCAACCTCGACAAGGCCGTTTCGGACTACTGGACCGAGAATGTTGTCTATCACAACATCGACAAGACGCAGGGCGGCGCGGCGGTCAAGGCTGCCCTTACCCCCTACTACGACGCCTTCTCGGACGTGAAGATCACGATCGACGACGTCATCTATCAGGGCAACACGGTTGCAGCGCGCGTAACCTTCGAGGGCAAGCACACCGGCAAGGTTGGCGACATCGCCCCGACCGGCGCGACGGTCAAGCAGCAGATCACCAACTGGTATGTCCTCAAGGAGGGCAAGATCAGCGACATCTGGTCGCTGGCCGACTCGGCGCAGGTCCTTTCGGCGATTGGCGCGAAGGCTGCTCCGGCCCCCGCTGCTGAGGCTTCGGGCTCGGGCGCAGCGCCTGCTGGCTCGGGTGCCGCTGCTGCCCCCGCTGCTCCAACCGGAAAGTAAGAACAGAAGACAGCTCATGATTCGACTTCTCGACCACTTGGTGGCGGGCGGGCTCTCCGCCGCAGACGCCAAGCGGGCGTTGTCCTCCGGCAAAGTTTTCTACCGCGGTATCCCCGTGGGAGATCCTGTCCGGTTGGTCGAGGGGCCGAGGGTGAAGCTGAACATGAGCGCGCCCAAGACGCGCCCCGGCACTGAGCCCCACATCGTCTTCTCCGATGACCACCTGGCGGTCATCATGAAGCCGTCGGGCATGCTCTCCGTCGCTGCGCCCGGCCGCCGCGGCGAGCCCGAGCTTCTCGGCTGGGCCCGTCAGCGGCTCGGCGAGGTGCACCGCGTTCACCGTCTCGACGAGGACACCTCCGGGCTCATCCTCGTGGCTCGGAGCGAGAGGATTCGCTCCTTCCTCATCACGCTCGTGTCGCTGCACCGCATGGAGCGTGGCTACCTCGCCTTTGTGGCGGGCAACGTTCCCAACAAGCCGCGCAAGATCGTCTCGGTGATTGCACGCGATCGGGGCGACGGCATCCGAGGCGCCAACGAAGAAGAGGATGGCAAGGAGGCGGTGACCCACCTCTTGCGGTCGCAGCCCTTCGGAATGGCGAGCCTGGTTGAGCTCCGGCTCGAGACAGGTCGGCAGCACCAGATTCGCATCCACATGTCGGAGGAGGGCCATCCGGTGCTCGCCGACAAGCTCTATGGTCGGCCCATGCCGCGTGCACCGCGGCTCGCGCTGCACGCCTTCAAGCTGGGCTTCCGCCACCCCGTGACCACCGACGATGTCCGGTTTGAGGTGCCTCTGCCCGACGACCTCGAGCGGCTCAAGTGCCAGCTCATCGCTCAGGCGGAAGAGAAGGCCGCAGAGCGTGCTGCCCGGGCCGAGCGGATCAGCAAGCCGCCCCAGAGCTAGCGCAGAGCAAGCGGCCCCGCGCCGTTGTTACTCGCCGCCGGCGAGGCCCAGTGAGGCCTCTGAGGCGAAGATGGTCTCGCCGTGCTGGCTGCGGTCGAGGCCCTCCTCTTCGTCGTCGGCCGTGACCCGCATGGGGGTGATGAGGTCGACCAGCTTGAAGATGGCGTAGGAGACCACGAAGACGTAGGTCGAGACGACGACCAGCGCGAGCAGGTGCATGAGGAAGAGGTGGGTGTTGCCAGCCAGCAGGCCGTCTGCGCCCGCACCGTTGACCGCCTTGGTGGCGAAGACCGCGGTAGCCAACATGCCGACCATGCCGCCCACGCCGTGGCAGGGGAAGACGTCGAGGGTGTCGTCGAGCGCGGAGTTGGAGCGCCAGTGGGCGATGGCGTTGCAGGCGATGGCAGCGATGGTTCCGATGGCCATCGCGCTGCCGACGGAGACGAAGCCGGCGGCGGGGGTGACCGCCACGAGGCCCACGACCGCACCGATGCAGGCGCCGAGCGCGCTGATGCGGCGACCGCGGACGGCGTCGAAGAAGACCCAGGCGAGCGCAGCAGCGGCGGCGGCCGTGTTGGTGGTGAGGAAGGCCGAGACGGCGAGGTCGTTGGCGGCGAGCGCGCTGCCGGCGTTGAAGCCGAACCAGCCGAACCAGAGCAGGCCGGTGCCGATGAGCACATAGGGGATGTTGGCCGGCGGGTGGCTCTGGCCCTTGGCGTAGTCCTTGCGCTTGCCGAGGGCGATGGCGCCGGCGAGTGCAGCGACACCGGCCGACATGTGGACGACGGTTCCGCCTGCGAAGTCGAGCACGCCCCACTGGCGGAGGAAGCCGTTCGGATGCCAGGTCCAGTGGCAGACAGGGGCGTAGACCAGGAGCGAGAAGAGAATCATGAAGAGCAGGTAGCTGGAGAACTTGACCCGCTCGGCGAAGGAGCCGGTGACGAGCGCCGGCGTGATGACGGCGAACTTCATCTGGAAGAGGGCGAAGAGGGCGAAGGGGATGGTCCCCGCGAAGGCGGGGTTGGGGGTGCCGCCAACGTCGCGGAAGAAGGCGAAGGTGGTGGGGTTGCCGATGAGGCCGGTGCCCTCGCCGCCGAGGCTATCGCCGAAGGCGAGCGAGAAGCCGACGGCGACCCAGAGGATGGCGACGATGGCCATGGCGATGAAGCTCTGGAGCATGGTCGAGATGACATTTTTCGGGCGGACCATGCCGCCGTAGAAGAAGGAGAGTCCCGGGGTCATGAGGAGGACCATGGCGGAGGCCATGAGCATCCAGGCGGTGTCTCCTGCGCTGATGGCGCCCGCGCTGGCGGCAATGGCGCCGGGCGGGGTGATGGCGCCCGCGACGGAGAGCAGGACAAGGAGAGCGAGGGCAAAGGACCAAGGCTTCATCGGCGACTCCACGGCAAGAGGAATGACTCCTGTCGTTTATGACGCAGACACGCTGGATGGTCAAACGATTTGTGACGCAGCGCACTATTTGGAACACTTTGACGCAGACTGATGCGTCAAATAGTCAAAATCACTCTCCGTAGGCCACCGCGACCGCCGAAACGCGCCAGCCGCCCGACTGCGCCACCGACTCGATGAAGAAGCCAAAGCTGTGCTCACCGGCCGTCGGCGTGGACACCTCGAAGAGGCGGGGCGGGGTCACGCTGCCCGGGCACCAGTTGGCGCGGGGCGCACGGACGCTGCCCATGGAGCCCATGGGGTTCTCGAGGCAGAAGGTGATGGGCTGGCCGAGGTCGCTGTTGGTGGTCTCGGTGCAGAGGGTGTCGCAGTCCTGGCGCCAGGGGCGGTAGACGGTCTCGACGCCGTCGACCAAGACGTGGTGGTAGCGTTTGCAGAACTCCTCGGCGGGCCCGATGCAGGTGGAGGAGTCGTCTGCGGTGCCGCCGTGGCCGGTGACCCTGTATTGGACCTCGGCGCGGGTTGTGCCCTCGGGGAGGGTGAAGGGGAAGTCGAGCTGGTCGTAGGGCTCGGGGTAGTTGCCGTTGTAGAGGGGGAAGACGCCGAGCACCTTGCGGGGCGCGGGGCCCTCTTGGATTTCGAGGCGGCCGGTGACGTTCCAGCCGCCGTTGCTGCCGCTCACCTGGCCGGCGCCGTCGGCGTAGGTGGTGATGTGGGTGCGGAAGCGGTGGCTGCCGGGCAGGCCGTTGGCGATGTCGGTGACGTCGATCTCGAAGCGCAGGGGGCCGCCGAAGGGGGTGATGGCGCGGACGAGCTCGATGGCGGGGG
The DNA here is from genome assembly GCA_013205435.1 of Deltaproteobacteria bacterium. Classification (GTDB taxonomy): domain Bacteria; phylum Myxococcota_A; class Bradymonadia; order REDH01; family REDH01; genus CAIWGR01. The sequence continues at coordinate 10,468 of JABMMX010000162.1, forward strand.
GTGCCTCGGGGTTCTCCGGGTCATCCATGGTGACCTCGTAGTTGCGGTCGAAGGCGTCGCAGAGCGGGGGCCAGTTCTGGCCTGCGGGCGGGCGGTCGTCGAGCCAGCGGGAGAAGGGGAAGCAGGTGGTCTCGAGCTCCATGACGAGGGTGACCCGCTCGAAGGGGCCGGTGCCCCAGTCGGCGGTGGCGACCACGTTCTGGAAGTTGGGCTGAGAGCCGTCGCTGGTGATGCGGGCGCTCTCCCAGAGGGTTAGGGTGCGGGGGGCGACGGTGGTGTCGGCCTGCGCGGAGCCCTCGGTGTCGACGGTGGTGTCGGCGGCCGAACCCTCGGTGTCGACGGTGGTGTCGGCGGTGGTATCGGCTGTGTTGGTGGTTGTGTTGGTCGCTTCTTTGGTGTCGCCGCAGGCGGCGAGCAGCAGGAGGGGCAGGACGGGCAGACGACGCATGAGTGGCTCCGGAGGGAGAGGGTGGCGGGCAAAGATGGGGTGAGCGTTGCCGCATGGCAAGGCCGGCGGAGCCCGATGCCATGTTTCGGGGCAGGCCAAAAGTTTGCGCCGATCGGCGGCTCGGTTTGGAGCTGCCACCTGACCGCCGCCCCCTGCCAAAAAACCGCAGGCCCCTCCGCAACAACGGGCCGCAGACGCCGATAACCGATCATCACCCTCGTGAGGTCACATGTCGCGTCCACCCTTCTCATTACCTCCAGCTCCACCTCCGTCTCCGCCGCCGCCTCGAGCCGAACGCAACCCGCTCGAGCGGCGGAGCGTCACCGTCATGCGTGCAGGTCTGCCGGCCGGCGAGCTGCAAGAGCAGTATGTGGTGCCCCGCAACAGCCTCTTCATCGACCTCGTCGTCTGGGGCAGAGCGGCCAACTCGCCCGTCTGGGGACCCTTCCGCCCTTTTTTTGCAGGTCGGCGGGTGGCCGTTGAGTTCTGCGGTACACGCCTCTCGCGCGAAATGTTCAACAGCTACCTGGCCAAGGCGGCGTTGGTGAGCCCCAAGGAGACCGAGCTAGGCGAGGCCCGACTGTTCATCCTCTGCAACAGGCGGCCAAAGGCCCGGCTCAAAGAACTGGCACCCTATGCTTCTCCAGGCCCGGTTGCCGGGTCATGGCAATTCGACCTCGGCATGGCCGGCCAGGTCATCATCGCGGTGGCCACCGAACTGCCCGCCCAGACCGGCACAGCGGCGCTCCGCTTCAGCGCCCCAAAAACCTCGCAAGCCGAGTATTTCCAACGTTATGACGACCTCTTGAACGATTCGACATTGTCGGCCAAACTACGCAACACCATCTTGATGGAGGAAGACATGTTGAGCAGCGATCGCACCGATCCAACCGTTGTCGGCAAAGCCCGCCGCGAGGCCCGCAGCCTCCTAGACCAGTTCAAAACCTGGAAGGCGAAAGAGGCGAAGCGCCTGAAGGCGGAGAGCAAGGCCGAGGGCAAGGCCGAGGGCAAGGCCGAGGGCAAGGCCGAGGGCGTTGAAGAGCTTCTCGCAGCGGCCGCAGCCTACCTGCCGCCCGAGACCATCGAGGCGCTCCGCAAGCAGCGCGATCCCGTGGCGATCGCCTTGGCGATGGCAGGAGCGGCGCGGTAGGTCCGAATCGCACCGCGCCCTCGTGCTCCGCCCTGAACGGGGCCAGCCGAGAGCGTTGCCATGTTTCGGGGCGGGCCAAAAGTTTGCGCCGATCGGCAGGATCCGTAGAAGTTGGCAGACCGATTTCTCTCCCCGAACCGTTCCACTGCCGCATGCGATCCCATCTCACCCGACTGCTGCGCGCCGGTATGCTCTCCCTCACGCTGCTTGCAGGCGCATCGGCTGCGACGGCCGCGGAGGTCAATGACCTGACGGCGGTGGAGCTGCGTCATGCGCCCGAGGAGACGGTTATCCGGGTTCGGGGCGACGAGGCGCCGACCTATTCGGTCTTTGCGCTGCGGAGCCCGCTGCGGCTCTTTGTGGATATCTCGCGGAGCACGGCAGCCGGTGCGTTGGCGCTTCCGAAGCCCGACGGCATCCGGGTTTCGGCGCTGGACCTGGAGCGTGAACCCGACGGGCAGCGCGACACGCAGCGGCTGGTGCTGACGCTTGGCGCGGGCGTGCTGTACGATGTGACAGGCGCGGGGAACGACCTCATCATCAAGCTGGTGGGTGGGCCGGTTGCGGCGGGGTCGGCTCCGTCGGCAGCAGCGCGCGAGGCGGCGGAGCGGGTGCGTGCGTTGGAGCAGAAGCTCGATGGCGAACAGCGGGAGCTTGCCGAGCGGCGGGCGGAGTTGGCGGCGCGAGAGCGGGACCTGGAGGCTGCGCTGACGGCCAGTCGAGAGAAGGAGAAGACTGCGAGTGCGAGCGCAGGCTCGAATGCCGATGAGCTGGCTCGTCTGGCGAATGAGCGCGAGGCCTTGGCAGCACGCCAGCAGGCGCTCGAGGCAGAGCGGAAGCAGACGCAGGAGAGGGCCTCGGGGCTTGCGCGGGACAATGATGAGCTGGCGCGGCTCAAGGGCGACCTGGAGAAGCAGCGGGCAGAGCTTGCAGCACGCGACCGGGAGCTCAAGGCGGCGTCTGCCGCGCTGGAGAGCCGGAACGACGAGGTGACGCGGCAGCAGGAGAGGGTTCGGGCGCAGCAGGCAGAGCTGGAGCAGCAGAAGCGGGCCCAGGCTGCCGGCGACCAGAAGCGGACGGCGGAGCTCGCGCAGGAGCGCGACCGGCTGGCGGCCCAGCTGGCGGCGCGTGATGCGCAGATTGCCGACCTCGAGGCGGCACGTTCGCGGCTCGAGGGCGAGCGGAACGAGCTGGTGGTACGTTCGAAGCAGGACCAGGCGACGATGGCGCGGCTGGGCACACTGCAGAACGAGCTGGCGAACCGCGACGCGGAGCTCCGGAAGCAGGACGAGGCGCGCGACGCGCTGGCGAAGCAGTCTGCAGAGGCGGAGCGGAGCGGCAAGCAGGCCTCTGCGAGCCTCATGGAGGAGCTGAAGCAGCGCGACAATGCGATCGCCAAGCTGCGTGAGGAGCGTGAGTCGCTCGCGGGTGCACGGGCCGAACGAGACGCGCTCGCAGGACAGCTGACGGCGCTTCGGTCGGAGGTGGAGTCGCTGCAGGGCGAGGTGAAGCGGCGCGAGGAGCAGCTCGGTTCGATGGACCGGGCACGGGCGGAGGTGGCTGCGGAGCGCGAGCGGCTGGTGGCGGCGCAACAGTCGCAGACCACGCAGGACACGGCCGCGAAGCAGAAGGCCGACGAGGCGCTGGCGAAGCTGACAGCCGACCTCAAGCGCCGCGACGCGGAGATGGTGTCGCTGCGGAACGAGCAGACAGTGCTGCGCGACTCGATCGCGACGCGGGATGTCGATCGGACGCAGCTGGCGAGGCTCGAGGCGGCGCTGAACTCGGAGCGGGCGCTGAACTCGGAGCGGGCGCTGCAGGCGGAGCGGCAGAAGGCCGAAGAGGCGGCGAAGCAGGAGAGCGAGCGGGCGAAGGCCGAGTCGGAGGAGAACGGCCGGTTGCTGGAACAGGCGCGGCGCGATGCGGCGCAGGCACAGGCAGATCGCCTCAAGGCGGAAGAGGCGGCGGCAGCAGCGCGGCGCGATGCGGAGCGGGCGCGGCAGGAGGCTGGCGCGGGCGCGAAGGAGCGCGATGCGCGGGTTGCCGAGGTGGAGCGGAGGCTGGGAGAGCAGCAGGCGGCGGCGCTGACGGCAGAGGCCGAGCGGGCCAAGGAGCGTGAACGTGCGGCGCAGGAGCAGGCGCGGTTGACGGAGGAGGCGCGGAAGGCGCGCGAGCAGGCCGATGCGGCTCTTGCAGATGCAGCGCGGCAGCGGTCTGGCGCGCTGGCAGCGAAGGAGCAGGCGGAGACGACGCTGGCGGCGCGCCGGAGCGACGAGGCGAAGGCGAAGGCCGAGGCCGAGCGGGCCCAGGCAGAGGCCGAACGGGTACTGGCGGAGGCCGAGACGACCCGGCGTACCGCGAAGAACTCGGCCGACGAGGCGACGAAGGTGCGCGAGGCCGGCGAGCGCGAGCGACTGGCGACCGAGGCGACGCGCAAGGCGGCGGAGACGCTGGCGAACGCTGCGAAGGCGCGCGATGAGGCGGAGCGGGCACAGCGTGATGCGGCCGAAGCGCTGGCGCGGCGGACAGACGCGGAGGCGACCGCGGCGCGCGAGGTAGCAGCGAGCCGCGCTGAGGTAGAGCGGATGCGCCGCGAGCTGGAGGTGTTGCGGGCCGGGCGGGCGACGGCAGAGGCTGCGTCGGCGCGGCAGATGGCAGAGGCTCAGGCAGAGGCCGAACGGGCCCGGGCAGAGCTGTCGGCGGCGAAGGCTGCGCAGGCAGAGGCAGAGCGCCGCGCAGTGGCGCAGAGTGAGCAGTCGAAGCGCGAGGCAGCCGAGGCCAAGGCGGAGGCGGAGCGGGCGCGCAAAGAGACCGAGGCGCTCCGCGCGCAGCAGACGCAGGGCAGCTCCAACAGCAAGGCCCAGAACAGCGCTGCGCAGGCAGAGACCGAGCGGGCAAAGGCCGACGCCGAAAAGGCGCGCAGAGAGGCTGCAGAGGCACAGGCCGAGCTCGAGAAGGCACGCAAAGAGACCGAGGCGCTCCGCGCCCAGCAGGCGCAGGGCAGCTCCAACAGCAAGGCCCAGAACAGCGCCGCACAGGCAGAGAC
>JABMMX010000013.1 GCA_013205435.1 Deltaproteobacteria bacterium
GCGGTAGTGGAGCGCTACCGCTTCATCCTGGCGGAGGAGGGCCACTTCTCCATTGTGCCGATGTGTCGGATTCTGGGCGTGAGCCGGTCGGGGTATTACGGCTGGCTAGAGCGAGGCTAGAGCAACCGCAACGCTCGAACTGCCAGCTTCGACGCAGCGGTTCGAGCAGCACACCTCAAAAGCCGGAGGCGCGACGGCCTCGCCTGCAGCCGCACGCGCGGGCTGCAGGCCCTACTCCTTCATCAGGATGACCTCGTAGAGGCCGCGCCGGTCGTCGATGGCCCGACGGGCCGCAACGACCCGCCAGCCCTCGGCTCCGAGCTTGTTGAGGGTCTCGATGGTGGCACCATCTTCGACCGCTTCGATGCGGTAGGTGACGGCAGGAGACGGCCCCGCGAGGCGACCGATGACGACCGCCAGGAAGGCCGCCGCAAACATCGCCAGGGCGAGCTGCCAGAGCGGTGTGGGCTCCTGCGCGCGCGCAGCGGGTGTGGGTGGAGGGGCGAGATCCTGGTTCCGCTTGAAGGTCTCATAATCCATCGGATACCTCAGGGTTTGGGGTTGTGGGTGGCAAGACGCATTGCATCGGCCTGGAGCTGCTTCTTGATGCGCTGCAGTTCGGTCACCACCGCGCCGGCAGCGTAGAAGATGGCGCCGCCCAGCCCGATGAGCGTGGCGAGGAGTTGGTGGGGCGAGGTTTCGGAGAACCCAAACAGGAGGCCGCCTACCAGCGCTATTGGGCCGATTTTGAGACCGCCTTCTGGGAGGAAGAGGTCAGCGCTGGTCGACTGCGCTACCCGCGCGCCTCGCTCTTTCTGAACCACTGGCTCATCTCGCGCACGGGCGAGGATGTGGTCGCTCGCGAGGTCTTTGATCGTTTCAAGCAGTACGCTCTTTATGAGGCGCAGAAGCCGATGGCGACGCTGCTCGCGGAGATTCACCGAGCGGCGCAAGTCTATAGGAAATTCTCTGAATTGGCTGCGCAATCCGCGCCTCAAGAAGAGGTTCTCTCCACGTTCGCCTATCGGATGGCAGTGATGGAAAACGACGTGGTTCGACCACTCGTGCTCTGGTTGTTGGACCAGGAACAGACACCCATACCGACGCAACAGCTCAACAAGGCTCTGTTGGCGATCGAGAGTTGGCACGTCAGGCGGGCGCTGATTCGTGCAACCGCAAGTAGGTACAACCGGTTCATCGTTGAGATGATTCGAAGTCTGCGCGGCATCGATCGCCCTCAAGCTGGAGACTTCATCGAGAACTACCTTCGACAACAGTCCGTCGACACGGCTTACTGGCCTGATGATCAGGACCTGGCGCGCGAACTCGAAGGCTCCATGGTCTATAAGCGGCTGCAACGCGGCCGACTGCGGATGGTACTGGAATCGGTTGAAGATTACCTCCGGGGGTGGACAGGCGCCGCCCCTGCAAAGGGTGCAGAACGGGTGCGGCGCGGCGCCCTTCACATCGAACATGTGATGCCGCGGAAGTGGCAGACGCACTGGCCGGCGCCAGACGATGCCTTTGATGAGGCGCAGCGCGACCGGCTGATTCACACGCTCGGCAACCTGACGTTGCTCACGGGCAAGCTCAACGCCTCCATCTCGAATGCCGCCTGGGGCGGGCCTTCGGGCAAGGCTGCCGCGCTGCAAGCGCACGATGTGTTTCACCTCAACCGGCACCTACTTCATCGTGCGGGCGCCGGTTGGGACGATGCCAGCATTCGCGCGAGAACGGCGGAGCTCATTTCGCTCATCCAGCAGGTTTGGCCCGTACCGCCTGGCCACAAGGTCGACCTGACGGCGGAGCGCCCAAAGCCGCGTCGGCGCGTGGAGCTTATCGACCTCATCACGAGCGGGATCTTGGCCCCCGGCACGCGGCTAACGCCGGGCCGCAAGGGACTCTCCGATCGCCTCGCCACGGTGCTTCCTGACGGCCGCGTGGAGCTTGAGGGCGTGATTCATAACTCGGTCTCGGCGGCTGCGCGGACCCTCACGGGCACCATTGCCGCAAACGGCTGGTACTTCTTCCTCGTAGACCCGGTCACCAAGCGTCGCCTCTCCCACCTTTACAAAGATTACCTCGCCCAGCGCTCGATTGAGGACGACGATGACGAGGATGACGACGACGAGGATGAGTAGCGAAGAAGAGGCGCCTACCCTTCTACACCAAATCTCCGAGCACTCGCGTTTCGGCTGAGCATGCGCTCCAGCGCCGTTCAGGCTGGCGAATCAACGGCGCGTTCCACCTCCTGTCCGAGTCACAGAATGGTGCAGAACGTTGGTGGTTCGCAGGCGCTGCCAAGCCATCACGATCTGGCGGGCTTCGCACCGGCGAGCCTCTGCCGAGAGTGTTCGGCTGGTTGGTTTGGGGACCGCTTGAATGCCGCGTGATCAGGGTTTCCTGCAGCTCGAGACGGCGTGGGAAAAGGCCAGTCCAGAGGCGCAATCGAATCTCAAAAAAGCGGTTTAAAGACTTGACAAATTAAGGGGGGGGGGGGTAACCCC
>JABMMX010000163.1 GCA_013205435.1 Deltaproteobacteria bacterium
AGGCGGATTGCGGCGGTGTGTTTGTGTTTGGTTTGCTGCCTGCTGGCGGTTTCGGCGCGCGCCTCGGCGCCGCTTGATGTTGCGGCGATGATGGGCAAGGCGGCCTGGTCGGCGACCCCGGCCGAGGTGCTGGCCGACTACCGCGAGCAGATGATGGATCGCTTCCGCAAGGCCTCGGCCGGCATTGCCGATCCATTGCGGGTGGAGGAGCTCCGGAAGGAGGTCGATGCGTCGATCAAGCGGGCCTCCGAGAGCCTCGCGCAGCTTGATACAGAGCGGACAGGATACGAGGTGTCTGTGATCGGCGGCGAGGTCTTCGGGCAGAAGGGCATGTCGATGATCACGGTCCGTCCGACGGCGAGCCTGACGGGTAATTTTCATTACGTGGTCTTCTCGGAGGGGCGGCTCTCCAAGGTGCTGATTCCCTTTGGCATCGTGGCGATGGACTACATGGCGATCGAGCAGTTCATGGCGGTACAGTCCGAGAAGTTCGGTCCGCCGGACACGACGGAGTTCCGCAAGGATGCCAATGGTGTGAAGTTGCTTCACGAGGCGGTCTGGAGCGACGGCGTAACGCGGATGCGGCTGCTTGAGCGTCGTGCCGACCTGCAGAGCCATCTGATCATACTCGAGGATGCGACGAAGCCGACCCTGAGCGTTCCCGTCGATGCCAGCATCCGCCCCCGCCGAAGCGTCGAGGATCTGCTCGGCGGCGAGGGTGAGGGGCCGGTCGAGAGGGACGAAGAGGAAGGGGAAGGCGAACAGGAAGAAGGGAACTAGTCGCAGGGCGCAGCCCGACCGGCGGCGACCGCAGAGAGCGAACCAATCGTCAGGAGCGAAGAAGATGAACAAGTTGATGCTGACCGCAGTGGCCGGACTCCTCGTGCTTGGCACGACCGCATGCGAAGAGGAGAAGAAGGGACCGCCCCCGGAGCCTCAGTTTGAGGTGCCTGGCAGCAGCCCGCTGGCGTTGACGAAGACGATCCGTGGCGTCGAACTCTGGCCGACGGCCACGGTTGTGGACGGCCATGGTGCACGCTTGGTGGAGAAGGCTGCGTCGGCCGAGACACTGGTGATCTACGAGCAGCTTTCGAGTGAGTATGTGATGGCGCGAACGGCGGTGTTTGCCGACGCGAAGTTGGAGAACCGGCTCGAGGATCTCTTTGCTGAGCCGAAGCTCACCGATGCGGTGACAGCCTATGGACGGAAGGTCTTCGTTGTCGACCCGCTGCGGCTCGACCAGAGCTGGATTGTGGATGCTTCGCGCGGCACGCGCGGCGAAGCGGCGGAGCGGGAGAGCTTCCTGAACTTCGGCGATGCGGGCTACCGTGAGGATGCTGCCACGCGCATTGTTTCTGCAATTGCCGACGCTGGCGTGGTTCCAGAGGCGGTGGTCATCGGCTCCGAGATGGAGCGCTACTACCTGCTGAACCAGAACGACTGGTCGAACTTCGCGAGCTTCTATCTGGAGGTTCGCAGCGCCATCAAGGCCTCCTTCCCCTCGGTGCAGGTCGCGGTGGGCATCAACTGGTCGAACTTCATGGAGTCGGTGGCGCCGGACTTCATCATCCCGGAGGCCGACGCGGCTGGCTGTGCGGCTGACGCGGAGTGCGGCGCAGGGAGTTACTGCGCGGCGTCGCAGTGCGGCGAACTCGACTTTGTGGCGGTGCAGGCTGCCTGGCAGGCGGTCATCGACCCCATCACCTTCGATGCCGTGACAGCCACGCCGCTTACCGACTTCTACGCCTTCGCCTCCATCCCGAATGGCGCGCTCTACGGCAGCGACCCCAACGCGCTGCCCGACACCCACTACGCCGGCATCCCCACCATGTTCCGCGAGGAGCCCGCCCGGAAGCTCCCGGTGCGCTGGTTCCGCATTGGCTGGGATGTGTCTGGCGACTCGGAGACGCCGGTGAAGTTCTTGAAGCGGTTCGGGGCGCTCAACGGCAGCGGCTACGATGTGGCGCTGGTGTCGTGGTTCGGCTTCGTGCGGCAGCTGACAGGTGACTGCATCGTGATCCGCGATACCCTGAAGGCGCGTCCTGAGGTCTGCCAGCGCGGCTTCTACACGAGCTCTGGAGCTCCTGCGGGCAGCCTCGGCGAGAGCTACTTCGCAGACTGATTTACGAGGCCTCGGAGCTCGGTTTCGACGGCTCCGACCTCACCTGCGCCGATGTGTGCGCCGACGATGGTTCCGGTGCGGTCGATGACCAGCCAGGAGGGGTAGGCCGCGACCCAGATCTGGGGGATGCTGGCGAGGTCGGTGTCGGTCGCGATGGTGTAGGCTAGGTCGGTGTGTTTGGCTGCGTAGGCGGCCACCTCGAGCGGGTCTTCGGGCGACAGCGCGATGATGGTGGCATGGTGGCCGAGCTCCTGCTGAAGGGTGCTGAGCAGGGGGGCGGTGCGGGAGCAGGAGGGGCACCAGGTGGCCCAGAAGTAGAGGACGGTGGGCTGGCCGGCGGCGGGCAGTTCGACAGGCTTGTGGTCTAGGCCGACGCCGCGCGCGCTGGGGAACTGTGAGCCCACGAGCTTTCGGAAGATCTCTTGGTCGTTCTTGGGCCGCTCCGCGAGGGTCGCCTTGACGGTGCGTGGTGTTGCGCCGCCGAGTGTGACTTCGACGGTGGAGGCCGGGGGGAGGGCGCGGATGATGGCGATCATGGCCTCGGAGGTGGCGACGGGTTGGCCGTTGATGGCCAGGATGGTGTCGCCGGCGGCGAGTCCTGCGCGGTCGGCCGGGCCGGCGCTGAGGACGGCGGAGGCAACGACCTGGCCGTCGCGGGTTGCGAGGCGGAGTCCGAGCCAACCGCTGGGTGGCTGCGGTACGGGTGCGACGGTTGGTTGTGGCGCGGGGAGAGGTGCGGGTGCTGTGGCTGGCTGGGGAAGTTCAGCAGCGGCGGCCGGCGCGGCTACCAACAGGGTTGCGGCGAGGGCGAGACGTGCAGAGCGGGGGATAGGGCGTGGCATGCGGGATGAACTCTGGTAGTGGCGCAGATTGATGCGAAGCGAGCCTTTCATGGAGCAATGAGGCGATGGATACAAGGCTAACCGTTGAGCAGATTCAGAGCGTGCGACTTGGACTTGTGGGCAGCGCGGTGGTGCTGGTCACGGTGATTGGCTGGGTCGGTATGCTGCACCGTTCGAAGTGGGATGTGCCCGCCGGACGAGGCTGGATGCGGTATGTGGCGGGCTGCCTGGTGGGCTGCCTGGCCTGGTTTGCCTTCGCTCTCTACGCGGCTGCGCCGGCCGGCGAGGAGCTGCCCTGCTACACGCTCGAGCAGGCGCGTGCGCGTCAGGCGGAGTTGAAGCTTCCGATCTTGATGGACTTCACTGCGGACTGGTGCACGGCCTGTCATGATCTGCGGGAACAGACCCTCAACAGCAACGATGTGATTGATGCCAAGGATCAGTTCATCTGCGCGGTGGTCGATGTGACGGATGAGACGCCCGCGAACGTGAAGCTGATGAAGGAGCACGGCGTTCAGAGCCTCCCGCGGCTGGCGCTGGTGAGCCCGGAGGGGAAGTATCTTCCGGAGGCTTCGCTGGCGGGATTTGTGGATGCAGAGACGGTGCTGAACTCGGTTCGGGCTTCGACGTCGGGCGGTGGGTCAACCCGGATGACAGACTTCGAGCGGGCGTTGGCGCGCGGCGGTTGGCTGTCGGCCTTCTTCCTGGTCTTTCTTGCAGGTATCGGAGCGAGCCTCACGCCCTGTGTGTATCCGTTGATTCCGATCACAATCGGCGTGTTCGGCGCGGCGGAGGCGAAGTCTCGGACCCATGCCTTCTTGCTTTCGCTGGTCTATGTCTTGGGCATTGCTGTGACCTACAGCGCACTGGGCGTGGCGGCAGCGCTGGCGGGCGGGCTGTTTGGCTCAGCGCTTCAGAGCCCTGTGGTGCTGGGAAGTTTCGCGATGATGTTCATTGCGCTGGGACTCAGTTCGCTGGGTCTGTTCGAGTTGCAGCTGCCGACGGGCCTTCAGACGAAGCTGGCGAGTTCGGGAGGAGCCGGCTTTGGCGGCGCGCTGGTGATGGGGCTTCTGGCGGGTGTGATCGCGGCGCCCTGCGTGGGGCCGATCCTGTCGGGCGTGCTTCTGTTCATCACTCAGACCCGGGACGTTCTGCTCGGTGTGGCGCTCATGACGGACTTTGCGCTCGGAATGGGCCTGCTGTTTATCATTCTGGGGACCTTCTCTTCGCTGGCGCACAAACTGCCACAGTCGGGGTCTTGGATGGACTACGTAAAGACAGGCTTTGCGGTCATCTTTGTGGCGATGGGGATGCGGTATCTGTCGCTTTCAATCTCGGAGCTTCGGGATGCACCGGGGGCGTTCTGGGCCACGGCCGCGCGCCTCTGGAGCTGAGATTCGGTTGGCCAGCAGAGGCCGGCGGCGGCTCTGTGATGCTTGAATTCGCCTGTCTCATTGGGGCGGTGTCGTGGTCGTTTGACAGGTTGTGGGCTGTGCCTACCTGTGCGGCTTCGCGAGATGTTCCGTTTTCACGGGAAGCCCCATGCCCCTCTACGAATACCGATGTGAGCGCTGTTCGAACGAGTTCGAAGTGCTTGTGCGCAGGAGTGATACGGCGATTTGCTGTCCTGCCTGCGCAAGCACGGAGGCTTCGAAGAAGGTGAGCCGGAGCTCGTTCCACCTCAAGGGGACGGGTTGGTTTGCGTCGGAGTATGCGGCTGCGAGCGCTGCGCCTTCAGGCGGCGGCTCGGGCGAGGGTGGAAGCGGTGCTTCGAAGGCATCGGAGGGCGGCTGCGGCTGCGCGAGCGAGACGAACTAGGAATCAACCAATCGCGTCGCCGCAGAGATGGCGCCGCGTGAATCGAAGGAGAAGAGAGATGGCAAAGATCATCGGCATTGACCTCGGAACGACGAACTCGGTTGTCTGCGTGATGGAGGGCGATGAGCCCGTCGTGATCGCGAACCAGGAGGGTGCGCGGACGACCCCCTCGGTGGTGTCGTTCGACGCCAACGGCGAGGCGGTTGCGGGTCAGGTTGCGAAGCGGCAGTCGATCACGAACACCGAGGGCACGATTTTCTCGGCCAAGCGGTTCATCGGTCGTAAGTTCACCGAGTGTCAGAACGAGGTGAAGCGGATGCCCTTTTCGGTCCGCGAGGCGAAGAACGGGGACTGCGAGTTTGAGATCCGTGGTCGGCGCTACGCTCCGCCGGAGATCAGCGCCAAGGTGCTGATGAAGCTGAAGGCTGCGGCCGAGGCCTACCTGGGCGAGACGGTGACCGAGGCGGTCATCACGGTTCCTGCCTACTTCAACGACAGCCAGCGTCAGGCGACGCGCGACGCGGGCCGCATCGCCGGTCTGGATGTGAAGCGCATTATCAACGAGCCGACGGCGGCCGCCTTGGCCTATGGGCTGGACAAGAAGAAGGAGGAGACCATCGCGGTCTACGACTTCGGTGGCGGCACCTTCGACGTCTCGATTCTGGAGGTTGGCGACGGCGTGGTCGAGGTGAAGTCGACGAACGGCGACACGACGCTCGGCGGCGACGACGTTGACCACCGCCTCATGGACTGGCTCCTCGAGGAGTTCAAGCGGGAGTCCGGCATGGATGTCTCGAAGGAAAAGCAGGTTCTTCAGCGGCTCAAGGATGCTGCGGAGAAGGCGAAGATTGAGCTCTCTTCGGTGACGGAGACAGAGATCAATCTGCCCTACCTGACGGCAGACGCGACCGGGCCGAAGCACCTTGTGAAGACGCTGTCTCGGGCGAAGCTTGAGCAGCTGATTGATGACATCATCGAGCGGACGATGGAGCCCTGCCGCAAGGCGATGGCGGATGCCGGCCTCAAAGCCTCGGACATCCACCAGGTTGTTCTTGTTGGCGGCTCGACGCGTATCCCGAAGGTGAAGCAGCGGGTGACCGAGTTCTTCGGCCGCGAGCCTCACCAGCGTGTGAACCCGGACGAGGTTGTGGCGCTTGGTGCTGCGGTGCAGGCGGGTGTGCTTTCGGGCGACGTGAAGGATCTCCTTCTGCTCGATGTGACGCCGCTTTCGCTGGGCATCGAGACGCTTGGCAGCGTTACGACGGTGCTGATCCCGCGCAACACGACCATCCCCACGAAGCGCTCGGAGACCTTCTCGACCGCCTCGGACAGCCAGAGCTCGGTGACGGTGCATGTCACGCAGGGCGAGCGGAAGATGGCGAACGACAACAAGTCGCTCGGCAAGTTCAACCTCGATGGCATCCCCTCGGCGCCCCGCGGCGTGCCCCAGATTGAGGTCACCTTCGACATCGACGCCAACGGCATCGTGCATGTGTCGGCGAAGGACAAGGCGACCGGCACCGAGAAGCAGATTCGCATCGAGTCGTCGTCGGGTATCTCCGAGGCCGACATTCAGCGGATGGTGCGCGAGGCGGAGCAGAATAAGGAGGAGGACGAGCGCAAGCAGGAGTTTGTGAACCTCCGCAACGAGGTGGACTCCATGTCGTGGAGCGCCAAGAAGCTCATCGACGAGAACCGTGAGAAGCTCGACGCGGAGCTTGTCGCACGCGTGGAGGAGGCCCTTGCCGAGGCGAAGACGGCGCTGGAGTCGGGCAGCAAGGAGACGCTCGAGGCGGCGAAGTCGAAGCTCGAGAAGGCCTCCCACGACCTTGCGCAGAAGATGTATGAGGCTGCCTCGTCCGAGCAGGGCGGCGGCGGCGGCGGCAACGGTGGCGGCGCCGATGGCGACGTCATCGACGCGGAGTTCGAAGACAAGAAGTAGTCTTCGCGCCGTTTGCGCGTCGTTGACGCGCTGTGTGCAAGAGACCGCCGTGTGGGAGACCATGCGGCGGTTGACCTTTTTGGCGGGTTGGCGCAGAGACGGAACATCTGCAACCGATGGTGGCCGGCAATGGATTCACAGGATTCGAAGACTGGGCGACTGCTCTCCAAGTCGTCGCCGCTTGAGGTGGTAGCCGATCAGGGTGCTGACGGTTCCTATGAGATCCGGGTGGAGCGTGGCGCCACGCCGGCTCCCGAGGTAGTGGTGGTGCGTGCGGAGGCTGCTTCGGCGGCTTCTGGCGGTCGCGGTCTCCGGTGGGGGCTATGGCTGGTGGCTGGCGCGATGGCGTTGACCGGCATGGTCTGCTTGGTAGCCGGCGGCGGTGGCGCGCGGCCGACCTCGCATAGCGTGGAAGGGCAGACGGTGCCGGGTCCCGCGGGCGAGCCAGCGGTGGTGCCTACGCTGCGCGAGGCTGTGGCGCCGCTGGCGGCGCAGGACACGGGCAGCCCCATGCCCCCGACCGATCCGCTGCTGGAGCCCAACGCGGTGCCGCTCTCTGCGGCGACGGCGCTGGGGGTCGCTCTGGAGCCTCTGGTGGAGCCTGTGCGGGCGGTGTTGCCGGCTGCGCAAGAGGCTGCGCCCGAGGGCGAACTGAACCCGGAAGATGAGGGGCTCGAGGGCGAGGAAGGCCCCGACCCCGCCGCGGGCGAGTCGCCGGAGGGTGAGCCTGAAGAGGGCGAGCTGAACCCGGAAGATGAGGGGCTCGAGGGCGAGGAAGGCCCCGAGTAGTCGGCCGCAGACCGGTCGCAGCGGGAGCTGCGCGGGCATCGGGAGCGAGGAGAGCGAGATGTCGAACGAGGTCGCAGCGCTGGTGGCGCAGTTGTCGGAGACGGAGCTGTTTGGCGGCATAGGCGAGGCGCTCTTGCCGCAGGTAGCGCGTGTCTTCACGCGTCAGTCGGTGCGGGCTGGCACGGTGCTGTTCGAGCAGGCGACGCCGGTTGCATCGGTCTATGTGGTGGCGCGCGGCAGCGTGGAGTTGCGTCGTCGCGACATCGCCACGGGCATGGATTATCTGGTTGCCTCGTATGGTGAGTTGAAGTCGTTCGGCGAGGAGAACGCGCTGGGAGACGACATGTCGCCGCTCTACGCGTTGGCGACTGCAGAGACCGAGCTGCTGCTGATTTCGCGGACCAACTTTGTGTCGCTGATGCAGCAGATTCCGGCGGTTGGCCTTGCGGCGGCGCGCATCATCGCGCGACGTGCGAACCGGCTGTTTTCGGACAAAGGGGTGAAGTTCGGTGCGCTGTCGAAGTTGAACATCGACCGAGCGCTCTGGAGTTCGGTACCTCGCAGGCTGATTGTGGAGGCGCGGGTGCTGCCGCTGGGGCGTCGGGGCGCGACGGTGCTGGCTGCGATGACCAATCCGTTCGATACCAACGCGATCGATGAGGCGCG
>JABMMX010000164.1 GCA_013205435.1 Deltaproteobacteria bacterium
GCTGCTGCTCAAGGCCAAGGGCGCAATCGGCTAGGAGCCGTCGGCCGGCGCCTAGGGCGTGGTCGTGAGGTTCAAGCCGCCCGGATAGCCGTAGCTCACCGCGTTGTCGTAGCCGTAGCCGTAGAGGCCGAAGGGCTGCTCGGCGGAGAGCTGGTAGGTGCCCGCGTCTCGATTCAGATGGGCGAAGGCCCAGCTCCGGGTGCCGAACGGGGTGAACTCCGACTCGGCGATGGCAACACCGTTGACGCGTAGTTCGACGCCAACCGGCTTTACGACCGTGAGGTAGTCCTGCGCGTAGCCGGCGGGCACCTGCATGACGTAGTCGGTGCGGAACTGGTCGGAGGGGACCATCAGGGTGAGCGAGGGGTCGCCGCCGTAACGGCTCACGCCGAGCGCCTGCTGGCTGACCATATACTGGCCGACGAGGACGGGTGCGGTGGCGGAGAGCTCGAAGGAGATGGGGGTCTGCACCTCGACGAACTGGCCAGCGTTGAGCGTGACGCCGTCGAGTCCGGAGATGGGCGGCTGGGTGGTGATGCGGGTGCCGTTGGTGTCTGCGACCACGCGCCACCAGTCGCTCTCGGTACCGCGGGGCGGCGTGTGGATGCAGAGGAAGGTGGAGCGCCAGGTCTCGACGGGGAAGAGCTGCTCTTGGAGGTGGTCGGCACAGCAGTTGCCCGACTCGCTCTCATCTCCGATGACGGCCTCTTCGTGGCCCGAAAAGACGACGATGGGGCGGTCGGCTTCGACGAGCGAACCGGTTGGGTCGGCGGCCACGGGCGGGAAGGAGAAGACCGAGGAGAAGGCAAAGTTGAGCACCTGGCCTGTCTCGAGGGTGAAGGTGTGGGGCACGCCGGCGGTGAGGCCGGTGAGGCCGCCACCGTTGTCGGCAGCGGCGCTGAGCGTGACGGTCACGTTGGTGCGGGGCTGGGTGGCGACGACGGTGAACCAGGCGCGCTGCGCGGGTAGTCCGAAGGCGGCAATTCCGCCTGTGAGGCTCATGACCCGGTAGCGGCGGCCGAGGGCGTTGGCGGGGAGCATGAGCGAGGCGTCGTTGGAGAAGACGCCCAGGTCGTTGAGCGGGCTGAACTGGTAGGCGACGACCGGCTCGGTGGTGGTCACCTTGAAGGAGCGGGAGGTGATGCCGGTGTCGGCGATGCTGGCGACGGGGAAGGTGAGGACGCCGGTGGAGCGGGGCGCGACGGTGATGCCGGCCGGCGCGATGAAGGTGCGGTCGGTCGAGATGACGGCGATGTCGGCGGGGTAGTCGCCGACGTTGGCGATGACGACCGAGTGGGGGACCTCGTCGGGGTGGGGCACGGAGATGTCGTGGAACTGGGGCAGGTCGACCGACCAGTACTCGCAGCCGATGTAGGAGGGGTCTTTGACGGCGGCGATGCAGCCGGAGACGCACTCGCCGTTCTCGCAGACGCGGAGGCTGCGGCGGTCGCAGGTCTCGGTAAAGTTCCAGCTGGTGCCGTCGGTGCTGCAGGTGGAGATGGTGAAGTCGTCGTCGCAGCGGGTGTCGCCTGGGTTGCATTGTTGGGCGCCGCAGAGGCCGTCGAGGCAGAACTCGCCGGTGGCGCAGTCAGCGGCGATGAAGCCGGTGCCGGCCTCGTTGCAGAGGTTGCGCTGGGTCGAAGAGATGCAGCCGCGGACCTGGCCGGGGGTGCAGCTCTCGCCGGGCAGGCAGCGACCGAGCCGGCAGACCTCGGTGCCCGGGCAGGAAGCGCCGTCGACCCAGGCCCCGCCCGTGCAGCTCTGCGGGATTCCGGCCGCGCTGCAGTCCACGGCGCCCTCCGCGCAGAGGGCGGTGTCGGGCGTGGTGTCGGGCGTGGTGTCGGTGTCGTCGAGCGTGGTGTCGGGCGCGGTACCGGTGTCGGTGGCGCTGGTGGTGTCGGTGGCGCTCCCCGCGTCGCGGACGGCGCCGCAGTTCGCGCCGCGGCAGACGCTGACGGCCGAGGAGGCGCTGTCGTCACCGCATGCAGCGAAGAGGAGGGCGGCGGCGAAGGAGAGGAGCGTGAGGTGGCGCATGGAGAGCACCCTCACAGGGAGCGGAGCGTGCGACGACGCCTGATGAGCAGCGCGGCGAGCGGGAAGAGGAGCCAGACGGTGCCGCCGCCTCCGGTGCTGCAGCCGTCGCTCTTGGCGGAAGGCTGCGCGGGGGTGGTGTCGGGCAGGGTGTCGGCGGCGCTGTCAGACGAGGTGTCGGCGGCGGCATCGGGCTGCGCGCCCGTGTCGCCGGGGAGCGTGTCTTCGCTGGCCGAATCTGCCTCGGTGTCGGCGCCGGTATCCTCCGCGGTCGTATCGCCCGTGGTGTCTTCGACGACGCCGGTGTCGGTCTCGGTCGAGGCCGCGCGGAAGCGGAAGGTGAAGGGGACGAAGGGGGCCTCTGCGTCGTCGGTCGCAAAGAGGAGCCGCCCCTCATAGTCGCCAGCTTCGGGGGTGACCGACCAGGCCAGTTCGGTGGAGCCCCAGAAGAGCTGCTCGGTGGTGGTCACATTGACCAGCTCCCAGGCGACGACCGAGGTGGGATCGGCGATGGCAACGCCATCTTTGGAGAGGGTCAGCGAGGCCTCCGCGATGGCGTAGGTGCGGAGCAGCGCGCCGCCGAGCAGCTCGGTCTCGAGGCGGGGGAGCTCGGTGGTGGCCCCGACGGGGAAGGAGCCGTAATCCATCGGGGTCTCACGCGAGAAGGCGAGCCGCAGCGCGACACCGCTGCCCACGACGGAGACGGTGCCAACCTGCTCGTTGTCACGGGCAGAGACGGTCCAGACGAGGCCGTTGCTGCCCGGCTGGATGGGGGTGAAGCGGAAGCGGACGATGGCAGAGCCGCCGGCGGGGATGGGCAGGGTGACGCTGTCGGTCGGCGCGGCCGTCGCGGGGTCGAGGAGCTGCAAACGAGCGGAGTCGCCGATGCCATCGCCGACCGTCACCACCTCGTCTTCGGTGCCGGAGTTCTCGATCTCGACGCCGCCGTCGCGGTAGGCGCCCACGGCGGTGGCGGCCAGGTCGACCCGCTCGCGGAAAAAGAGTGAGGGCGGCGGCACGATGCGCGGGATGAGGGTGATGGCGTCGATGAGGGTCACGGTGCCATGCGGGCCCGCGAGCGTGACCGAGGCGAGGCCCGGCAGAGCGGTCGGGTCGACGGTGACCGTGACGGCTGCGTTGGTGGGTTCGGCGGCGCGGAAGTCGGTGGCGTCGACCTCGGTACCGGCATCGAAGGTGTCGAGACCGTCGAGGTTGAGCCCTTCGACGGCGACGACGGTCTGCACACCGATCTCGAGCCGGTCGGGACGGAGGCGGTAGACGGTGAGCGGGCCGGGCTCGACGGTGAGTGCGGCTGTGAAGGTGGTGAAGAGGCCGCCGGTGCCGAGCGCCACGTCGCGGCTGCCGAGCGGGGCGTCGTCGCGGACGGTGGCGTCGAAGCGGAGCTCGGTGGGGTTGATGAGTTCGAGGTTGGCGGCGGTGACACGGCCGCTGATGAGCAGCTCGTCGACGAGGTCGAGGTTTTCGCCCGTGAGCGTGACGCTGGTGGTGGTGCCCCGGACAAGCGCGGAGGGCGAGGCGGAGAGGAGCCGCGCATCGGCACCCGTGACTGCGAAGAGGTCGGGGACGGCGAGCCGTTCGATTCCGCGGCGGAGGATGACAGGGCGAGGTCCTGCGAGCGCGACCGAGGCGACCGTGGCGGTGAAGGTGGCGCGGGTGGGCGAGGTGACCGTGAAGTCGGCGATGTCGATGCCGATGCCGAGGTCGAATCCGGTGAGGGTGTCGAGGTTGCGGCCGCCAAGCGTCACGGTGGCGGTATCGCCACGGGCCAGCAGCGGCGGGTCGACGAAGAGGGCGGCCGGCGGGCCGGCGACGACGCTGAGTGAGGCGTTGGCGAAGGCGCCACCCTCCTCCGCAAAGGTGAGGAGTCGGTCGCCCAGAGCGGCGGTCTCGCCGACCGCCACGGTGAAGGCGATGCGGTTGGGGTCAGAGGCCCAGCCGGAGGTCACGGCGAGGCCGCCTGGCGCCACCGAGGCCTCCACAAGGGCCTCGAGGTCGTCGCCCTGGAGCACCACCGTGGTGCGGGCGCCGCGCGGGAGCTCCGACGGCGTGATGGAGGCGAAGCGGGGGCGCCGCACGACCGAGAAGAGCGAAGGCGCCGTGAGTGGCCCCTCGTCGGCATCCACCTCGACGGTGTAGGCGCCGAGCGGCGCATCGAGGGGCACATCGAGCTGCACGATGATCTCGCCGGAGCCATCGAGCGTCCGGTCCTCAAAGCTGACCACGAAATCTGCGATGCGGACGTCGCTGATGAGGGTCACGCCGCTCACCTGCAATACCGCCGCAAGCGACTCGCCACGCACGGCCTCTGCCGGTGTGAGCGCATCAAGCGACTGCGCGAAGAGCTGCCCGGGCAGGGCCAGGAGCAGGAGGAAGAAGAGGGCGGCGGTTCGCATCAGCGGCATGGCGGTTCCTGCGCGGCGGCACCGGTTGAGGAGCCTCGTCGGGGGCGACGGTGGCAGTTTACCCTGCTTGCCCCAACGGGAGCAACCTTCGACGGTGAGGCCGGTGCGCTGAGGCCACCTCGGGCGCGCCGCGGGAGCCTAGTGGGCGCCTACGTCGATGCCCCACTTCTTGGTGAGGAAGCCCTTGCGGCCCGATAACGACCGGTAGGTCCGGTAGTTGAGCGCATGGGTCTTGTAGTAGTCTTGGTGGTAGTCCTCTGCGACCCAGAAGGTTTCGGCCTGTTCAATCGGGACGATGATGGGCTCCTCGAACCGCTTCGAGGCCTCGAGCTCGGCACGCGAGGCCTCCGCGGTGGCCCGCTCTTCGGGCGTCGAGACGTAGATCCCGGGCCGGTACTGGGTGCCACGGTCGCCGAACTGGCCACCTGCGTCGGTGGGGTTCATGGTGCGCCAGAAGAGATCGACGAGCTGCTTGTAGGTGACCTGCTTGGGGTCGTAGCGGACGAGCACCGCCTCGGTGTGGCCGGTCGAGCCGCTGCTGACCTCCTGATAGGTGGGGCGCTGCTCCGGACCACCCGTGTAGCCCGAGATGGCATCGCTGACGCCGTCGATGGCCTCGTAGGGCCCCTCCATGCACCAGAAACAGCCGCCCGCGAAGATGGCGATGGCCTCGCCGGGCGCGGCGGGGGCGGCGACGACAGTACCATCCACAGCAGCGGAGCCGTTGCCATCCGCAGGCGCGGCGGAGGCGCCGCAGGCGACACAGAGGAAGACGAAGAGCAGAGGGAGGAGTGTGGCTGGCTTCATGGCTTCGCCTCCTTGGCCGCCGCTGGCGGCGCCTGTGCGGCCGGCTCAAAGACGAGCGAGGCCGAGTTGATGCAGTAGCGGAGACCGGTGGGGGCCGGTCCATCTTCGAAGAGGTGGCCGAGGTGGCCGCCGCAGGCGTCGCAATGGACCTCGGTGCGGTCCATGCCGTAGCTGCGATCGGTGGTCTCGCCGACGCGGCCGAGCTCGATGGGGCGGGTGTAGGAGGGCCAGCCGGTGCCGCTGTTGAACTTGTCTTCAGAGGAGAAGAGCGGCGCGCCGCAGCCGGCGCAGCGGTAGACGCCCTCCTCGTGGTGGTCCCAGAGCGCGCCGGAGAAGGCCCGCTCGGTGCCGTGCTCGCGGAGCACCTCGAAGCGGCTCGCAGAGAGCTGCTTGCGCCAGGCCTCGGGCGACTTCACGACCTGCTCGCCGACGCGGGGGATCGCGCCGAAGCCCAGGCCGCTGCCATCGGCTGTGGCGGGCAGACCGCGGGTCTCGAGGCCGGCTCCAACGGGCTGCGAGCTGCCGGCGGTGCAGGCGGCTGCGACGAGCAGGCCGATGATGGCTGAAAAGACTGTTTGGAGGCCATGGAGGCGCATCTTCAACTCCGGGAGAGCGTAGAAGGTTGGATGCAGACCGCGCGCGGGGGGTGCGGTCAGGCGCGCCGGCTGCGCGACCCTGTTGGCTGGGGTACAACAGGAGCACCATACACCGCCATTCCCAGCCTCTCTCAAGGCCCGTTCCTCCTTTGAGGTTGGCAGGCGATGGTGTAACGCTCCTACCAGTCACATCACCTCCGATGAGTTGAACCTATGCGCCTCTCCCGTCTCGCCACTCTGCTTCTGCTCGGCGTCATGTCTGGTTGCGCGTCGGCCGACGTCATCGCGACGGGCGACGGTAGTGGAAGCGGTGCGGAGAGCGACACGGCCGGCGGAGGCAACGACACCACCACCGAAGACACCACCGAAGACACCGCCGTCGATACCGCGACCGAAGACACAGGCGCAGACACCAGCGTGGACACGGGCGCAGATACGGCCGACGACACGACTGCTGATACCGACCCAGTCGACACGACCATCGACGACACCACCGACGCCGACACTGATCCGGTCGACACAACGGTCGACACGACCATCGACGACACCGCCGCCGCCGATACCGACCCCACAGACACCACCGTCGATGATACGGGCAGCGACACCGGCTCCTTCGTCGCCGTCTGCGGCAACGGCACCGTCGAAGAGGGCGAGGTCTGCGACGACGGCAACCGGCTCCCGAACGATGGCTGCGACATCAACTGCCAGCTCCCTGCCACGGGACTCTGCTCGGTCTGCACCACCGACGCCGGCTGTCCGCTGCGCGGCGGCCTCTGCCTCTCGCTCGACAACGGCGACTTCTGCTCCATCGGCTGCGGCACGGGCTGCCCAAGCGGCTTCACCTGTCAGATTGTCACCTCGGTCGACGGCTTCTCGGGTCGTCAGTGCCTGCCGCTCACCAACACCTGCGGCATCTTGAACTGCCCCGATATCGACGCAGACCGAATCTGCGACGCGCGCGACGTCTGCCTCCTCGGCGACGACCGGCTCGACGTTGACGGTGACGGCATCCCCGACGCCTGCGACATCCCCATCGAGCTCTGCAGCAGCCTCATCGATGAAGATGGCGATGGCGCCATCGATTGCGACGACCCCGACTGCGACCTCGACCCCATCTGCGCCGCGATCCCCAACGAGGACTGCTTCAACGGCATCGACGACGACTTCGACGGCCTCACCGACTGCCTCGACACCGCCTGCCTCCGCGTGACGGGCTGCGCTCCCACGCGCGAGACCTCCTGCACCAACGGCCTCGACGACGACTTCGACGGTTCGCCCGACTGTGCCGACGCAGACTGTGCCTCCGATGCGGCCTGCCGACCGGCCGCCGAGACCTCCTGCACCAACGCCACGGACGACGACTTCGACGGCCTCACCGACTGTGCCGACGCAGACTGTGCCCGCGTCGTCCCCTGCGTCCCCGCCACCGAGACCAGCTGCACCGACCGCATCGACAACGATATCGACGGACTGCAGGACTGCAACGACCCCGCCTGCACCTCCAACGCAGCCTGCGGAACCCTGCTCGACGGCACC
>JABMMX010000165.1 GCA_013205435.1 Deltaproteobacteria bacterium
GAGGGGAGCGGTGTGGTGCCTCCGCCACCCGCGCCTGCGCCGATCGGGTTTGAATGTCTGCGCTGCCCCGGGGCGACGCCCTGCAGCGGTCAGAATGTCTGCAATCTCACCGTGGCGGCCGACGGCAGCGCGACGGCCACCTGCGCCTGCGAAGCCGACACCTATGGCGAGGACTGCAGCCTGACGCGTGCCTTCTGCAACGACCACGGCACGCCCATCGGCGGCGGCGCCTGCGCCTGCGACGAGGGGTATGCGGGGCGGTCGTGCCAGCTGGTGGGTGTGGAGGTCTGCGGCGCCAACGCGGTGATGAACCCGGACGGGAGCTGCACCTGCAACCCCGGCTATGCGGGCGCCCGCTGCGACAGCTTCTGCGGCGACGGTGTGGTGGGCACGGCAGAGGGCTGTGACGACGGCAACCAGACGGCCGGCGACGGTTGCAGCGCCCGCTGCTTCATCGAGCAGGGCTTCTCCTGCGAGGACACTGTGCCGACGAGCTGCATCGTGGATGCCGACGGCGACGGCGTGACCGATGAGGAGGACAACTGCCCGACGACGCCGAATTCGGACCAGAACGACGGCAACGGCGACGGGTCGGGCTATGCCTGCGACCCCGTCGAGATCTCGTCGGACACGGGCGTGAACGACAACGATATCATCGACCGCGACACGGGCGTGGAGCTCGAGGAGGAGGACACGGCGGTGGAGGACACCGGCACGCTGCTCCCCGACACGGAGGGCAGCGCCGAGCCGGCACCCGCCCCGAAGAAGAAGGACGACGGCTGCTCGGCCGCGGGCGGCAGCGCCGGCTGGCTGGCAATGGCGCTGCTGGCTGTGGCTCTCTGGCGGAGAAGGCGGCTCGCCTAGGCGAGCAGCGCGGCCTCACCTACCGGCCCGAGCACCCTACCCTCTCGCGAGGGTGATCTCGGTGATCTCGGGTGGGGAGCCGACGCGTAAGGGGGGGCCCCAGCAGCCCGTGCCGCGCGAGACGTAGCACTGGAGTTTGCCGAAGTGGCCCAGCCCTGCGGCCAGCGGGTTGAAGAGGCCGACGAAGAGCGGGCCCGGGAAGAACTGGCCGCCGTGGGTGTGGCCGCTGATCTGGAGGTCGAAGCCGGCCTCTCGTGCTGCGGGGATGGACTTGGGCTGGTGGGCCAGGAGCAGGCGGAAGTCGTGCTGGGCCGCGCCGGCGAGGGCCCTCTTGGGGTCGGAGGCGTGGTCGGGGTCGAACTGGCCGCCCGTGAAGTCGGTGACGCCGCCGACCAGCAGGCGGGCGCCATCCCGCTCGACGATGCGGTGCTCGTTGTTGAGCACGGTGAGGCCGAGGCGGGCCACCTCGTCGCACCAGGCCCGGTGGCCGCTGTAATACTCGTGGTTGCCCGTGACGAAGTAGACGCCGTGGGCTGCCTTGAGGTCGCCGATGGGGGCCACCTCGCTGGCGTAGGTCTTCACGCTGCCGTCGACGAGGTCGCCGGTGAGGGCGATCATGTCGGCGCCGAGCGCGTTGGTCTTGGCGACGATGGCGGCGAGCTGGGCCCGGTTGAGGGGGGCGCCGATGTGGATGTCGGTGATCTGGGCGATGCGGAAGCCCTCAAGCCCCGGCGGCAGGTTGGGGAAGCGGAGGGTGACCCGCTTGTAGGGGGGCAGCTGCATGGCGGAGCGGAAGCCGGTGACGGCGAGGCCGCCCGTGGCGAGCGCAGCCGCCATATGGGTCGCGTTGAAGAACAGCGCCCGACGCGCCGGCGAGGGGAGCAGCGGCTCGGCGCCGAGCCCGGTGGCCAGGCCGAGGATGCGGGCGCCGGCGCTCCAGACGAGCCAGCCGAGGTCGCGGACCAAGACAAGGAAGAGAAAGGTGAAGAAGATGCCCATGTAGCCATAGGCGGCGATGGTGAGGGCGTTGCCCGCGGCGCTGATGTTGCCCACCTTCCGGATGAGGAAGAGGCTGCCCATGCTGAAGAAGACGAGGAGAGCCGCGACGAGGTAGGGGAGCGCGGCGGGCCAGCTCTGTCCGTAGCAGCCGAGCCGGAGCGACGAGAAGATACGGGAGGCGACATAGAGGTGCATCCCGCCCCAGAAGAGGGTGACCATGGAGAAGAAGAAGGCCATGCGGAGCTGGAGCGGTATCACGGTCGTCTTCTTGGCGGAGGATGCGTTCTAGGGTTGGATGCAGGAGGCGTCGCGACAGATGCGGCCGGTGCCGCAGTCGTCGTTGCTGTCGCACTCGGGCAGGCCCATGCCGCCCCGCTCGCAGGTGCCGGAGCGGAGGGAGCAGCGGAGCTCCTTCTGGCACTCGTAGGCCGAGACGCACTGGGTGCCGGCGGGGCCGGCTGCGCTTGCGACACACTTTTTGCCGTCGGTGCGTCCGGTGTCGAGGCACTGGGTGCCGCCCGTGCAGTCGGCGGCGGTGGCGCAGTTGGCGCCATAGTTGGCCGGCTGGCCCTGCTGGGCGAGCCCCTGGAGGAGTTCGGGGCAGCCCGTCTGGGTGAGCAGGAGGAGGGTGCCGGCGAGGGCGAGGCGGTGTGCGATCTGCATGTGGGCTCCGAGGCTGCGTTCGGGACCCCTCTACGCGCGCCATGCTGGAATGTTCAACTGCCTTCGTGCTACCAGTGCGGCCCTCTCCGACCCCTGTGCGCCGCATGGATCTCAGCAGCCTCAACCCTCCGCAGCGGGAGGCAACCAAGCATGATCAGGGGCCGCTCTTGGTGCTTGCGGGTGCCGGTTCGGGCAAGACGCGGGTCATCACCCACCGGATCGGGCTGTTGCTGGAGCGGGGGGTTCGGCCGGGCGCGATCCTGGGACTGACCTTCACGAACAAGGCGGCGACCGAGATGCGGGAGCGGCTCGCCTCGCTGATGAACCGCGACCTGGCCAAGCAGGTGCGGCTGCACACCTTCCACGCGCTGGGTGCCAACATCCTGCGCGATGAGATTGAGGCGATTGGCTACAAGCGGCCCTTCACGATTCTGGATGAGGCGGAGCGGGAGCGGGTGCTCAAGCGGGTGCTGGAGGAGCTAAAGCTCTCGTCGTCGGCGGTTCCCGTGGACCGGATCCTGGGGCTGATTTCGCAGGCGAAGAATGCGATGACGACGCCGGCAAAGCTGTCGGCGGCGAAGTTTTCGCCCGAGATGCCGCGGGCGCAGCAGCTGTTTGGCCATTACCAGCAGGCGCTCAAGAACCTGAACGCGGTGGACTTTGACGACCTGCTGCTGATGCCGACGGAGCTCTTGCGGACGCGGCCGGATATTCGGGAAAAGTACCGGCAGATGTTCCGGTATATTCTGGTGGACGAGTATCAGGACACCAACCCGATTCAGCTGGCCTTTCTGGCGGAGCTGGTGGCGCCGCCGCAGCTGAACCTGATGGTGGTGGGTGACGACGACCAGTCGATTTATGGGTTCCGCGGCGCGGCCTCGGACACGATTCTGCTCTTCGAGAAGATCTACCCGACAGCCAAGGTCATCACGCTGGAGCAGAACTACCGGTCGGTGAGCAACATCCTGCGGGTGGCCAACCATGTGATCGGGCGGAACACGAAGCGGAAGGTGAAGAACCTCTGGAGCGCACATGGCGACGGCGCGCTGGTGCAGCATGTGGCGCTGACGAGCGATGATGAAGAGGCGAAGTGGATTGCGAACCGGATTGGGTCGCAGCAGGTGACGGAGCGGCGGACGCTCGACCAGTTTGCGATCCTCTTTCGGGCGGGCAACCAGGCGCGGGAGCTGGAGGAGGCGCTGCGTGCGCGGCGGCTTCCCTACCGGCTGGTGGGGGCGCAGAGCCTCTTTGACCGCAAGGAGATCAAGGATGCGCTCTGCTACCTGCGGCTGCTGCTGAATCCGCATGATGAGCTGGCGCTGCGGCGGGTCATCAATGTGCCTTCGCGGGGCATCGGCATCACGACGATGGCGAACATCGACCAGACCGCCAAGGAAGATAGCCTGGCGCTCTTTGAGGTGGTGCGCCGGATGTCGAAGCAGGGGAAGGTGGCGGAGAAGACGCGGGCCGGCATGCTGGAGCTGACAGGGGTCATCGATGCGACCCGGCAGCGGCTGCGGGAGGTGGACCGCGAGGCGCTTCGGCCCATGCTGCTGAACTACCTCAAGGAGATTGGGGTGGAGCGGGCCATCCGTGCCGATGAGCCGAATCCGAATGTGGCGGAGATTCGGTGGAAGATGGTGAGCGAGCTGGTGGAGGGGATCGCGCGGGCGGAGGAGCCCGAGAGCGCCTCGGCCTATGCGGTGCTCGACCGGTATGTGCAGTCGGTGACGCTCGACCTGACGCTGATCGCGCAGGAGCGGGAAGAGGAGAACCGGAACAAGATTACGCTGATGACGCTGCACTCGAGCAAGGGGCTGGAGTTCCCCGTGGTCTTCATGTGCGGCATGAGCGAGGAGCAGCTGCCGCACAGGCGTGCGGTGGAGGAGGGTGGCGGCGCGGCGATCGCCGAGGAGCGGCGGCTCTGTTACGTGGGCATCACGCGGGCACGGGAGCAGCTGGTGCTGACCCGGTCGCGGTCGGCCAACCTGCGGGGCGAGCGGGTAACGCGAAAGGCGTCGCGCTTCCTCGGCGAGATTCCGCCGGAGCTGCTGGAGATGCTGGATGCGAGCGGCGTGCCGACGATGCCGGTGGCGCCCGACCCGACGAAGCTGTCGAACCTGGAACAGATCGCGAGGCTTCAGGCGATGCTGCAGGCCAAGCAGAGACCCTGATGCGTGGACCCATGAACACAACCCGACTGTTGCTCCTTCTGCCGCTCCTCGCTCTGGCTGCCTGTGTGAGCGGCGAGGAGTGCGCGACGGGCACCTGCGGGGGCGGGGCGTGCGCCGTCAGCAGCTTCTGCGTGGCCCCGTAGCCGCTACCAGCCGCCGTTGGGGAGCTCGGCCGGCTGCTCGACGGGCTCGGTCTCGGTCTCGGGCGCTGCGTTGCAGGTGTAGGTGGCCTTGAGCGGCACCACGAGGCCGGCCGTGAAGTAGATGGCGAAGATGGAGTACCAGGGCATGCCCGTGTCGACGCGGGCGATGCCGTAGGGGCACTCCACCTTGGTCTTGCCGGGGATGAGGCCGTAGAAGAGGCCAACGGAGGTGTCGGATTCGAGCTCTCCGCCCCTGTCGGTGAGCAGGGCGCCCTCGTCGTCGATGGCGCGAATGCTCTGGCGGTAGCAGCCGGAGAGGGCGAGGAGGAGGGTGAGCGCAAGGAGGCGCCGTGAGGCTGTCTGCATAGTTTGCTCCGGAGGTGGTGAGAGGCGTAGGGTCGGCATCGGCGCTTGGTCAACCGCGGCGGACCTGCTGGAAGCGGCTGGCGGGGATCGGGGCCGGGGTGAGGGCGGCCTCGTCGAGGCGGTCGATGAGGAGCGGTGGTTTGACCGCCTTTTCGCCGTAGGAGATGGCGGTGCGGAGCATGGGGATGCAGGCGTCGCGGCGGGCCTCGTCGTTCCAGTGGAGCTCGGCGATGACGTCGCCCTCGCGGAGCTCTGCACCGATGGGGGCGCGCCAGTAGAAGCCGACGGCGGGATCGACGCTGTCTTCGGCCTTGGCGCGGCCTGCGCCGAGCACGACGGCGGCTCGTCCGATGCGCTCACAGGCGAGACCGACGACGGTGCCGGAGCGGGCCGCGGTGATCTGGGTGACGTGGGCTGCCTGGGGCATGCGGGAGAGGTCGTGGATGGCGGCCACATCGCCGCCGTGTGCGGTGACGAGCTGGCACCATTTCTCGTAGGCGGCGCCGCTGTCGAGGTTCTTCACGAGCAGTTCGCGGGCCTCCTCGATGCTGCCTGTGCGACCGACGGAGAGGAGCATCTCGGCGGAGAGGAGCAAGGTGAGTTCGCGGATGTCGGCGGGGCCACCGCCGCGCAGGACCTCGACGCTCTCGATGACCTCCAGCGAGTTGCCGATGGCGGCGCCGAGCGGCTCGTCCATCTGGGTGAGGAGCGCGGTGACGCGGACGCCGGCGGCCTTGCCGATGGCGATCATGGTGGTGGCGAGGAGGCGGGCCCGCTCGGGGGTCTTCATGAAGGCGCCATCGCCCACCTTCACATCGAGGACGAGGGCGTTGATGCCTTCGGCGAGCTTCTTGCTCATGATGGAGCTGGCGATGAGCGGGATGCACTCGACGGTCGAGGTGACGTCGCGGAGGGCGTAGAGTTTCTTGTCTGCGGGGCAGATGCTGCCGGTCTGTCCGATGAGGCCGCAGCCGAGGGTTGCGACCAGTTCGCGGAAACGTGGGAGGGTCTGCTGGGTGGAGAAGCCGGGGATGGACTCGAGCTTGTCGAGGGTGCCGCCGGTGTGGCCGAGTCCTCGTCCGGAGATCATGGGGACGGCGACGCCGGTGGAGGCAACGAGCGGCGCGAGGATGAGGGAGATTTTGTCGCCGACGCCGCCGGTGCTGTGCTTGTCTGCCTTGGGGGCGGGGATGTCGGAGAAGTCGAGGACCTCGCCGGAGCGGAGCATCTCGCCGGCCCAGGAGGTCAGCTCCGCGTCGTCCATGTCGCGGAAGAAGAAGGCCATGAGCAGGGCCGACATCTGGTAGTCGGGGATGGAGCCGTCGGTGTAGCCGGCGAGGAGGTAGGCGATCTCTTCGTGGGAGAGGTGGCCGTTATCTCGCTTCCGCTGGATGAGTTCGGGGACAAACATGGGCGTGCTCCGCGTCGCAAAGCGCGAAGGTAGCGGGGCAGGCGCGGGGCTCAACTTCTTCGCAGTCTGCTAGCGCGCTCGCTGTTGGACGAGGGCGTCGAGGAGGGGTCGGGCGACCTCTGCGCGGAGGAGAGGCGCCATGCCACCGCCCGTGGCGATGTTGACGATTTTGCTGGCGCTGACGCGGACCGCCCCGCCGCGCATGCGGGCGTTGATGCCGAGGCTGGTATACATGGAGAGGTCGGCGACGAGCTCGGCCCAGCCCCAGGAGCCGTCTGCGTTGCGGCAGAGGCGGGGCTCGACGGCGGGCTGTACGATGCGCTGCACAATCCAGACATCGCCGGGGTCGTGGAGGGCGAGTTGGACCATCTTGGGCCAGTCGATGAAGGGGGCATCGTTGCGGAGCACGAACATCTCGCGGAGCTTCTCCTGCGTGGAGGGCTCGTGGAGGTGCTCTGCGAGGATGACGCTCTTTCCGCCGTAGGCCCAGCTCCGCTTGAGGATGAGCTCGTCGGGGTGTGCGGCGACGAAGGCGGGGAGGGCCGCGATGGCGGCGCCGCTCCAGTCGGTGGAGGCGCCGTCGGAGAGGAGGCGGGTCCAGGGCGGCAGCGTGAGTGCGGCGTGGCGCTCCTCTTCGGTGAGGGCCAGTGCGCTACCGAGCAGGTTTCGCTCGGCGGCGAACTGGGCGATGGCGAGCATGGCCTTGACCTCGAGCTGCGGGTCGACCGGGTTGAAGAGGCAGTGGCGCCGCGGGTCGCGGAGCATGGCAGCGAAGGGCGAGGCGGCATCGATGCGCCAGGCGAAGATGTGGCGGTAGTAGAGGTCGAAGCGCTGGCCGGCGACGTGGGGGCCGTCTGCGTCGAGAGCGATGCTGTCGGGTGCGACGCAGGTGGATTCGACGCCGCGGGTGCGCCAGATGCGCTGGATGTTTTCGAGGTCGCCGCGCTGGCTGTCGCCGTTGCGGACGACGATGGCGATGTGGCGCACGGGGTGGCCGGGGCGTGCAAGCTCGGCCTGTTCGAGGAGGGAGTCGATGAGGTCGCCGGCGTTGGAGCCCTGCGCCTCGACGAGGGCGGAGATGCGGGCCTCGTCGAGGCCTCCGACGCGGCCAACGCTGCGGATCCAGGCCTGCGCGACGGCATCGGCGTAGCCGGGCATGGCCGGGATGGTGGCGTTCATCTCGAGGGCGGAGTGGCCTCCGCCAATGGCCGGGAAGAGGTCGGCGCGGGCGATGGCGACGTTGCGGGCGTTGGGGAAGCCGGTCTGCAGACACTCGCGCTCGAGCGGCGAGAGGGCGGCAAAGATGCGGCGACGGTCGAAGAGGTGGAGCTGCCCTGTGATGAGCGCCTCGGAGCTCTTTCGGATGGCAGAGAGGAGGTGGTGGGCGCCGGTGGAGAGGCGGTCGCGGTGGTCATCTTCGAGGATGACGGGCGAGAGGACGGGCGGGATGACCTGGCGAGTCTGCGTGGCGTCGCGCCAGACGAAGAGGCCGTTGCTCGAGGCCTCGTTGGCGCAGCCGTCGGCGAGGGTGGTGCGCTGCGCGGGCGTGAGCCCCTCCCAGGCCTGCGCGAAGGTGGTGGTCATGGCGCCTCTGCGATGGTGGACCAGAAGGAGGTGCCGAGGGCCTCGGGCTGAGCGGCAACATCGAGCGCGTCGAGGATGGTGCGGCCAAGGTCGGCGAAGGTGGCGCGATCGCCGAGCGCGATGCCGGCGGTGGCGCCTTGGAGGAGACCGAGCAGCGGGACCCGTTCGCGGGTGTGGTCGGAGCCGCGGTAGGTGGGGTCGTTGCCGTGGTCTGCGGTGATGAGGAGCAGGTCGCCGGGCTGGAGCGCGCCGACGAGGGCGGGGAGCTCGCGGTCGAAGTCGCGCAGACATTGCGCGTAGCCGGCGGGGTCGCGGCGGTGGCCGTAGTGCATGTCGAAGTCGATGAGATTGGTGAAGACGAAGGGGGCGGTGCGTGCGCGCATGGCAGCCAACGTGGCTCGGATGCCGTCGGGGTTGCCGTGGGTGAGCTCCTCGGTGGTCACGCCGCAGCCGGAGAAGATGCTGGAGATTTTGCCGATGCCGTGGACCGCGACGCCGGCTGCCGCGAGCGCGTCGAGGAAGGTGGGGCGGGGCGGCTCGAGGGCGTAGTCTTTGCGGTTGTAGGTGCGCTCGTAGTTCGGCCAGCTGCCGACATAGGGGCGCGCGATGACGCGGCTCATGCCGGCGGCCAGCGCGATGGGGTAGGCGAGCTCGCACCAGCGGTAGAGGGTGGCGAGTGGGACGACCTCTTCGTGGGCCGCGATCTGCATGACGGGGTCGGCCGAGGTGTAGACGATGGGGAGGCCGGTGGCGGCGTGTTCGCGGCCGAGCCGCTCGATGATCTCGGTGCCCGAGGCAGCGCAGTTTCCGAGCACGCCGGACACGCCCGTGACCTCGCAGAAGGCGGCGATGAGGTCGGCGGGGAAGCCGTCAGGGAAGGTCTCGAAGGGCCTGTCCATGACGAGGCCCATCATCTCCCAGTGGCCGGTGGCGGTGTCTTTGCCGGGGGCCGTCTCGTTCATGCGGCCGAAGAAGCCGGCGGGGCGTTCGACGGGGCCGCAGCCACGGATCGGGCTCGGGCGGGCGATGTTGCCGAGGCCGAGCGCGCGGAGGTTGGGGAGCTCGAGCGGGCCTGCAGCATCGGCGATGTGGCCGAGCGTGTCGGAGCCGGTGTCTCCGAAGGCGGCGGCATCGGAGGCCTCGCCGATTCCAACGGAGTCGAGGACGATGAGGGTCACCTGTCTCGACATCTCAGCCCCTTCCCTTGGCGCGCTGCTCGCCGAGGCTCTTTGCAAGTCGTTGGATGGCCGGCGCGAGGTTTCGGTTCTTCTGCACCTTGGCGAGGTCGGCCTTGCTCAGGGTGTTGATGAGACCGCTGGTGAGTCGTAACGGGGCCTTGGGGTTGTTCACGATGTTGACCAGGATTTTGTAGTTGCGGCGGTACCTTCCGTTGGTGCCGATATACATGATGATGTTGTCGGGGAGGCCCTTGTTGCCGCTCCAGGCCATGATGTCGGAGGGCTGCACCTTGGGCGAAGTGACGGCGGCCATGTGGACGAGCCGGTTGTTGTCTCGGATGAGATAGTCGCGGTCGGCCTTGCTGCCGAGGGTGGCGGTCCGGACTTTTTGGGAGATGCTCATCTTGCCGATTTCGGCCTGCCGGTTGTTGGAGCCTTTGGCCTCGTCGACGGCATCGTTCTGGCGGGTTCGGACCTCGACGACCTGCTCATCGGAGAGGTTGGCCAGCATGGCGTTCTCGGCAGCCTCCTCTGAGAGCGAGCGGTCGAGGAGCTTCTTGAAGGCGGCATCGTCGGCGGGAGCGGCCAGTTTGGGGTCGAGTTCCTGCGCCGTACGCACATCGGAGACGAGCTGTTCGAGCACATAGACGCGCTCGAACTTGAGTTTGTGGCGGCGGCCGAGATCGGTGACCCGGTCGACGGTCGACATGCGGGCCGCGGGGTTGAGGAAAATCCCCTCGATGATGGGTGGGTGGCGGAGGAGACGGACCTCGTTGGAGGCGATCAGCTCGGTGATCGACTCGCTGCAGACCTCGGCGACGGTGGCGAAGGTCTCGTCACCGGTTTTGGGGTTGAAGAGGAGCTTTTCGAGGAGCGCATCGTTGTGCTTGAAGAGCTCTGCGATGAGGTCGAGGACGAGGGTCGGGAGGGGGCCGGAGACGAGGCCGAGGAGGACGGCCTGGGGCATGCCTGCGAGGGTGTCGCGGGCGGCCTTGGCGATGGGTGGCTCGGCGTCGAAGGTGAGCTGGTAGAGGAGGACGACGAGCTCGTTCGGCGGCGCGGGAACGAGGCCGCGGGCGGCCATCATGCGCATGGGCGGAGGCGAGGCGGCCTCGACGTTGCGGCGCAATCCCTGCGGGATCTCCTCCAGCGTGAGGGGCTTTCTCTCCATGGTGGCTCCGGCGGTCATCGGGTGTGGAGGTGCGGGTTATTCGATGGCGGGAGCGGGGGCAACCTGCGGGCCGAATCAGCCGCCCTGTGTGGCGGAGACGAGCTCGATGCGGTCGCCCTCGTTCAGGATTGTGGCGGACCACTCGGCGCGGCGCACCACCTCGCCGTTTCGGGCGACGGCGACGCCGGTGCGGTCGGGCGGCAGGCCTGCGAGGAGGAGAAGATCGGTGAGGGTGGCGCCGGCGGGGAGCTCGCGGTCTGCGCCGTTGAGGGTGAGCTTCATGGTGTGGCGTGGGTGGCGAGGAAGGGGCGGGCCACCTCAGGGATGGGGCGACCGAGGTGATGTGCGGTGACGGTGGCGACGGTGATGGGGAGCAGCAGCACGCCGTGGCGGTGGTGGCCGAGCGCGAAGGAGAGGCCGTCGATGGGGGAGGGGCCGAGGATGGGGCGGCCGCTCGCGGAGGCGGGGCGGAAGCCGGCCCAGGTCTCGGCGAGTTCGAGTTCGTAGGTGGAGGGGACGAGTTCGTAGGCGGCGCGGAGGAGCTCGCAGACGGCCTCCGAGGTGACGCGGGCGTCGAAGCCCATCTCCTCCATGGTGCCGCCGACGATGAGGCGGTCGCGCTTGGGTGCGAGATAGACCTCGGTGCTGCGGAGGACGGCGCGGGGCAGCTCCTCGCCGGGGCGTGGGCGGAGGGCGAGCGCCTGGCCCTTGACGGGGCGGATGGGGGGGCGGTGGGGCGCGAGGCCGTCGATGGTGCGGGTCCAGGCGCCGGAGGCGAGGAGGAGGTTGGTCGTGGCGACGGATTCGCCGGTGGCGAGTGTGAGGCTGCGGACAGCGCCGGCGGTCACCTCGACGGAGGCGACAGCGGCCTCTTCGCGGAGCTCGCCGCCAAGGGTCAGGAAGGTGGTACGGAGGAGCTCGACGAGCTTGCGGTTGTCGAGCTGGTGGTCGCCTGCGCAGACAACGGCCATTCGGGCGCGGGCGGAGAGGAGAGGTTCGCGCTCGAGGAGGGCGTCGCGGTCGAGCCGCTCGACGGGCAGGTCGTAGTGACGGGCGAAGTCGTACCAGCGGCGGGCGGCCTCTTCGTCGTCGCGGTCGAGGGCGACGAAGAGGGTGCCGGTGTCGTCGTAGTCCACGGCGGCGCGGCCGTCGGCGTGGAGGCTGTCGGCGTAGTCGGCCCAGCGGCGCTGGCTCTCGACAAGGAGGCGGATCATCTCCACATCGTCGAAGTCGGCCTCAAAACGGGGCGCGAGCATGCCGGCGGCGGCCCACGATGCGCCCCGCCCTGCCCTGCCTCTGTCGAGCAGCGTGACGGAGCGGCCGGCGCGGAGCAGTTCCAGGCCGCAGGAGAGGCCGACGAGGCCGCCGCCTAGGATGTGGATGCGGTCGCTCATGTTGCGGCTGCCTGCTTGGCGGCCTGGCCGCGCGCATAGTTGACCAGCATCACGCCCAGCAGCGTGAGGCCGCCTCCCTTGATGGCCATCGCGCTGGGCGGCTCATCGAAGACGATCCAGCCGGAGGTGAAGGCCACCAGCGGCGCGAAGTAGAGCAGTGTGGCGCAGGTGGTGGGGCCCAGTTTGGAGATGGCGTAGCTCCAGAGCGCATAGCCAAGCGCGCCCGGCAGCGCGCCGAGGTAGATGAGGGCGCCCCAGTTCTCCCAGGAGGCCTGCTGGGCCTCTTCGAAGAGGCCGGGAGCGAAGGGGAGGAGGGCGACCGTGGCGGGGAGGAAGTTCCAGACGGTGAACTTCCAGCTGCCGTATTTTGCCACGAGCCGCTTCTGGAAGACGAAGTGGCAGGAGGTCGTGATGGCGCAGCCGACGATGTAGAGCGCCGAGAGTTGGAAGGAGAGGGTGCGACCCTGTCCGATGACGAGGAGGGCGGCGCCGGCGAAGGCAACCAGCATGCCGGCCCAGACCTGCCAGGTGATGCGCTCGAGGCCCAAGGCGCCGACGAGGATGGTGGTGAAGACGGGGGCGGTCTGCAGCAGCAGCGAGGTGGTTCCGGGCGGGACCTGCTGCTGCCCGAAGTTGAGGAGCAGGTGGTAGGCGGTGATGCCTACGAGGCCGAGCCCTGCGATGGGGAGGAGGTCTTCGCGGTCGGGGAGCGGGGTGATGCGGGCGGCAGGGTTGCCGGCGGCGACGCGGACGACCGAGAGCAGGAGCAGGACGGCGGTGCCGATGGCGAAGCGGCCGAGCGCGAGCGGGCCGGGGCCGAAGCCCTCGAGGGCAATCTTCACGCCGGTGTAGGCGGTGCCCCAGAAGAGGATGACGAGCGAGGCGGCCATCCAGGCGAGCTGGCGCTCCCGCTCGGGGGTGCGGGTGGCGGGCGGCGAGGTCTGGGCGGCGGGGGCGGACATGGTGTTACCTTCGTTGCGCAGAGCGCTTATTGCGGCGGAGGGCGCGCGTCGAGATCCGCAGAGCGCGACCCTCGCCAACAGCGGGCGGTTGGGGTATGTCGCAGCCCTCTTGCGACCGCTCCGAAGGACCTCCACATGGCCACCCGATCCCGCCCCTCTCTCCCTGAACGCGACCCGAGCCGGCCGCGGAGCGGAGCAGGGAGCAACGCGGAGGGTGGCGAGGCAGTTGCAGGGCCCGACATCGAGGGGTTTGTCCGCGGCCTGCAGCGGGCGCAGCGGACGCGCGACTCCATCACGATGCTCAAGCGGTTCCCGCCCAAGGCCGGTGATTTTGCCGCGATGCCCGACTTTGTGCCGGCCTGGATGTCGGAGTCGCTCGCGAAGATGGGCAAGGCGCGGCCCTACAGCCACCAGGCAGAGGCCTGGGGCCACATCCATGCGCGGCGCCACACCGTTGTGGTCACACCGACCGCCTCGGGCAAGACGCTCTGCTACAACGTGCCCATCGCGCAGATGCTCCGCGAAGAGGAGGGCACCGCGCTCTACCTCTACCCGACCAAGGCGCTGTCGCAGGACCAGTGCGCCGAGCTCAACGAGCTCTTCCGCGCGACGGGCATTGAGGAGCAGGCGCATGTCTATGACGGCGACACACCGGCCGACCTCCGGCGCACCATCCGCGACCGTGCGCGGGCGGTGCTCACCAACCCCGACATGCTGCACCAGTCGATCCTGCCCAACCATGACCGATGGCGGCGGCTCTTCTCGTCGCTCCGCTTTGTGGTCATCGACGAGATGCACACCTACCGCGGCGTCTTCGGCTCACACGTTGCGAACGTCATCCGAAGGCTCCAGCGCATCTGCCGCTACTACGGATCTGCGCCGCAGTTCGTCTTCACCTCGGCTACGATCGCCAACCCGGGCGAGCTGGCGGAGAACCTGATCGGAGAGCCTGCGACGGTTATATCGAAGTCGGGCGCGCCGTCGGGCGAGCGGCTCTTCATGCTCTACAATCCGCCGATCCTGAATATCGAAGATGGGCGGCGGCAGTCGCCCGGTTCGGCGGCGCAGCAGCTCGTTGTTCCGCTGCTCGAGATGGGCGCGGGCGCCATCGTTTTCGCGCGGAGCCGGCAGGGGGTGGAGGTGCTGACGCGCCGCATCCGTGAGTCGCTCGTGGAGCGGCGCAAGAAGGAGCTCGCGAGCCGCGTCGACGGCTACCGCGGCGGCTACCTGCCGGAAGACCGGCGGCGCATCGAGCGGGGTCTCCGCGCAGGCACCATCCGCGGCGTCATCACCACCAACGCGCTCGAGCTCGGCATCGACATCGGCGCGCTCGATGTGGCGGTGCTGGCGGGCTACCCCGGCACCATCGCCTCCACCTGGCAGCAGGCAGGCCGCGCAGGCAGGCGACAGACCACCGCGCTCGTGGTGCTGGTGGCCGGCTCCGACCCCGTCGATCAGTATCTCATCACCCATCCCGAGAGCTTCTTCGAGTCGTCGCCCGAGTTCGGCCGCATCGACCCAGACAACCTCCGCATCCTGGCCGAGCATCTTCGGTGCGCCGTCTATGAGCTGCCCATCCGCACCGATGAGGCCTACGGTCGCTACGACGTGGAGGAGACGCAGGGCATCCTCGACTGGGTGGCCGAACACAACGGCCCGGTGCAGTGCAACGGTACCTCGTGGCGTTGGAACGGCGAGGGCTATCCCGCACAGGGTGTGAACCTGCGCGACATGGCCGACGAGAACTTCGTCATCATCGACACCACGCAGCCGAAGAAGCCCAACATCCTCGGCGAGATCGACTTCGAGGGGGCCCACACGACGGTCTACGAGAAGGCCATCTACTCCCACTCGGGTGAGCTCTACGAGGTGCACCGGCTCGATTACAAAGAGCGCAAGGCCTACGTCCGGGCGGTGAAGACCGACTACTACACGCAGGCCATCGACCAGACGCGGGTCTTTGTGCTCGATGTGACCGAGGAGCTGGAAAGCCGGCGCCCCTTCCCCGGCGAAGGCGAGGTGCGGGTCGCCAAGCGGGTGGTCGGCTACAAGAAGATCCGGATGAAGACTTTTGAGAACATCGGTTACGGCGAGATCGCCCTGCCCGACCTCGACAAGCACACGACCAGCTACTGGTGCGTCTTCCCTTCGGCCTGGCTCGATCCGCTGGCCATCAAGGCCGACACGCTATCGGGTGCGCTGACGGGTATCAGCCGGGTGATGCACACGCTGGCGCTGGTCCATCTGATGTGTGCAGCGGGCGACCTGCTGGTGACGGTGAGCGGGCGCCAGGGCGATGCCTGGGAGACGCTACCGACCAACGCGGCGCCGCTCGGGCCGCCGACAATTGCCGAAGACCCGGCCATCTTCCTCTACGACCGCTATCCGGGCGGCGTGGGCTTCTCGGAGCAGCTCTTCAAGCTGCACGGGGAGCTGCTGCGGAAGGCGAGCGAGCTGGTGGAGAGCTGCCCCTGCGGCAGCGGCTGCCCGTCGTGTGTGGGTCCGGTGGAGCTGATCGGCGAGGGCGGACGGGCGGCGGCCATCCGGCTGCTCCGCGCGGCGGTTGCCGACCTTGGGGAATCTTCATAGGTTGCACAGAACTTCGCCCCGCTCGGTAATGGGTGGGGTAGTCAGCAGCGAGGAGCCGGCCCCATGGGCACGATGCAGTGGAAGCAACATTTTGAGCAGTCGGTGAACCGGCCGCGCAACATCCACTGGGAGGCTGGGTTCGCGGTGAAGTCGCCGTTGCGCGAGCCGCTTCTCCGGTCGCTGCAGACGCTGCAGCGTGGCCTCTCCTCGCCCGGCCTCGACTTCCGCACCAAGGTGCGCGCCTCCTGTCCGCGTGAGTATGCAGAGGTCATCGACCTCTATGTGCGCGAGAAGACCGTGCACTCCGACCACCTCGCGCAGATCCTCTGGTCTGCGGGCGAGCGGCCGGTCTCGCGGCAGTGGACCGACTTTGCCTTCCGGCGGCTCCGGCGGCGCTTCGGATGGGCCGAAGAGCTCATGGTGATGCTGACGGCGGAGATGGCCTCGGCGCCCTACTTCCGCGTGCTCTACAACACGGTGGATGACCCGCTGCTGCGCGAGGTGCTGGCCGGCATCATGGAGGATCAGGCCTATCATCTGGGCTTCCACCTCGACTTCCTCCGCGAAGAGCTGCAGAAGCAGTCGGCGGTCGATCGGGTGACGACACAGCAGGTTTGGAGCACCTTCTTCGGCAGTGTGCTGGGCGTGGTCATCTTCGACAACCGCGAGGTCTTCGCGGCGCTCCGTTACGACAAGCTCACCTTCTGGACCGATGCCTGGAGCCTCTTTGCGCAGGTGCAGACAGGGCTCCACGGCAGCCAGCACATGTCGGCGCTTTTGGCGCGCGATCCACGCATCAAGTTTGTGGTCTGATGATGCGTCACCGCTCTCCTTCGCGAGGCCTGTGAGGCCATGAACAGCACCTCCGACCAGAAGGTCTTTGCGCTGCTTCCGCCCGACGCCTCGTGGCTCGATGCGGCCTTCGCGGCGACCGGTTCGGTCTTCTTCGCGCTCGATGGCGCGGGCTGCATTCTGGACATCATCGGGCCGGTGCTGGAGACGCTTCATGCGGAGCCCGGACAGCTGGTTGGGAAGCAGCCCGTTTCGCTGGTGCATCCAGACGAGCGGGAGCGCTTCCTCGCTTCGCTGAAAGATGTGCATCGGTTCGACCGGATGACCCGGATCACGGGTCGCTTCTCGTTGCGCGGCAGCGACTGGCGACGCCTTCACATGGATGTCTGGCGACCAAGCGGCGTAGTCGGCGTCTCTGTGATCGGACGGTTCACGGCGGTGGTACAGAGCACGGCGCTCGAGGCCGACCTGCTCCGCGAGCGCAACCTCTTCAACCAGCTGCTGCAGCACCTGCAGACCGCCGTCATCGTCTGCGACGCGCAGGGCAAAATCCTCATCCACAATGAGCTGCTGAACAAGCACAAGTTCGCCATCCCACCGATGACGCCGCTGGAGGTGTGGCTGCCGAAGGTCACCGCCTTCACCGATGACGGCATAACGCCGCTCGATGTGCAGCAGACACCCATCCCGCGGGCGCTCCGGGGCGAGCGGGTCGAAGATCTCCGCTTCGCCATTCAGGTGGCGCCCGACGAGATGCGCTTCCGACGGGCCTGGGGCGGGCCCATGTTCGATGCGTCGGGTGCGATGGTGGGCGCCGTCTTTGCCATCCACGACGTGACGGATCAGCGGCGTGTGGAGACAGCGCTGCTGGCGCAGGCGACCCACGACTCGCTCACCGGGCTGCCCAACCGGTCGGTCGTGCAGGAGCGGCTGCAGGCGGCGCTCGCACGGTCGCGGCGCTCGAAGACGCCGGTTGCGGTCCTCTTCATCGACCTCGACCATTTCAAGCTGGTGAACGACACCATCGACCATGCCGCAGGCGACCGGCTGCTTGTCGCTGTGGCGCAGCAGGTGCGCGCCGTCATCCGGCCCGCCGACACGCTCGTGCGGCTCGGCGGCGACGAGTTCCTCGCCATCTGCGAGAACCTCTCCGGCGTAGGCGACGCGCTGACCGTTGCAGACCGCATCCGTGCCGCAGTCACCCACGCCGTCCGCACGCTCGGCATCGAGATTCCCGTCTCAGCCAGCATCGGCATTGCGATGGCGCAGACGGGGCTCGAATCGCCCGACTCGCTCCTCACCGACGCCGACACCGCGATGTACCGGGCCAAAGAGTCGGGGCGCGACGGCGTGGAGGTCTTTGGAGAGGAGCTGCGCGCCAAGGCGCTTGCACGCATCGAAGGGCAGCGCGGCCTCACTGCGGCCATCGAGGAGCGGCGCATCCGCACCCACTTCCAGCCCATCTTCGACGCGGCCTCGGGACGCATGGTTGGAGCGGAGGCACTCGCACGCATCATCGACCCCGTCGTCGGGATCGTGGAGGCGGGGAGCTTCCTCGATGTGGCCGAAGAGACGGGCTTGGTCACCCAGCTCGACGACATCGTCATGCGACAGGCGCTCGCCTTCCTCGCGGAGCGGCGGGCAGAGGGCAAACTCGACCTCTTTGTCGGCATCAACCTCAGCCTCCGCACGCTAGGTCGAGCCGATGTCGTGAGCTGGCTCGCCGAGGCCGCAGACGCGGCGGGTGTGCCCATGAACCGAATCGGTCTGGAGATCTCGGAGAGCCGCATCCTGACGGCGCCCGCCCTGCTGCACGGCACCATCGAGGCGCTCGCAGAGCGGGGCGTCCATGTGGGGCTCGACCACTTCGGTTCAGGCAACTCATCGCTGGCATTTGCCCGTCAGTGGCCGCTGGCCTTCGTGAAAATCGACCGCCTCTACGTGGCCGATGTCGGCACCAATCCACAGTCGGCGGCGATCATCGACTCGCTCATCCGCCTCGCCCATGCGCTGCGCCAGAGTGTCACCGCGCAGGGCGTGGAGACGGCAGAGCAGGCGGCGGTGCTCCGCTCGCTCGGCTGCGACTTCCTGCAGGGCTTCTATCTCTCGGAGCCCGTCTCGGCCGGCGACTGGGAGACCGACCAGAGCCAGGTCTAAGTGGTAGCTCTTCGCCTCGCCTTCACCGCTGACGGATGGCGCGACGCCCTCCGCTCCGCCGCCGAACATGGCGGCATCATGGGGCGTCTCGAGGGCGCGGAGCGACCCGCGCTCTATGCGCCCGTGTCCGTTACAATCATGGTGGATGGTACGGCCATCGGGACGGCAGAGGGGCAGGTGCTCACCGTCACGCCAACGGGCGACCTCGCGCTCGCCGTGGTGGCCGCGAAGCTGCCGGCGAACGAGCCGCCTGCGACCACCGGAGCAGCAGCCAGCGCGCCGCAGGGAGCCGGCGCCGACGCACCGCTCTTCAAGCAGTTTGAGAGCCTGTCGCGGCCCGAGAAGATGCACTGGGCCAAGTTCGGCTCCGAGTCGCAGCGGCGGCAGATCCTCCGCGACCGCGATGCCTCGCTCCATCCGCTCGTGCTCCAGAACGCACAGCTCGGCGGGCGGGAGCTGGCGCAGCTGCTCTCGTCCGGGAGCGTGAGCGGCCAGTTCGTGGTGGCGGTGGCAGAGCGCGACGCGCTGCACCGCGACCCGGCCGTGGTGCTGGCGCTGGTCCAGAACCCAGTGACGCCTGTTCATGTGGCGGAGCGGCTCGTCGCGCGGCTCCCGCTCGAGACGGCCAAGCGGCTCGCCAAGAGTGGCGCGCTGCGACTGCCCGTGCTTTCTGCGGCCAAGAAGCGGGCTGCCGAGCAGCGGTAACCGCGCCGCAACCTTGCAGCGGCTCCGCGCAGGCTCTACCTCGGAGCGACGCTCACCACGCTCACGGCCCTCGCAATGACCCAGCGCAACCTCCTCGCCCTCGCCGCCCTCCTCGGTCTCTCGGCCTGCGCGGTCATCGAGACGAGCTCACCGACCGACGAGGGGTTGAGCGATCGTAGCTGCGATGATGGGCAGGACAACGACCAAGATGGCCTCGTCGACTGCCTCGATGACGGCTGCGCCGCCGCCCCCATCTGCCTCTTCGTAGCGGAGGACACGGGCACCGCAGACACCGCGACGGGCGGCGAAGATACCGGCGTCGCAGATGCGACGGACGACACGAACGCCGGAAGCGGCGGAGACACCGGCCTGTCTGACGGCGGCGAAGATGCAGCCGACACCGCGGCAGACAGCAGCGGCGACACCTCGTCGGACACCTCCGCAGATACAACCGCAGACACCTCCGCAGACACAGCCGGCGACACCGGCACGCCCGCCTTCCCCTACCCCGTCCGAGACTGCCTTGGCCGCCTCTCCTTCGACCCACCGGGCAACCCCGCAACCGTCTTTGCAGCGGGCGAGTGGAACGGCTTTTCGACCAGCGCAACGCCACTCACCGACCCCGACGGCAACGGCATCTTTGAGGGTTCGGTCGCCGCTACGCCGGGCGAGTATGGCTACAAGTTCTTCATCGATGGAAGCTGGGAATGGGACGGCACCGAGGTGCCCGCATCGGTCGCTGCGGCAGGCTACGACACCAAGTGGGTCGGCGACTCCGAGAACCGGCTGCTCGCCGTCGCCGACTGCGCCACGCCCGACCTCTACACCCTCTCCGCAACCTCCGACGCCACGACCGTCGAGGTGACCGCCCAGTTCGTCGCCGCCGCAGACGGCGTGCCCCTCGACGCCGCACAGATCATCGCCACCGTCGGCAACCGCACCGTCGCCGCAGAGGTCGACGCGGAGGCCGGCACCATCCACCTCCGGACCACCGCGCTGCCGACCGGAAAGAACTCCGTCCGCATCCTCGCGGGCGACGAGTTTGGCCGCGCCGCACGCGAGCTCTTCATCCCGCTCTGGAACGAGCCGACCCCCTTCGTCTGGCAAGATGCGACGATGTACTTCGTCTTCACCGACCGCTTCGCCAACAGCGACGCGGGGACCGCCTCGGCACCCTTCGCGCCGGTGCCGGATGTGCGGGCGGAGGCCAACTACCAGGGCGGCGACTTTGCCGGGGTCATCGAGCAGATCGAATCGGGCTATTTCGACCGGCTCGGCGTAAACCTGCTCTGGCTCTCGCCCGTCTACGACAACCCCGACACCGACTACATCGCCACCGACGGCGTCCACGACTTCACCGGCTTCCACGGCTACTGGCCCAACGCGGCGCGCCGCATCGAACTCCGCTTCGGCGATGACAGGGCCACCGGCGAGCAGCGCCTCCGCGAGCTCATCGCCGCGGCGCATGCCCGAGGCATCCGGGTGCTCTTCGACCTCGTGCTCAACCATGTGCACCAGGACCACGAGTATGTGAGCCGCCAACCCTCCTGGTTCACCGCTGCGCCCTGCGGCTGCACCACCTCGCCCGGGGCCTGCAACTGGGACACCAACCCCATCGGCTGCTGGTTCATCGGCTACCTCCCCGACCTCAACTACAAGAACCACGAGATCACCCAGCAGCTGGCCGAGGATGTGGCCTGGTTCGTGACCGAGTTCGATGTGGATGCCCTCCGCATCGACGCCGCCAAGCACATGGACCATGTCATCATGCGGCGCATCTCGAAGCTGCTGAAAGACCGCTTCGAGCGGGGCGGCGGCATGCCCATCTACACCGTCGGCGAGACCTTCACGGGCCAGGACGGCCACGGCCTCATCATGAACTACGTCTCGGACTACGAGCTCCGCGCGCAGTTCGACTTCCCGCTCATGTGGCCCATCCGCGACGCCTTCGGCGGCGGTGGAACCTTCCGGAACCTCGCCGCCCGCGTGGCAGTGGGCCGAGACGCCTATGGCGCCGCCTGGGAGTGGATGAGCCCCTTCCTCGGCAACCACGACATCCCCCGCTTCTCGCAGGTGGTCTACGCACCAGGCGGCATCGATCCGTGGGGCAATGTGCCAGACCCCATGACGGCCACCAACAGCTCCACCTGGAACGTCGTCAACCGGCTGTCTCTCGCCTTTGCCTTCACCCTCACCCAGCCCGGCCTGCCGCTCATCTACTACGGCGACGAGATCGGCCTCTACGGCGGCGGCGACCCCGACAACCGGCGCATGATGAAGTTCGGCACCGACCTCTCCGAACAGCAGGCCCGCATCCTCTCCCGCGTGCAGGCCATCGGCCGGGCCCGCGCCGACTCCACCGCTCTCCGGCGCGGCGACTACCGCGAACTCTGGGTCAACGACTCCTTCTACGCCTACGCCCGCGACGCCGGCGGTGGCGATGTGGCCATCGTCGCCTTCAACAAGGGTGCCACGGCAACCATCTCGCCCATCTCCGTCTCCGCGCTCGGCATCGAAGGCGCCACCTTCCGCGACGCGCTCGGCGGCACCCGCACAGCCACCGTGAGCGGCGGCAACATCTCGCTCACGCTCAACGACTGGGAGTATGTGATCCTCGTCCGCAGCGACCGCTGAGATGCAGCCAGCGCAGGCCTTCGAGCTCGGCTACCTCGCATCGGCTTCGGGCTTCTTCTTCGACGGCATGGAGGTGGTGGCCGCCGCCGCTCCAGCCGCTGGAGGCCTCGAGCCGCTGACCCACGCCTTCGCGTTGGTCTCCGATGAGGCGCTCGCGACCCGTGAGCGGATGGAGGGACTCTGCGCCCTCGTCGGCGCCGCGCACAGCGTCGCCTGGCCGCTCCCGAACGGCGTGGATGACTATCGGCTGCTCCTCACGAACGGCGTCTTCGACATCGTCAACCGCTGGTCCTACATCGCCGACGCCAAG
The DNA here is from genome assembly GCA_013205435.1 of Deltaproteobacteria bacterium. Lineage (GTDB taxonomy): Bacteria > Myxococcota_A > Bradymonadia > REDH01 > REDH01 > CAIWGR01. Next base: position 22,097 of record JABMMX010000165.1, read on the forward strand.
CAGATGGGCCGCCTGCAGGCCTGGTTCTATCTCGGCTTCGGCATCGGCCGCGCCACCTCTGTGCTGAAGGCACTGCCGCTGCTCGTGCGGCTGCGCGACACCATCGGCGTGACCGAGCCGGTGCCCTCCATGTGCGAGAGCCTGCGCAGCCTGCTCGCAGAGGCCATCCGACAGCTCGAACTCGCTGCGCGCGAGGCCGACCTCGACGCCGTCCGTCCCGAGCTGATGGCCGTCGCCGATGCGCTCAAACCGGTCGCCATCCGGCTGCTCGGCGAGGCCGACATGCTCGCGCCTTCGCTCGATGATGGCGAGCGGCTCGGCCTCCTCCGCGCGCTGCTCGAGCGGGCCCGCAACCCGGGCTTCGCGCCCATCCTCCGGTCGTAGCGGCTAGAGCGCCTCGAGCCGCAGCGAACCCTTGATGAAGAGGCTCCAAGCGGAGGGATCAGTTTCGGTCGCGCCATCGAAATGGAGGCCCGAGTAGAAGACCGTCCCGGGCATCGGCTGGTAGGAGAAGAGCAGGTCCTGCGTGGCCACTTCGGCCAGGCTGTCCCACTCGTAGATGTAGCGGAAGTCGGCCGTGCGGTGGAACCAGTGCTGCAGCTTTCCGCGCAGGATGTGCTGTCGCGACAGCTCGCGGCCGCCTGCCTCGTCGAAGAGTTCGCGCGCCTGCCAGTCGAGCGTGAGCGCCATAGAGGGGAAGGGGCGGATGACGGCGTCGGCATAGGGCGAGAGCTCGAAGCCAACGCGCGCCGGGTTCGTATTGCCAGCGGCGTCGGTGCCGAGGAGCTCCTCATCACGGAGTACGGTGTTGCCCACGCGGGCGCCGCCCTCCGCCGAGAGCCAGTCGGTGGGCTCCACGCCAGCGGCAAGCTCGGCAGCGGGCGTCTCGAGCCAGTCGCCCGTCTGCTCCTCACGCTCCCGGTTGTAGGTGACCGTCGCAAAGAGCCAGCTGCGATCGGCGGTCTGGATGTAGGTGTTGGCGCCTGTGACGCTCTCCACCTCGTTGCCCTCCATGTCCCAGTATTGCTGCTGCCAGATGCCGGGGCTGGCGTAGCTCACACGGCCCTCGCTGCTGCGGTAGTAGCCATCGAGTTTGGCCTTCACCATCTGGAAGCCCGCCCGGTTCACGAAGCCGGCATCTGCGCGGAAGTCCTCATCGATGCGCTGCCACTGCGTCGCGAGCCGGAACTTCTTCTGCTCCCAGGTGAGCGTGGTGTTGGCCGCTGTGCCATCGGGCGCCAGGTTGCCCTGCTCGGTGTGGCTCGCTGCGAGGTCGCTCTTCAGGCGGAGGGTGGGGAGCAGATAGAAGGAGCCGTCGACGCCCGCGACCAAGTTGGACGACTTCTCGTCGCCCGCCTCTTCCGGGTCGGCCTGCCGATAGGTCAGCGTCTGACCCACCACGTTGCGCTCACCGGCGTCGAACTGGCTCCGCTCCGCCAGCACGAAGCTCTCGCCGTCAGCGCGGCGGCGCGCAGTCTCCACATCGTAGGCGGCGATCACGCCGGCGCGGCCCGATGACCACTCCGTGAGCCCCTTCATCGCGTAGAGCGGACGGCCGATGGAGCGGGTGTAGATGAGCTGCGTCGGCAGCGTGAAGAGGTCCTGGCCCTCGAGGAAGAAGGGGCGCTTCTCCTCCAGAAACAGAGCAAAGCGGTTGTTCACCGCGAGCTGGCCCGCATCGGCCTCCACCTGCGAATAGTCGGGGTTCCAGACCGCCTCCACGCGGCTCTGCGGCTTGGGCTGCCAGAGCGCGCCGAGGCTCGGGCGAAGCGCGCCGCCCTCGGCCTCGAGACCGGTGCGGCCGAGCTCCAACCCATCGAAGGAGAAGCCACCTTCTCTGTTGGAGGCGTCCAGGGTCACAGCGGGGAAGAGCGAGAGGCCGCCGGAGCTGGAGAGACCCTTCATGCCGCCTAGACTGCCGGCCTGCGAGAGCCGGTTGGGGAGGTCACGCTGGATACGCGACCAGACCACCGTCTGCTGGAGGTGCCAACTCGTCGCGAAGAGGTTCATACGCCAAGCGGTGCCATCCGTGGGGTGGGGCAGCGACGAGAAGGGGATCTTCGCCTCGACGGTCCAGTGGTCCGGCGAGACGGTCACGGCGGCATCGAAGAGCGAGTCCCACGAGGGGTCGGCAGAGGCGACATCGTTCACGGTCGCATCACGGAGCTGGCCCGAGGCATTTACGATGAAGGAGTAGGCGCGCAGCCCTGTCGCGAAGGGGTCGAGCTGAAGCTCCACATAGTCGCCGCTCGGAAATCCGTCGCGGGGGCCGAGCCCGCGGTTGAGCTGCGATTCCGGGATGGCGACCTCGACGGTGAACCAGAGCGCATCAGGGGTGCGGAGAATGCGGCCCGTCACGCCAAAGCCGGCCTCGCCTTCGTCGTCGGGCGAGAAGGGCGAGAAGCCTGTGAGCGGAATCGCGTCGGCCCAGGCGCTCTCCGTGGCCTGGCCGTCGAGCGAGAGCGAAAGCTGCGCGAGCGAACCGGTGACCTTTGGTGCCGAGATCTGGCGCGGGAGGATGGAGAGCTCCTTCATCGGCGCAGCCTCTTGGGCGGCGGCGACGACGGGGAGAAAGGCGAGCAGGGCAAAGAGAAGCGACCTCACTTCGACACCGCCTGCACCACCTCTGCGAGCGCATCGACTGCGGCCAACCGCTCGCCGTCTGCGACACCCTTCCGCACAAAGTCGACGAGCGACCGATCGGCATCGCCGCGCCAGGCGAGGTAGCTCGCTGCAACGGTGTCGAGCGCCTCGAGCGGCGGCCGCGTAGGCTGCCTCATCGCAGCCTCCCAGGCCGGCCAGGCGGCCTGCACCGCGGCATGCTCCGCAGCCCGCTTGCTGTGACGAGCCGCCGCTTCGCCACCGGCCTGCGCAGCAGCCTCGTGCGACAGACGCGAGGCCTGGAGCTTGGAGGCCACCTTCCCGAGCCGCTTCACCCGCTCTGCGACGCCCGCGCGAAGCTGCTGCAGCGCGGCCTCGTAGAGCGCTCGCTCCAGGGCATCTTTGGCGGTTGGGATCCGCACCCGCTCATACCAGGCGATGAGCGCCCAGAGGTTGCCGGTGAAGTCGCGCGTCGCCTCGAACTTGGGCATCAGCGCGCCGTAGCGGACGGCATCGAAGGGCTCGTCGATGACGGTCGTCACCTCGCCGTAAAGCCGGTCTTCGGGCACGTCGCGGCGCACCGCAGAGCCGGCCGTCAGCACCGCGCCGAAGCCCACCCGCACGGGGCTCACCACCTGGGTCTGGCCGCCAACGAAGATGGGCCGCTCGCGCAGGAAGACGCCCCTCGCAACGCCACCGAAGAGGCTCGCATACTTATCGCCCCATGGCGTGAAATTGTAGAGCGCCAGCGTGCTGCCGATCTCGCTGTGGTCGCTCCGGCTCGTGCCGCCGGAGACCAGCGCGTCGCAGAAATTGATGAGGCTGCCCGCCACCACATAGGGCAGGAAGACGGTCATTTTGTAGCCAACATGATGGGCCGCTTCGCAGCCCTCCTCGAGCAGCGTTCCGCCCCGCACCTCGGCGTGGCCGCGCATGGTCACATCGGCGAGGAAGACCGCATCCTCAAAGTAGCCGCCGTAGAGGTCGCACCGCTCGCCGCAGCGCACATTCTCAAAGAAGCCACCGCCAGCGCGGCCCAGACGCGTGCCGGCCCGCAGCAGCGTCTCGGCGCCGCGAACGACGCAGCCGGGGTAGAGCACCACGCCCGCCTCGATGCGCGACACATCCACCTCTTCGACCACCACCGACGACGGCGCGGGGATCTCCACCCCCTTGGCCAACAGCTCTTCTACAAGCGACTTCGACACGGCATCTTCTCCTCTGCGTTCGGCCCGCATCGTGGTGACTTGCAGGCCGTCGTGCAACCTTCCTGCACCATAGGCAGCGCCTCGCCCGTTGACACAGCAGCACCCTCCCCGCGAAGAGGCGAACGCCAACGCTGGAGCCCTGCCTGTTCCCCCACCTCCCAACCCTCCGCATCATCCTCCGCGCGCTCTTCTCGCGCCGCTGGTTTGGAGTGCGACGGCTCGCCGGCATCTCGCTGCTTGTGGCCTACTACCTCTTCGTCATCACGCAGAACTGGCTCTTCGACGCGCTCGACGCGCTCTTCTTTCCACGCGCCGCCAGCACGCCCACGCCGGCCCCCGTCATCGTGATTGCGGTGCCTCGCAGCGGCACCACCTTTCTCCATGGACTGATGGCGCAGGACCGCGCCCGCTTCCGCTTTCTAACCATGTTCGACAGCATGTTCCCCGCGGTCAGCAGCCGGAAGATCTACGACGCCTTTGCCGCGCTCGACCGTCTCATCGGCGCCCCCGTCGCACGCCTCGTCGGCGCCATCGAACGGGCCGCCTTCGCAGGCTGGGACGGCATCCACGCCACCGGCCTCATGCGCCCAGAAGAGGACGAGTGCCTCTGGTGCTTCCCCATGCTCACGCCTGCCATGTGGCTCGCCTTCCCCTTCACCGAAGAGCTCCGCCACCTCCGCTACATCGACCTCATGCCGGCCCCCGTCCGCGCCACGCTCACCGCCTTCCTCCGGCGCTACATGAGCAAGCAGGCCGCGCTCGACCCTGCACGCCGCACCCTGCTGCTCAAGAATGTGCTGCTCGCCGGCCGCATCGAGACCGTGGCGGCCGCCTTCCCCGACGCCCGCTTCATCTACCTCGTACGGAGCCCGCACGAGACCATCGCCTCGGGCGTCAGCATGTTCTCACGACCGTGGCGGCTCCACTCCCCCGACCTCGCCTACAACCCCGCTGCCACCCGCGCCTGGGCCGACCTGCTCATGGACTACAGCGACAGCTACGACGCCTTCGTCGACGGGCTGCCAACAGAGCGACGCTTTGTGCTCGACTACCAGCGGCTCGTTGCAAAGCCGAGCGAGGCGGTGGCTGCCATCTACAGCCACTTCGGCTGGGAGATCGAAGCAGACTTCCGCGAGGCCCTCACAGCATCCGACAGCCGGCAGGCACGCTTCGCCAGCAGCCACAGCTACAGCCTCGAGGCCTGCGGGCTCACCAACCAGGCAGTGGACCAACGCATGGCCCGCTTCATGACCCGCCACGGCTTTGCGCCCACTGCAAATCAGAGCGCGTCGGCCGAAGAGCGGATCGGCTAACGGTCGCCGAAGTTCTGCGTCCAGTAGTGCGTATATTCGGAGCCCGGCACGCTCGCGTAGCCGATGCCGATGACGCCGAAGTCTGGGTCCATGATGTTGCGGCAGTGGCCGTCGCTCGCGAGCCAGCCCGCCACCACCTCTGCGCCCGTCGAGTAGCCCGCTGCGATGTTCTCGCCCATCGCGCCGCCGTTGTAGCCCGCCGCCTCCATGCGCTGGAAGGGGTCGAGCCCGTCGGGGTCGGTGTGGTCGAAGAAGTTCCGGTTGCCCATGTCCTTGCTCAGGGCCCGCGCTGTGCCAACGAGGATGGGGTTGAGACTGAGCGCCGGCGCTGGCCCGAAGACACCCTCTGAGTCACAATTCGCGCCTCGCGCACGCGCCGCATTCACCCCGGCAAGGACGTCGGCCTCGAGCCGCGTCCAGGAGGCCGGCCAGCTGTCTGCTACACCCGTGTCGGCGCTGCCCGTGTCCGTGCTGCCCGTGTCCGTGCTGCCCGTGTCGCTACCGCCCGAGCTCGAACCGCCCGAAGAGCCGCCCGAAGACCGGCCCGTGTTCCGCTCCGGGATCTCGCTCCCGCAGCCCGTCAGACCCGTCACAAACAGCAGAGCCAGCACTCGATAGGAAATCGCTCGCATCATCTCACCTCGACGGAACCAACAGGTGCCTCCCAGTGTACCCTGTGTTATAGAACCGCGCCGCCCGATTGGAAAGGTGCGCCGCGTCACAGCCGCTGCTAACGCCCGCACCACCACTGCAAGCGAGCCACCGCCATGTCTTCTCCGTCGCTCTTCGACCGCGCCACCGACCACATGATCGCCCTGCAGGAGAGCATCCTCTCGTCGCTCGAGACCCTCGAAGGCGGGCCCGCCTTCCGGCACGACGACTGGCAGCGCGAAGAGCAGGAAGAGAGCGGAAACCCCGCCGCCCCCATCCTCCGCGGCTGGGGTCGCACCCGCGTCATCGAGAACGGCCGCTTCTTTGAGCGGGGCGGCGTCAACCTCTCGGTCGTCGAGGGCCGCTTCGGCAGCGTCGCACCAACCCATATGCCGGGCGACGGCCGCCACTTCCGAGCCGTCGGCGTCTCACTCGTGCTCCACCCCCACAACCCCTTCGCCCCCACCGTCCACATGAACTACCGGCGCATGGAGCGGGGCAGCACGGGCTGGTTTGGCGGCGGCGCAGACCTCACCCCCAACTACCTCTTCGAAGAAGACGCCCGTCACTTCCACACCACCCTCAAGGCGGTCTGCGACGCCCACCCCGCGGTCGCCAACCACACCGCCATGAAGGAGGAGTGCGACCGCTACTTCACCATCCCACACCGCGGCGAAATGCGCGGCGTGGGCGGCATCTTCTTCGACCACATGATGACCCAGCCCGAGGAGAGCTTCGCCTTCCTCCGCGACGCCAGCCAGGCCTTCATCCCCGCCTACCTCCCCCTCGCGGAGCGGCGCGGCGGCACCCCCTTCGAGCCCCACCACCGCCAGTGGCAGCTCCTCCGCCGCGGCCGCTACGTGGAGTTCAACCTCGTCAACGACCGCGGCACCCAGTTCGGCCTCCGCACCGGCGGCCGCATCGAGTCCATCCTCATGTCGATGCCCGCCACCGCCTCCTGGGCCTATGACCACCACCCCGCACCGGGCTCCGACGAGGCCCGCATGGTGGCAGCCCTTCAGCCCCGCGACTGGACGATCTGACCTGCGTTTCGCCTGAGCCAAAAACGGCGCGAGGGCCGGAAGCCCGACCCTCGCCTTCGCGCGCTTGCGAACCAGCCTAAGCCAGCTCGGCCTCGCCGTTCGTGATGACCTTCTCGCCACGCTGGTTCACCGACTCGATCTCGATGATGCGGCGACCGTTGGCCTCGCTCTTGAGCCAGCCACGGGTCGTGATCTCGTCGCCCGGAAGCACCGGCTTGGAGAAGCGCACCTTGAGCCGCTTGAGGTTGGCGGACTCGCCAGCAAGCAGGTTGTCGATGACGCCCCGCTGCACGAAGGCCATGGTCAGAAGGCCGTGGCCGATGACCGAGGGGAAGCCCACCGCCTTGGCGATGCTCTCGTCGGTGTGGATGGGGTTGTCGTCGCGCGAGGCGGCGGCGTAATCTACCGTCTGGCCGGGCTCGAGCGTGGCCGTCGCCGTGAAGAGCGGCGTGCCGCGCTCCGGCTCTGCCACCGGCTCGCTGCTGCCACCCGACTTGTTGCCACGGATGAAGTAGCGGCTCACGATCTCCACGGCAGGAGCACCGTCGACGAAGATGGTCTGGCCAAGCTCGATGACCTTGCCCGAAGCCTTCTCCTCCACCTTCAGGAGCTTGCCGCGCGGGGTCATGAGATCCCACGGACGGAGCACCTGGTTGAAGGTCATCTCCTGCTCGCCATGCACGAGCCGGCCGAGGTCGAGGTCGAGGCTCCGATCCATGACCGCACCCTGCGCCATCTTGTGCACCGCGCGTACCGCAAATAGGGGCGGCGCAATCTGGTCGGCCCCTTCAGCATAGCGCGGGTTGCTGTCGCGCGTGGCCTTGGCATAGGCCTCGATGTCTGCGGCACGCGCAAACTCTGCGGGTTCGCGGTAGCGCAGGCCGACGGGCGAGCGGGGCGCAGCAGGTGCAGCAGCCGGAGCAGCAGCGGGCGCAGCAGCCGGAGCCGCGATGCGCGCCGCAATCTCCTTCGCCCCCTTCGTCATGTCGAACGAGGTCGCGTAGCGCATCAGGTCGCCCATGTTGGAGGCCTTGATCTTGCCAGCCATGAAGGCCTTCTCCGCCTTCTCCTTCCCCATCACGATGTCGATGAAGGTGTCGCCCGTCGCGAAGTTGATGACACAGGTCGGCGTACCCACCTTGCCCTTCGACGACTTCACGGAGCCGCCCGCAATCTCCACCGAGTATTCGCCAATCCCCTTGATGTCGAAGAGCAGGTTGGCCGTCCAGCCAGCACCCTTCTCCGGCAAGAAGGCCTCCGCCATCCGCGAGAAGACCTCATCGGTCACCGAACTCGCGCTCGGTGCCGCAGCGGCAGGCGCAGCGGCGGCCGGAGCCGCAGCGGGAGCCGCCGCAGCCGTCAGACGGCCCGCAATCTCCTTCGCCCCCTTCGTCATGTCGAACGAGGTCGCGTAGCGCATCAAGTCCGCCATGTTCGACGCCTTGATCTTGCCCGCCATGAAGGCCTTCTCCGCCTTCTCCTTGCCCATCACGATGTCGATGAAGGTGTCGCCCGTTGCGAAGTTGATGACACAGGTCGGCTCGCCAACCTTGCCCTTCGCCGTCGTCACCGAGCCGCCCGAAATCGCCACCGAGTATTCGCCAATCCCCTTGATGTCGAAGAGCAGGTTGGCCGTCCAGCCAGCACCCTTCTCAGGCAAGAAGGCCTCCGCCATGCGCGAGAAGACCTCGTCCGTCACCGAACTCGCGCTCGGTGCCGCAGCGGCTGCAGCAACAGGCGCAGCGGCGGCCGGAGCCGCGGCAGCCGTCAGACGGCCCGCAATCTCCTTCGCCCCCTTCGTCATGTCGAACGAGGTGGCGTAGCGCATCAGGTCCGCCATGTTGGAGGCCTTGATCTTGCCCGCCATAAAGGCCTTCTCCGCCTTCTCCTTCCCCATCACGATGTCGATGAAGGTGTCGCCCGACGCGAAGTTGATCACGCAGGTCGGCTCGCCAACCTTGCCCTTCGCCGTCGTCACAGAGCCGCCCGAAATCGCGACCGAGTATTCGCCAATCCCCTTGATGTCGAAGAGCAGGTTGGCCGACCAGCCAGCACCCTTCTCCGGCAAGAAGGCCTCCGCCATGCGGGAGAAGACCTCGTCGGTCACCTGCTGCGGCGTCACCGGCGCAGCAGCCGCGGGAGCCGCAGCCGGCGCAGCAGCCGCACCCACCGAGAGCGCCTCAATCTCAGGCAGCCGGCGCGCAATCTCCTGCGCTGTCCAGTGGCCATCATCACGCTGCGCGCCGGGCGTCAGCAGCATCTTGTACTCGATGATCTCCGCGCCATGGCAGCCGAAGGTCCGGCCCGTCACCTCAGCAGCGAGGTCGCTCGCCAGGAAGACCACCATCGGCGAGACATACTCCGGCTTCTGGTCGTCGGCGACGATGTCGATGTCCTCGGTCATCCGCGTCTTGGCGATGGGCGCGATGCAGTTGGCGCGAACGCCCGACCGACCGATCTCCATGGCGAGCACGTTGGTGAACGACCAGATGCCCGCCTTCGCAGCCGCATAGTTCGACTGACCGTAGTTGCCCTTGAGGCCGGCAATCGAGGTCGTGTTGATGATGCTGCCGTTTCCGCTCTCCATGAGCGCAGGCAGGCAGGCGCGGGTCACCAGCATCGTGCCGGTGAGGTGCACCGCGATGACCGCGTCCCACTGCTCCTGCGTCATCTTCACAAAGGTCTTGTCGCGCAGGATGCCCGCGTTGTTGACCAGAATGTCGATGCGTCCGAAGGCATCGAGCGCGCTCTTGGCGATGCCCGCCGCGCCCTCTTGCATCGCCACATTGTTGAAGTCGGCCACGGCCTTGCCGCCCGCCGCACGGATCTCCTCCGCCACCATCTCAGCCGCAGCCGAGCTCGTGCCCACGCCATCACGCGTGCCGCCAAGGTCGTTGATGACCAGCAGGGCGCCTTCGCGCGCAAGCTGCAGCGCGTGGCTCCGACCGAGGCCGCCGCCGGCACCCGTTACGATCGCTACCTTTCCATCCAGCAATCCCATGTTCTCTCTCCGAAGTTCTGTGTGTGTGTTGAAGGCTACTGAGGCTTGCGATCGATGATGGTCGCGACGCCCTGGCCGAAGCCGATGCAGAGCGTGGCGAGGCCATACCGGAGGTCGCGCTTCTCGAGCTCGTTGAGCAGCGTGCCGATGATGCGAACGCCCGAGCAACCCAGCGGGTGACCCAGGGCGATAGCGCCACCATTCACATTGGTCTTCGAGAGGTCTGCGCCCGTCTCCTTCGCCCATGCAAGCACCACCGAGGCAAAGGCCTCGTTGATCTCAAACAGGTCGATGTCGGCGATGGTCAGACCGGCCCGCTCGAGCACCTTCTTGGTCGCCGGAATGGGGCCCGTCAGCATGATGGTCGGATCCACGCCCGAGACCGCCGTCGCAACGATGCGGGCGCGGGGCTTGGCACCATGCTTAGCGGCGAACGAGGCCGACGAGAGCAGCGCTGCTGCAGCGCCGTCCGAGATCTGGCTCGACGAGGCCGCCGTGATCACGCCGCTCGTCTTGAAGGCCGGCTTGAGCTTGCTCAGCTTCTCGATCGTCGAACCCTCGCGGGGCCCCTCGTCACGGGTCACCACAATCGGCGCACCGTCGGGAGTCACGGTGTGGACCGCGAAGATCTCGCTGTCGAATCGGCCGCTCGCCTGCGCAGCAAGCGCACGCTCGTGGCTCATCGACGAGAAGGCATCGAGCTCCTCGCGCGAAAAGCCCCACTTCTCCGCGATCAGCTCCGCCGACAGCCCCTGCGGGATGATGTCGAAACGCTCCGTCAGCTTCTCCGAAATCTCGGCGGCGTCCGAGCCCATCGCGATGCGCGACATCGACTCCACACCCGCAGCGACCGCCACATCGGTCTGGCCGGCCATGATGCCGTGCGCGACGAAGTTGAGCGCCTGCAGGCTCGAGCCGCACTGACGGTTCACCGAGGTGCCCGCCACCGTCACAGGGTAGCCCGCCATCAGCGCCGCAACGCGGGCAATGTTGAAGCCCTGCTCGCCCGTCTGCGTCACGCAACCCATCACCACATCTTCCAGCGTCTCCACGGGAAGCAGGCCGCGACGGGCAATCTCCGCCAGCGGCAGCGCCGCAAGCTCGTCGGCCCGCATCGTCGACAGGGCTCCACCGCGCTTGCCGATCGGCGTGCGCACCACATCCAAAATGACCGCATTCGACATCGCTCTTCTCCTTGGTCTCGGGCAAAGCTCCGGCCCGGTTAGCAGTTAGGTTCTTCGTCCGGTTAGGCGCCGGCCCGCCGCAGGTAACGCGCCTCGCGCGTGTCCACCACGATGCGGTCGCCCGCCTCCACAAACAGCGGCACCTTGAGCTCCAGCCCCGTCTCCAAGCGGGCCAGCTTCAGCGCCGCATTGACCGTGTCGCCGCGCACCCCCGGCTCCGCATAGACCACCTCGAGCTCCACCGTCGCCGGCAACTCGATGCCGATGCAGTTGCCATTGAAGACCAGCGCCCGCACCTCATCGTTCGCACGGATGAAGGGCAGCTCCTCCTCCACATCCTTCCGCTTCAGCGGGAACTGCTCGTAGGTCGACTTGTCCATGAAGTAGTAGGTCTCGCCGCCCTCATCGTAGAGGTACTCGGCTGGCCGGATCTCGAAGTCGGGCGACTTCACCCGGTCGCCACCCGAGAAGGTGCGATCCACCATCGCGCCCGTCTTGATGTTCCGAAGCTTGCAACGGAACAGGGTCTGGCCGCCGCGGCCACCCGTCGTCTGCGTGCTCATGTCAGAGATGGCGTAGGGCTCGCCATCGATCTCAATCCGCGTGCCACGCTTGAAGTCGTTCGTGTTGATCATCGTCGCTCCCTGCCTGCCTCAACCGGCGCCTACTCCGGCGCCGCGGCCGAACACTCAACACCCGTTCCGCGCAGCCCGCAATAGCCATCGGGGTTCTTGTGCAGGTACTGCTGGTGATACTCCTCCGCGTAGTAGAAGGCCGACGCGCCGAGAATCTCGGTCGTAATGCCTCCGCGACCTGCCCCGCGGAGCGCCGCCTCGTAGCCGTCCCGCGAGTGCCGCACCCGCTCACCCTGCAGGTGGCTCGTGAAGTAGATCGCCGACCGGTACTGCGTCCCCACATCGTTCCCCTGGCGCATCCCCTGCGTCGGGTCGTGGCTCTCCCAGAAGAGCTTCAGCAGCGCCTCCAGCGACACCGTGGCCGGGTCGAAGAGCACCCGCACCACCTCGGTGTGTCCCGTCGCGCCGTCACACACCTCGCGGTAGGTGGGGTTCGGCGTCGTGCCGCCCGCATACCCGACTGCTGTCACCCAGACCCCGGCCCGCTGCCACATCCGGCGCTCCGCGCCCCAGAAGCAGCCCATCCCGAACCAGATCTCCTCCAGCCCCTCCGGCGGCGGCGCCTGCATCGGCCGTCCGCTCACGGCATGAATACCGCTGATCACCAGCGCCTGAGACCGGCCCGCAGGCGGCTCCGCTCCACTGCCCCACTTGAATCCGAACACCATCGTCGCCTCGCCTACTTCAGCAGCGGCTCGCCCGGCTTCGCCAGACCCGCCATCCGATACAACGCCACCACCGCGGCCGTCTGTTCCACCTCGGCCTGAACCACCGCCAGCTCGGCTCCGTAAGCCTGCGACTGCGCCAGCTCCACATCGAGCCGGCTCGCCGTGCCGCCCGCCTCGGACCGCTTCGACTGCTCCAGCAACGCCTTCGAAAGCTCCGCCCGGCTCCGCGACGAGGCGACCAGCGACTCCGACCGCTCCCACCGCGTGTAGGCCTGCTCCAGCCCACGCGTCACAGCCTCTTCGGCCCGACGCTGCGCCAGCTCCGCCCGCTGCACCGATAGCGCGCGGCGGTCGATCTCCGCCACCGTCGCACCACCCGCATAGAGATCCCAGTTGAAGATCAGCGCCGCGTTCCAGCGGAAGGCCTCATCATTGAAGGCCGTCGTCTTCTGGAGGTTCGACTGCAGCTGCGCCGCGAGCGTGGGCCAGAGCTGACCCTCGCCCTCCTCCAGTTTATGCGACTCCACCGTCGCCAGCCCCGCAGCACGCGCCAGCTCGGGACGGCTCAACAGCGCCTGCTCCGTCAGCGCCGCCCGCGCGGGAGGCGTCGGCAGCGCAACCGGCGCCACCACCTCCACCGCCTCCTCGCTCCGCAACAGCGCCGCAAGCGACTCCAGCGCCTGCCGAAGCCCCAGCTGCGACGAGGCCACATCCTGCTCCGCGCTCTGCACCGAGAGCTTTGCCCGCGTCACCGCAAACTCGGTCCCTACGCGACCGGCAAAGAGCTTCTCGGCACGCTCCAGCTCCACACGGCTCGTCGCCAGGTTGCGCGACGCAACCTCCGACGATCGCGCCAGCAGCAGCGCCGCAAAGTAGGCCTCATCCACCCCCTCGACCAGCCGGTATTGCGCCGTCGCACGCTCCGAACCAGCTACCTCCGCCAGCGACTCCGCCACGCCGAGCGCGGGATAGGCGCGGCGATTGAAGAGCGTCTGCGAGAGCGTCACCGTGCCGCGATAGTCCCACTGCGGCGTCACCACCTGATCGACGCCGAACGAGGTCTCATGGTCGTTGTAGGTCAGCTGCCCGGTAATGCCCACGCTCGGACGCAGCGTCGCCCAGGCGCTCTCCGCCACGCTCCGCGCCTGCGCTAAAGCCAGGTCGAGCTCCGCACCCTCCAGGCTCTGCTCCAGGGCTGCGCTCCGCGCCTCCTCCAGTGTCACCGGCCGGCCCGCCGCGGCGGCACCCGTCGACACCACCATCAAACACAACGACAACCACCAGCTCGCCTTCATGCGCTCCACCTTCGTCCTCGCCTGCGGCAGCCCATCGGCTAGCCCCTCTCCAGATGCGCCACAGCCACTTTCGGTGCGAACGCCACATCGCCAACATAGACGATCGCCCGAATTTGGCTAAAGAACCATGCTCCACCCCGAGCCAACCAACATGCTCGAAGATGCCTGGATACAGACCGTCGCCCAGATCGACGCCCTCGCCGACGAAGGACGCTTCGACGAAGCCTCCACACGCCTCCGCAACCTCGAGTTCCTCCGGCCGCCGAACGGCGAAGACGCAGACCTCTTCGCCCGCTTTCACCTCCGCTGGGCCGAGACCGTCGAAGCCGACGAGCCCCTCGTCGCCATCCGCCTCCTCACCATCGCCCGCCATGCCGCCTGGCAGTTCGCAGCAATGGCGAGCGGCCCCTCCACTGGCTATCCTCGCATGAAGCGGGTTCAACTCATCGACCGTAAACTCCAGTCGCTGCGCGCACGCGTCGCCACGCCTCCCCCTAGCGATCCCACATGACCCTGAGCGCCCCTCTCTCCCCCACGGCCGAGTTTCTCCTCTCCGTCGAGGCCTTCCGCTCGCTCTCCGCGCCCTCCGCCGAGCGGCTCGCTGCGCTCGTCCAGCTCCGCAACTTCGCGCCCGGCGACATCATCCTCCGCCGCGGCGATCCCGGCGACAGCATGTTCATCGTCCGCACCGGGCAGGTCTTCGTCCCCGTGCTCGACGAAAACGGAAAGCAGCAGTTCCTCGTCCAGCTCTCCGCCCGCCACATCTTCGGCGAGATGGCGCTCCTCACCGGCGAGCCCCGCACCGCCGACGTCGTCGCCGGCTCCGACTGCTCCTGCATCACCATCCCCCGCGAGACCCTGCTTCCTCTCCTCAGCGAGCACCCCTCCGTCGCCAGCTTCCTCACCGAGATCCTCGGCAAGCGGCTCATGGAACAGGGCGGCGTCCGCCAGGTGGGAAAGTACAAACTGGTCGGCGAGATCGCCCGCGGCGGCATGGCCGTCGTCTATGAGGGCATCCACCCCACGCTCGGCCGGCCCGTCGCCATCAAGATGCTCTCCCACGCGCTCGTCTACCAGCGCCACTTCGCCGATCGCTTCCGCAACGAGGCCCGCATCATCGGCTCCCTCCGCCACCCCGGCATCGTCGAGGTCTTCGACTGCGAAGAGGCCTACGCCACCATCTTCATCATCATGGAGAAGCTCGCGGGACGCGACCTCGAGCGCCTCATCGAAGAGCGCGGCCCCTTCCCCCCGGAGCAGGTCCGCTCCATCATCCACCAGCTCGCCGGCGCACTCGACTACGCCCACCGCCACGGCATCGTCCACCGCGACATCAAGCCCTCCAACATCATCCTCGATGAGAACGGCCTCACCAAGATCATGGACTTCGGCATCGCCATGGTCCCCGATCTCGAGAAGGGCATGACCATCGACCACGACATGTTCCTCGGCACCCCCCTCTACACCTCGCCGGAGCAGGCCACGGGCGACCAGATCGACGGGCGCGCCGACCTCTACTCCCTCGGCCTCGTCGCCTTCGAGCTCCTCACGGGCGCGCCCCCCTTCGACTCGCTCGACGCACACGAAGTGCTCGTCAAGCAGGTCGAAGAGCCCATCCGGCCCCCGCGCCTCCTCAACCCCAATGTCCCCGCAGACCTCAACGAGTTCGTCCTCCGCGCCACCCAGAAGCGGCCCGACGACCGCTTCCAGTCAGGCCGCGAAATCCAGGCCTTCCTCAGCAAGCAGACCGGCGTCACCCTCACCGAGGTCGGCGTCAAGACACTCACCGTCCTCTACGACCATGAGTCGGGCCCCGAGGTCGAGCTCTGGATGAACCGGGTGAAGGCCCTCGCCGCCCAGATCCCGGGCGCCGTCATCCGCTTCTCCAGCGAGCACTAGCCCAAGGCTTAGGCCCGGCGGCGACGCGCAAGGGCAAGCAGACCGAGCAGCGCAAGCCAACTCCACGAACCACCGCCCGCGGCAGAGCAGCCCTCGTCAGCCTTCGCCTTGGTCGAGGGCGGCGTAGCCGTTGTGTCTTCGCTGCCGCTGTCGCTCCCCGCATCTGCATCGCTCCCCGTATCGGCCTCGGACGCAACGCAGGCCGCCGTATCGAGCGTGCAGGCGGCCGTGCAGACCAGCGTGCCCGAAGCAAAGCCGAGCGCATCGCACGACAGACCCAGTAGGTCTGCGCCGTCGCAGGACTCGTCCGCCGTTGCCACGCCATCGCCGCATCGATCTACAGGTGCGACCGCGCAGGCCGTCGTGTCGATAACGCAGGTTGCCAGACAGGCCAGCGACCCCTCGCCAAGACCCAGGCTACCGCAGCTCGTCGTGCCAAAGTCGCTGCCGTCACACACCTCGCCCGTATCCATCTCGCCGTTGCCGCAGAGCGTGCAGGCGGCCACATCGAGCTCGCAGGTCGAAGTGCAGCCAAGCGTGCCGGCCGCAAACCCCTCGGTGGTGCAGGCGAGCTCCGCAGGAACCGTGCCGTCACAGCTCTCCTCCGCATCCAGCACACCATCGCCGCAACGCGAGCAGGAGGCAGTCTCGAAGGTGCAATCCGAACCGCACCCGAGCGTGCCGCTCTCAAAGCCCAGGCTACCGCAGGAGCCGCCGTTGAGGTCCGTGTTGTCACACACTTCGCTGCCCGTCGCAACGCCGTCGCCACAGACATCCACCACGGTGCCGACGCAGTCGCTCGTATCGAAAAGACAGCCCGAAACGCAGCCAAGCGTACCACCCGTAAAGCCGAGCATTTCGCAGGTCGTGCCTCCCAGATCGCTGCCGTCGCAGGTCTCCGAACCATCACGCGTGTCGTTGCCGCAGAGTGTGCAGCCCGAGGTGTCGAGCCCGCAGCCGGCGCAGCCCATCGTGCCGCCCGCAAACCCCTGCGCCTCGCAGGTTGCGCCACCAAGATTGCTCCCGTCGCAGGTCTCGCTGCCGCTGATGGTGCCATCACCGCACTGGTTGCAGAAGACCTCGTCGAAGGTGCAGTCTCCGCCGCACAGCAGCGTCCCCGCCGTGTAACCGCGGCTCACGCAGGTTGCTCCACCTAGGTCGCCCGCGTCACAATTCTCGGTACCCGTCCGGGCGCCATCGCCGCAAACCTGCCCCGGGAGCGTCGTGCAGCCCGAGATGTCGACGTCCAGGCAGTCCGCAGCACAGGCCAGCGTGCCGCCCGCAAACCCAAAGGAAATGCAGGTCGTGCCGGAGGAGATTCCATCGCTGCCATCGCAGCCCTCGGTGCCCGTGCGCACGCCATCGCCGCAAACATCGGTCGGGAGCGTCGTGCAGCCCGACGTCACCAGGCCGCTGCAGCTCGCGTTGCATGCCAAGGTTCCACCGTCGAAGGCCTCGGTCACGCAGGTTGCTCCGCCCAGGCTCGTGCCGTCGCAGGCCTCGCCCGCAGCCACATAGGTGGCGCTGTCACCGCACGGGTTGGGGCAGTTCTGGGTGCCACCGGCGCCACCGCCGCACCGCGCACAGTTGGCCCCCGTGCCGGAAGTCGAGGCGCAGCTCGCGTAGCCTGGCAACGTCGCGACCAGCAGCGTCGGGTTGGCGTTGCCGGGCCGCCAGGCGCCCGTCGGGTCGCCCAGCTCTTCGCCATTGGTGTAGCCGTCGCCGTCTGCATCGAGCGCAGCGAGTGCAGGCCCCCAAACCACCGAACCAACAGCGCCAGAGACCGTCAGAAAGCTGAACTCAATCTGCGTTCCGAACGCGTTCCGCGCTCCACCGAAACCACTCGTGTGGCAGCTGAGGCAGTTGGCCTGCGAGCCGTTCGGAATCTGTCCCACCCGAAACGAGCGCGCCTCAGACGACGAGGCGCCAAGCACGAGACCACAGAGCACAACCAAGCAAGACAGCAGCGAAAGAGAGCGCATCAAAACCTCCTCAAAGAGCGTTCTGGCACTCTGCCACCGCCGCCGCATTGCCGCAAACTTCACGCGATCAGACCGCCCAGAACCTGCGACGGCTCACAAGCGCAGCCATCAGGAGCAGCCCAAGCCCGGCTGCACCGCCGCCACCTGCGGCGCAGCCGCCCGGCTGCGTCACGCTCGTCTCCACGGGCGAGCTGTCATCACTGCCCTCGCCCGCATCAGCCTCGCTCCCCGTGTCTACGGAGCCCGATGCATCGGCTCCCGGGTCGGCGCCTTCGCGCAAACAGGCCGACGCATCCACCGTGCAGATCGCTCGGCAGCTCACCTCGCCCGACAGATAGCCCAGCGAGACACAGCTGTTGCCGCCAAGGTTGGCACCATCGCAGTACTCGCCCGCTCCGTCGGCCAAGATGCCGTCGCCGCAGACACTCGGGCATCGCTGAACCCCCGTCGCCGTGCCACGGCACCGACCGCAGCTCCGCTCCGCCGTCGGAAGCTCGTCACAGGTCGCAAAACCCGGGAAGGAGAAGGTCGCAGGTGCCGGATCGCCGGGCAACCAGGTGCCCTCGGGGTCGCCGAGCTCCTGCCCGTTCGTCGCGCCGTCGCCGTCCGAGTCCAGGGCGGCGAAGGCAGGGCCCCAGAGGACATCGGCCGAGCCCACTGAGCCCGGCGCGAGGAAGCCTGCCTCCATCGCCTGGCCGAACGGATTGAGCTGGCTGCCGTTGTGGCATGCGTTGCAGCTGAGCGCGGCGCCAGCGGGCAGCTGCTGCTCACGGAAGGGGCGCGCCAAAGCGGGAGCGGCAGCAGCAAAGACCCCCGAAACCAGAGAGAGCGCAAAAATAAGGTGACGCATGGGAGCCCTAACCGTTGGTGCAAATGTTGCGCGGGCGAATCCGGTAAAGCACCCGCTACTCGCCCAGCGAACGATAGAGATCGTCCTTGCCGATGGTATCGACATCTTCAAAAAATCCATCTCTTGGGACAGTGAATCAGCGGGCGGGACGAACAGGCACCAGCGAGATGGTCGCCGCCTCGATCGGAGCCACCGACATGTTCAGGTCGCGGGGGGTGTTGCTCAGCCAGAGCGGCAGGTGGTCTTCGTAGTTCGGAGAGGTCCGGTGCTGGCTCTGCCCGCCGGGCAGCTGATACTGGCAGCTCACCGTGGACGAGACAGGGTCGGCCTCACACTGCATCCGCATCGAAGCGCCCGCCGTGTGCGAGTAGTCTCCGCCACGCGGCGACTCCGGGTTGGCCACATCCACCGTCGCAAAGCCTCCGTCGTTGGCATAGGGGCCGTTGTCATAGGTCGTGATGCCGAACGAGCTGAAGAGGTCCGCCGGGAGCTTCAGCACATGCTTGCGGCCCCAGAGCCAACTGTCGGCCTCTGCCGAATCAAAGGCCGCCGTCAGCTTGACCGACGCAGCCGTCAGCGCCCGGAGCAGCGTCTCGCCCTGCGTCTCCGTCACAGCTGACGTCGACACATCGTCCCAGTAGTTGTGCGCCGCATCGAAGGTGCCGGGCTGCGACACGAGCCGGAGGAGCGTCATGACCGGAGCCTTCACCGGCCAGGCCGTGCCCGTCCCCGCCGCATAGCTGTTGGCATTCGCCTCATCATCAAAGGTCAGCTCGGTCGCCGTCTGCAGGTACTGGTGGAAGATCATGCAGGCCACCGCCGCCTCGCGGGCCGCAGCATCGTCCGAGGCCGCACCGGCCGCGTCCGAGGTCGCAAGGCCGGTCGGGCAGGTGCGGTCCCAAGCTGTCAGACGCGCAACCAGTGCGGTCTGGTTCGCGTCGAGCGTCGCAGCAGCGGCCGCCTCAAAGAGCGACGGCAACAGCATGTCGGCCGCCAGCAGGTAGGTGTCTGCGGCGATCGCATTCATCGTCGCCTTCGTGTGGGTGGCTCCACCGGCCTCCAACAGCGCCTTGATGCGACTGGCGCGGAAGCCAAAATCGCTCGAGCTCTGCAGCGGCGAGTAGCCGTCGTTGGTCGCATCGCCGTCGGCCAGCGCGCCCGTCATGTCGTTGTTCGCCGTCACCACATAACCCGCGACCGGGTTGAGCGCCTGCGGAAGGTCGTCATAGGCATAGAACCCCTGCCACTCGGCCGAACCATCTCCGGGGAGCGCAGCCCACGGCGAGAGCGAACGGCTCGCCCACGGGCGCAGCGGAACCCGGCTCAGCGGGAACCAGCCAATGTTGTTCTCCGCATCGATGACCACCCAGTTCTGCCCCACGCTTGTCGCCTGCGAAATCGCCACCTTCGCCTCGGCGATGTTGTTCGAAAAGTTCAGGTCGGTGAGGAAGTTGATGTCGGTCGTCATGTCGTTGCCAGTCCAGCGCAGCGACACCGCCTTGCCGCTCGCCGCATCGAGCGACAACACAGGCCCGTGATGGGGCACTATCTTGAGAGGCACCACCTGCGGCTCCAGCACGCCCGTCGCCGAGTTGGCCACCTCGAACGTATGGTCCACCGTGATGAAGGGCACCGTCTCGCCGTTGAAGACAACGCCGTCGCCGTCGGCCGACAGCGTCTCGAGGTAGGCGTCAGCCATGTCGTAGTAGGTGGTCGTGGCGCCCCAGGCGACCCGCTCATTCTGTCCGATCAGGAAGAGCGGAAGGCCCGCAAAGCTCATGCCGCCCGCATGCCAGTTGCCCGTGCCGCGCGACTTCGAATCCACCGTCGCGATGTACCAGATTGCGGGATTCGACAGCGTCAGGTGGGGGTCGTTCGCCAGCAGCGCGTTGCCGCTCGCCGACCGGCTCCCCGCCACCACCCAGTTGTTCGAACCCTTGATGGAGTTCCGCAGCGTCGCAGGCACATAGTCGGCCTGGCCGAGCGCACTCGCCATCACACTCCGCCACGGTCCGTAGTCGGGTGCCTTGCCCGTGCGCGGGAGCACAAGCGAGCCGCGGCCCGCCGGCGCATAGTCTGGCGCGATGACGGTCGGATCGAGGCTCCACGGACCCACCAATTCGTAAGCCAAGTCTTCGCCAAAGCCGGCGATGTAGTCCGAGATCGCCAGGTCGTCTCGGCCCGAGTTCGTCAGGCTGTCTGCCAGCGCGATGACCGACGAGACCGTGTCCTTCGGCTCCCAGTCGGGGATGTTCTCCTCACGCACGAGCGCGAAGCTGTACTCCTCCGAGAGCACCGCCCCATTCCGCCCCGCACGCATGTCGGCCAGCCAGGCATTCACGCCCGTCGCATAGGCCTCCAAAATCGCCAGTGACTTGGGCGACGCGTTCGCGAGGATTGCCTCCTCGAGGTAGCGACCGTCGCGGGTCATGAAGGTAACCCGGTTCCGCTTGTCGACCTCGATGGCCGCCGCGCCCACCAGCTGCGAAATCCGACCCGTCGTCGAACGACGCCGCAGATCCATCTGCTCAAAACGGTCGCGGGCATGGAAGTAGCCTAGGCCGGCCGCGCAGTCCTCGTCGGTCGCACAGAGCAGGTGCAACACGCCGAGCGCGTCGAAGCTGGCAGTGAGCTCGCCGGAGAGCCCCGGGATCGAGACGCCTTCGAGGGCGCCGCTGCCGTCGGTGTCGCCGCTGCCCGTGTCGCTACCGCCCGTATCTCCGCTCCCCGACCCGGCCGTGTCGCCGCTGCCGCCCGTGTCCTCGGTCGAGGTCGACTCCTTCTTGTCGTCCGAACAGGCCACCGCCAACAGCGCAAGCGCCGAAACCAGACTCCACTTCGTCATGCTCTTCATCGCAAACTCCCGGTCGCAGGTCTTCTTCCAATCGCCCTTATCGCACCTGTTTCGCTACCGATGCAAACAGGGCGCGCAACCAGCGATGGGCCGCGCCCTGATGGGTCCGCTCGTGCCAGACCAGCGCTGTCCAAAAATCCGGCAGCTCGATCGGCGGCGCAACCACCTTCAGCCCGTAGATGCCGGCATACTTGAGGGCGATCCGCTCCACCGTCGTCAGCACCATGTCCGACTTGGCCACCAACGCCGGCGCCACCAAGAAGTGGGGCACACTCATCGCGATCCGCCGCTCCAGCCCGTGCTGCGTCAGCACCTCATCCACCGCGCCCGTCCAGCCGCCCGACGGCGTCACCACCAGATGGCGCATCCGCAGAAAGGCATCGAGCTCCAGCCGCTCGCCCCGCACCTCGGGATGGTTCGCCCGCACCACGCAGCAGAACCGCTCCGGCAGCAGCAGCGTCCGGTAGAGCCGGTCGGGCAGCTGGTCGATTCGACCCATCGCCAGCGCCACATCCACCTCGCCCTTGTCGAGCGGGTAGAGACAGAGGTCCTCTCCCAGCGACCGCACCGAAATCTCCACGTTGGGCGC
>JABMMX010000166.1 GCA_013205435.1 Deltaproteobacteria bacterium
CCGATGGGCATGGCGAAGCGCGCCCACATCGAGACCATCTTGGCCATGCCGCGCGTGCAGGCTCTCTGGCTGGCCCGCTTTGGCGCCCCGTCGACGGCCGCCGACATCGACCGCCTCTACGACCTCTTCCTGCCACGTCAGATGGAGAGCATCGAGCAGCACGCCGACGCCATCCCCGGCGCACCGGAGCTCTTCGAGGCGCTGCGCGCGCGCGGCATCAAGATTGGCTCAAGCACCGGCTACGCAGCCGAAATCATGGCCAAACTGTTGCCCGCCGCCGCGGCGAACGGCATCGCGCCCGACCATGTCTGCAGCGCAAGCGATGTGGCCGTCGGACGGCCCGCCCCCTGGATGATCTATGCGGGCGCCCAGCAGTTCGGCATCTACCCGATGGCGCGGGTGCTGGTGGTCGACGACACGCTCGCAGGCATCCGAGCCGCCCGCAACGCCGGCTGCTGGGCCGTAGGCGTGGTGGAGAGCGGCAACGAGTTCGGGCTCTCTGCGGAGTCGCTCGCGGCACTCCCTGCAGCGGAGCGGGTTGCCCGTTACGGGGTGGCAGAGGCGCGGTTGCGCGAGGCCGGCGCCCACGAGGTCATCGCCTCGGTGGCGTCGCTGCTGCCGGTGCTGGAGGGCTTTGAGGCGCGGCTTGCGCTGGGCGAGCGTCCGTAGCGGGCGGTTGCGCGAGGCGGTCGAGTTCCACCCAAGAGGGCGGGGTCATCGGATGAGGCGCGAGACGCAGGTGGGGCGGTCGGTGCGGGAAGCTTTGACAACAAAACTCCTTGCAGGGTACGTTTAGGTATACCGAATCTTGCTCGCGGATCTTCTCGTCACCAGCGCGCTCATAGAGGCAACATGTCCTGTCGATTCTGGCAATCCTCTGCGGTTCTCTCCCTCTGCTTCCTCACCTTGGCTCTCTCTTCGGGCTGCTCCGACGGCGGCGGAGACGACGGAGGAACGGAGGCTGACCCTGACACCGGCTCTGGCGGCTCCGAGGTCGGCGATGCACCCAGTGATGACGCTGCGATCGACGACAGTGACTTGGGCGATGTCGGTGCTGTCGACACCGAGACGGATACGGGCCCCTCTACCGACACCGAGACGGGCCCTCTGCCAGGGGTGAGCGGGGTGGCCACGGACTGCATCGAGGGAGACGCAGGCACCACCGTCTGCACCTTGCCCATTGTGCTCGATGCACCAGCGCCCGAACCGATGGTTCTCGTCGTCTGGATTGAGTCGATCGACGGAGAATACGTCGCCACGGCCGATGATGATTACTCATTCTCGCGCGAAGGTCTCCTTCCTGGGCTGACCCTGCCCTACTTCGTCGGTATTGTGCGCATCCCGACGGGAGCAACGAGGGCCGAGCTCGCGATGCAGGTGATTGGCGACACGGATGTCGAGCGCGACGAGACGGTCGTACTCTCGGTGGAAACCGTCCGTGCGGGCGCGCTTCCGAGCGAAATCGCCATCACGGAGTTTTCGGCGACCATTATCAATGACGACGAGGCACCGCCGATCACGGCCGCGATGGAGAACCGTTTGTGTGTGGAAGGCGACGCGGGCGAGTCTGTGTGCGAGATTCCCATCCGGTTGTCTGCTCCGGCAACCGTCCCCGTGCGGTTTCGCGCGGGCGTGGATGCCCTCCTCTCCACCTCGGAGGCGGGCGTCGAGTTCCGGCTGGATCGGGTCTCTTACGAGATTCCGGCGGGTGCGTCGGAAGGCATTGTGGAGCTTATCATTGTTGGCGACGTCGTGCCCGAACCGGACGAGGTCGTGGTGCTCACCTTCGAACTGCTTGAGGGTGCTGTTCCCGCCGAGATCAATGGGCGCGGCGCCGTGATCTCCATTCTGAACGATGATGTTCTAATTCCGGTGATTTCTCTTCCTTCAAACCTTTTCCAGCACACAGCGACAACGTTGGCCGATGGGCGCGTCTTCGTGGCGGGCGGCAACACCGGTGGGGGCGAGGTGGCCACGACCTTTTTCATCTCGGCAGACGGAAGTTCCGTTGTCGCGGGACCGCTGCTGCCTGAAGCGCGCGCCCGGCACGCGGCTACGCTGCTGCCCGACGGCCGCCTGCTTCTGAGCGGCGGTCTGACCGCTGGGTCCAACGTCTCGCTGTCGTCGACGGTTGTTTGTGACCTTACGGTTCCGCGTTGTGACGCAGGGCCGGTTATGGCGTCGGGGCGCCTGCTACACGCGGCGGTACTCCTGGCAGACGGCAAGGTGCTGATGGCCGGAGGTGTTCCGGACTACGGTTCGGCTGGCAAGCTGGCGAGTGCCGAACGCTATGTCGGGGAGGTTCCGGGGACTCCTGCCCACTTCGAACCGGCCGAGAACGACATGCCTCTGGCGCGCGACTCGATGTCTTCCATACGGATGCTGTCGGGCGAAGTGCTGCTTGCCGGCGGTGCGGGCGTCGCAACCGGAACGCAGCTTTTGCGCTACCGCCCGGGCGTAGGATTCCTGCTTGACCCCGCAACGCTGTCGGCAGCTCGCATCAATGGCACGGCGAGTCTGCTGCCTGACGGTCGCGTGCTGCTCGTGGGCGGCGGCGATTCGGAGACGACGGAGTGGGTTTCGGCCTCGATCGATCCTTCTGCGCCGCTTGTGGTCACGCCGGGTCCGGTGCTCACGGAGACGCGCTACTCTCACGTCGCCACCTCCCTCCCCGACGGCCGCGTTGTCGTGTCGGGAGGCCTATTCTGGGACCCTGCAACCAGCATACTGGGCGCACGCTCCTCCGTCGCCGTTCTTGGGCCAGACCTCACGACGTGGCAGACCTCCGCGCCGCTCAGCACGCCGCGCGGTCAGTTCGACGCCGCCTATCTGCCTGCAGCCGGGCTCATCGCCCACATCGGAGGTTCGAACGGGGTGTCTGTCAGCGGGACGATGGATCTCCTGGCGCCTTAGCCAAGGAACTGTGCGGCCAACCCCGCTTGCCTCTGCAAACGGGGTTGCGCATGCGCCTGCGCGAGCCCGGCGCCCACGAGGTCATCGCTTCGGTGGCGTCGCTGCTGCCGGTGCTGGAGGGCTTTGAGGCGCGGCTTGCGCTGGGCGAGCGCCCGTAGCGGCAGGTTGCGCGAGGCGGTCGAGCTCCACCCATGAGGGCGCGTCGCTGTCGAGCGTGAAGGGGCCCACCAGCCAGGCGTTGGCGTCGCGCGGTAGCTCCGTGAGCCGCACAAACCAGGGATCCTGCACCTGCACCTCTGCCTCCACAGGCGCGGTCTCTGCGAGCGTGTAGAGCGCCAGATGGAGCGGCGCGTCGGACAGGGCAACCTCCCATGTCGCAGCCACCGTGAAGCCCCGCTCCGGGCTCTGGCCAGGGTGGGGTGTAACGACAAAGGCCCCAAGCGTGCCCGTCACGGGCCGGTTCTCCAGCTCGAGCGTCCAGCCCTGCCGGAGCCGCGGCAGCAGCAGCTGCGCCTGCGCAAGTCGCTCTGCGGGCGAGAGGTTGGCCCGATCAGCGTCGAGGTTCCATGCGGCGGAGAGGCGGGCTGCGTCGGGACCGTCGGCAAGCTCTAAGGCCACAAGCAGCGTGAGCTGCGAAGCCTCGACCGCCACCAGCACCTTGCGCTTGTCGGCCTGCTCATGCGCGCGGAGCGCTGCCGGCCAGAGGAAGAGCGCCGCGCAGAGTGCCGCGGCAGGCCTGCTAATGCTCATGCCCGGCATGGCCGGCGAAGGCCGCAAAGATGCGCCGGATGTCTGCGGGGTGGTCGGGGTCGCGGGCAAAGAGCGACTGCATCGGGAGCGAGACAATCGGCGTGGGGCGCAGGTTCTTCTGCTTGGTTGCAGGGTCGGCCCAGCGGTCGGCCCAGCGCTCCACAGCGGGCGGGTTGGGCCAGCGCGGGTCGTTGTCGGGCGACTTCTGACGCGCCAGCGGCACCGTGCCGGGCGGGGCGAATTCCGTGCCGCGCGCCACCCAGATGGGGTTGGTGATGGCGTAGGCGGTGACGGGGAAGGAGAGCGGCGGCTGGAGCACGCCATACTCGTCGGTGCCAAGGCCGAGCGGTGCTGCGAGCGAGGCGACGGCGTCGGTGATGAGCAGCGGCGGGATGCCGAGCGGCCGCACCACCGGGAACATGCTGGTGTCGCCAATCGCCTCGGCCACGAACCAGCTATCCTTGGGCTGTCCGTCGGCCGCGAGGGGCGGCTCGAGCGTGAAGGTCTCGGTCCACGGGTTGCCAGCGAGGTCGCGGTCTGCGGGGATCTCGAACCGGCGCACAATCTCGCCGTTGCGCACCAGGTTGATACGGGCCACCTTCACCCAGGGGACGGCGGCGACACGCAGGGTCACTTCTACGGGCGCCGTGATGCCGGTGAGGGTGGTGCCGAGCGGTGCACCGTTCACGGTCATGGTGAGCATGGGGCCGTTGGTGGCGAAGGCGTCGCGGCTGCGGAGCCCGTTGACGAAGTCCATGGCGGTGATGTCGCGCGGGTCATCTTTGCCGGCGTGAATCATGGTGCGGAAGTAGCCGGCCTCGTCGTCGCCACTGTGGGTGTCGCTGGTGCCGACGCCGATGTAGCGCTTGCCGAGGTTGAGGAGCTGGAACCAGTCGTCCACCACGCCGGGGAAGGCAGCGTCGTTGTCTTCGGCGACGATGGTACCGGCGAGCGGGATGTCGGCAGGCTGCGGGCCTTCCGGGAGCTGCGAGGGGGTGCGGAAATGGTGAATCTCGTTGAAGAGTTTGCCGTTAACAATCTCCAGCGCCTCGAAATTATCGCTGTAGGTGGTCTTGTTGTCCTTGCCGATGAAGGCGGGGCCCGTGGGCGAGGTAAACCGATCGAAAACGCCAGGTCGATTCTCCAGCGTTGTGAAGGCGTTACGGTTGTATTGCGAGAAGTAGCCTAGAATACTGTCGCGGGCGTGATTGACCTGCACGATGGTGTTACCGGAGCCTTCGGAGCCGAGCTCGCGAAGTGCCGTGAAGAGCTCGTCTGGCGTCCGCTTGGACCAGCCAACCGCGCCCTTTCCGACGGGGCCCGTCTTGTAGGCGAGCGGGTAGCCATTGAAGTGGCCCGACTCGAGGCTGGTGAGTTCGAGGCCGACGAAGCTGGTCATCCAGGGGCGGAGGGCGAGCTGGTCGATGGTCGGACCTAGGTCGGTGATGAAGTTGTGGTCGGTGGAGACCGCAATCTCCACCCCCTCTGCGGCTAGGCTGCGCACCCGGTCCTCGATGGGGATGGCCGCATCGATGGAGTGGATGGAGTGGATGTGCATGTCTGCGCCAATCCAGCCTTGCGTCGCAACGAGGCGCGACAGCTTGAGGGTGACAGAGGCGGTGGCGCCGGGCTCCACCCGAACGGTCGCTTCGGCGATGCCGAACTCGGGGCCGCGGCTGCCTACAACCGTGTAGTCGCCGGGCCGCACCAGCATCACCGCCTGGCCATCTTGCGCCCAGCCGATGTTCTCGATGTAGCGGCGGGTCAACGGGTCTTCGGTATCGACGACCAGGTCGGTGGTCCGCTCCGACTCGCCAACGGCGCGGTCGTAGAGGAAGGTGCGGGGGTCGCGGTTGGACTGCTCTACGGCATAGTTTGAGACCGCTGTCGCCTTGCCGGGCATGGGCTGGCCCGCTTCGTCGACGATGCGAACGGTGATGCGGCCGGCGGCCGGCGCGGTCAGGTCGAGTGCGGTGGGCTTGCCGACAACCACAGAGAAGGGCGCAGGCGTGGAGAGCGGCCGCCCCTCGCCGACGACGATGGCGTCGTAGTCGCCCGCGGGGAGCTTCCCGCCAAAGTTACCATCGTTCAGTTTGTAGCTGGCGTAGGGCAGGAAGCGATCACCGGCCCGCTTGCGAACCGTGACCTTCACCTCTTCGGAGCTTGCCGCGGTGAGCGCTTCGCGGACCGTGCCGCGGACCTCGCCCGTGGCGATGCCCTGGAGTGGCAGCAGGGTGTCGAGCACCGAACCCACATCGCCGTCGCCGATGACGAAGTACTTGGTCACCTCGAAGGAGCCCCCTGCGGGAAGCGATGCGGGCGCCTGACGGTGGAAGAGGCCGGTGAAGCCGCCCGTCACGAAGGGGATGAGCATGGACTGCTCGGTCACGCCGAAGGGTGCCACAGGCGCATAGGTGGCCTGCTTGGCGATAACGAAGTTGTCGGTCGATGGAGCGACCATCATGCCGTAGCTCACGCCGTCGCCCGACGAGGCGACCCAGTCTGCCACCACGCCGGGAAAGGCGGGCCAGTCGATGGCTGCGTCGTAGCTCCGGTCGAGCGCGGCGCGCAGGTCGAAGCCGGCGCCCGGAACAAAGAGCGAGGAGGTGGCGCCAAAGAGGGCCACGTCGCCGAGCGGCACGGTGAAGCCGTCTGTGGGAAGGCCGATGACGGAGAGCAGGCTGGAGGCCGCGGAACCGGGGAAGACGAGAGGCTCCGGCGAGATGTTCTCGACGCGGAAGATCAGGCGGAGCCAGTTGGCGCCCGGCTCAAGCTCATAGGTTGTGGCGTAGGCGATCTTGGGCTCGGAGGTGGCGATGCCGGGCTGGTCGTTGCTCCCCGTGATCGCCCGGTTGAGATAGCCGACCAGCTCGAGGAAGTCGCCGGCCTTGCCGCTCGCGCGCACCCGGGCGGTGCCGCCGTCGTCGCCCGTCGAGATGACCTCTACGCTGTCGACTGCCACGGCCTGCAGGAAGAAGGAGGGGAAGAGCTCGCCGAACTGGTCCTTGCCGAAGCCGCCGCTCGAGTCGCCCGAGCGCTGGTTGCGGTCTACCCGTGCGGCATCGATGAGGCTGCCGCCGTAGACGCCGAAGCCGCGGCTATCGCCGGGCCCCTGGATGATGACGCGGACCTTGTCGTTCTCGAGCAGCAGATCGCCCACATCGCCGAGCGCGCGCGGCCCCGCGGGGACCTCGTCGCGGTGGGTCACGGTGCGGGCCTGCGAGCGGCTTGGCGGGGTGTCGGAGCAGCCCGAAGCGGCGAGCGAGAGCCCGAGCGCCCAGGCGGTGATGGTCGTCCGGCGCAGCATCAGAACAGCACCACGGCGGTCAGCTGGGTGCGGTCGTTGTTGAGGCTCCGCGTCTCAAACTCTTCTGCGAAGGTGTGCTCCACAACCAGCTTCGCGGGCAGACCGCCCAGCTTGGCACCGAGTCGCAGCGCGATGGTCTGCTCGGTAACATGCTCGTGGATCCGCGCGTCGGAGCCCTCGGCCCAGGGGTCGAGCGTCGCGAAGCGGTAGCCAAGCCCGGCGGTCACAGCGCCGACGGCCCGGTCGTAACCGGCCTCTGCAGACCAGCCGGCCTGCAGGCGATCGGTGGAGCCGACGGTCTCGTAGCTAGTGGCGACCTGCGCTGCCTGTGCAAACAGCGAGAAGCCTGCCGCCGCAACCTGAAGGTCAAAGGCGGTGCCGGTGTCGCTCTCCTGGTAGCGGTCGGGGAGTTCGCCACCCGTGCGGGCGTTCTTGAAGCCGGCGGCGCCGAGGGTAACCAGCTCTCCGTAGGCGATCTCAATGCGGCTTCCGAAGGCGACGCTGGGGTTGTCGTTGAGCTGCTGGTTGGCGCCGTTGCCGTTCCAGGCGCCGGCATGAACGCGCACCGTGAGGTCGCCCGCAACAATGCCTGTGCCGCTGTTGACCTCCGCTCCGATACCTCGGTCGAGGGCGAGGCCGGCGGTCTCAAAGCCTGCACCCAGCGTCACGCCTGTCGCAACAAGCGAGGCGGTCGCGAAGGGGTAGGACTCGGGGTCCCGGTTGGACTCGGCCAGGAAGCCGGGGCGAAACTGGCCAGCGCGGATCTGGAGCGTCTTGGTGGGAGCGTAGGCCAGCCAGCCGTCGCGAACGCGGGCGTCGAGCGTCCCGGCCGGCGTCGTGCCGCCCGACTCGATGTCGGTTGCGCCCTCGATGCTCAGCCGGGCCGCAAAGCCTGCGGGATTGGTGGCATCGACGCTCAGCCGGGCGTTGCGCAGTGCGAAGCCGTCATAGCGGCCGATGAAGTCGTAGCGTTCGTCGTCGGCAACGCTGTCGAAGCCGGTGCGCACAAGGCCATGGAGCGCGATGTTCCAGGCGGCAGCGCTGGTGTCGGGGGTCTCTTCGGCCTGCGCCGAGGCGAGCGGAAGGAGCGGGATCGTCAGTGCAAGCGCGGCGAAGGTGCGAAGTTTCATGTTGGCCTCTGGGCAGGGAGCATCGGCTGGTAGGCCGCGTGTGAGATGGGCAGCAATTTGGACGATGGGGCGGCGCGCTGCAAGCGTCAACTGCTTCAGGTGCGCGCCGACAGCAAGGTTGCCTCCATGCGTGACAGTCCGCACAGCCCTTTTGAGAATCTTCGGTGACAGAAGCAGGAACGGTTGCGCGAGCGCGGCGGCAGGTGCCAGAGCAGGGCAAACCTCTCAGACAGGCAGGCAGATGGAAGCGACCCGGGTAGATGATATCGTTGTCGGTGGTGGCATCCTCGGGCTCGCAACGGCCTGGCATCTGCGCCGGCTTGGTCGGTCGGTGCGTGTGCTGGAGCGGGGCCATCGGGCGCAGGGCGCCTCGATCCGCAACTTCGGCATGCTCTGGCCGGTTGGACAGCCGCCGGGCGAGCGGCTCGAGACGGCGCTCCGCAGCCGCGCCTTCTGGCTCGAGGCGCTCGCCGAAGCCGGTATCTGGCACGAGCCTCGCGGCTCCCTCCACGCGGTCTATCACCCCATCGAAGAGCAGATGCTGCGCGAGTTTGCAGCCGGCGCCGACGACCGCGGTTACGAGGCCTCGCTGATGACAGCCGACGAGGCGGTCGGGCGCTCCCCCCGCCTTCGAACCGAAGGGCTGCGCGGCGGCCTCTTCAGCGCGACCGAGGTCTGCGTCGATCCGCGCCTCGCAGTCGCTGGTCTCACCCACTACCTGCAGGAGAACGGGGTCGACTTCTGGTTCCAGACCGCTGCGACCGCCGTCAGCGATGGCGTCGTGGAGGCTGGCGGTCTAACCCACCGCGCAAGCCAGGTCTGGATCTGCACGGGCGACGAGGTGAGCGGCCTCTTTGCGCCCCAGATCAAGGCGCTCGGCCTAGTCGCCTGCAAACTGCAGATGATGCGCACGGCACCGGTCGAAGGCGGCGAGCGCATCGGCCCCATGCTGGCCGCAGGCCTCACGCTGGCCCACTACGGCTCCTTCGCCCACTGCCCGTCGCTCCCCGCCCTCCGCGCCTCGCTCGCGGAGCGCCACCCCGGCTACGCCGAGCGCGGCATCCACGTCATGGTCTCGCAGACCCCGGCCGGCGAGCTGACCATTGGCGATTCGCACGAGTATGGCTCCGTCATCGACCCCTTCAACAAGGTCGAGATCGACGCGATGATTCTCGACTACCTCGACAGCTACTTCGACCTGCGCGGCACCAAGGTCGTCTCGCACTGGAACGGCATCTACGCCAAGCACCCTACGGAGGCCTGGACGGTCCTGCACCCCGAGCCGACGGCCCACATCATCACGGGCGTCGGCGGCGCCGGCATGACACTCTCGTTCGGCGTTACAGACCGGGTGGTCCGCGAAGTGCTCGGCGGCTAGTCTCCGAGCGCCGGCTGGCAGACGTTTGACCCATCGAGGTTGGGTGCGCACCGGCCGCCGAGGCAGCAGCGGTCAGCGCCTGAACAGCCATCGCCCCAGGCAACGCAGGCTGCAGGCTGGCAGGTTGTCTCGTCAGGCCCCGGGCCGGCAAGGCAGGCGGAGTCTCCGCAGCAATCCGTGTCGTCCTTGCAGAGCTGACCGAGGGTGCCACAGGCCGGCGGCGACCAGTAGCCGGAGATGTTGGTGGACGAACTATCCTGCCCAGGCAGCCAGAAGGCGGGGAAACTGAGGTCGCTACCCGGTGGCGCATTCGCGTCGATGGCGGCAACCCAGAGCTGCTTGTTCGTGGTCACATGGCCGTATTGGCGCGTGCTGTAGAACAGGAGCCAGAAGTAGCCGCCCTCTCGGTAGGGAGAGAAGCTGGTGAAGCTCTCGCGGAGCCCCGAACCGGCGCGCGCCAGCGTGCTCAGGCTTCCGGTCGGGAGATGATAGAGTTGGAGCTGCGTTGTGCCGGTGCGGCCCGCATCCTCGCCCCGCACAAAGGCTATCCACTGCGAATCGGGCGACCAGGTGGGGGTGCTGATGGTGTCGTCGCTTGCACCTGTCCCTTGCGAAACAATCTCCACCGCGGCGCCAAAGCTGTCTGTCGGACGGTCGTAGGGAACCATGTGCAGGCTCGATGCGCCGAACTCCCAGTCCAGCGCAGGGTTGTTGCGGGAGACGAAGGCGAGCCTGCTCCCATCGGGTGACCAGGCGGGTTGTGCGGGGAGTTTGCCTGCGTTGGCGTTCGCAACCTCGCCGAGCGAGAGCGCCCCATCGGGAATGCCCGGCGAAACATCGTAGAGCGTCATGCGGCCGCCCATCACGCCGGCAAGCCGGCGGCCATCCGGGCGAAAGGTCGCCCAGGTCCACTGCAGCGGGGACCCGTTCGGGATAACGGGTGGTGTG
Organism: Deltaproteobacteria bacterium; assembly: GCA_013205435.1. Classification (GTDB taxonomy): domain Bacteria; phylum Myxococcota_A; class Bradymonadia; order REDH01; family REDH01; genus CAIWGR01. The sequence continues at coordinate 10,427 of JABMMX010000166.1, forward strand.
GGTGACTCGGCGGTCGCGATGCCCGCCCTCGGATTCTCGCCACCGTTGTACATGAAGGCGAGGCGGCTGCCGTCGGGAGAGATGGTGTGGCAGCCCCGACAGGTTCCCGTCTCCACGTTGTCAGGGAAGACCCGCTCGGGCGCGCTCGCACGTTCGCGGATGCGCATGATGTCGCCGCTTGCGATGCGCCAATAGTAGACCGAACCGCGGAGGCCGGCATCGGCCATGCGAAAGGAGGGCCCGTTCGCCGCCAACAGTCGGCCCCCGCAGACAGCCTCCAACCGGGTCGTCACCTCGCCGAACCCCGAGGCGAGTGCTCTCCACTCCGCCTCGCTTGGCGTGAACTGGTCTGCGTCCGTGATTACGGCGATGGCGACGCCGTCGGTAGCAAAGCTGATGCGCGCGGCGGAGCAGCCGCGCCGATCCCACTGGAAGAGGGGCGGCAGCATCCGGGCAGGGAAGACGGTCCCCGACTGCGGATAGAGCCACAGCGGTGCGCTCGCCGCATCTTCCGCAGCGAGACCGCCGAGCAGCG
>JABMMX010000400.1 GCA_013205435.1 Deltaproteobacteria bacterium
GACGGCCGCATTCTGCTGGTGAATCGTGGCTTCATACCGCTGACCGAAACCGTACCGATGCCGCCGGTCGGCCGGGTGACGGTGGCTGGTCGCGTGCGGGTTGCCGCCCCACGACAGCGCGGCGAGTTGAGTGACGCAGCACTCGGTGAACTTCGCGAGATTCAGCGCATCGACATTGATCGAATCGCTGCCCAGCTACCGGGCTTGGTACTGCCCGTGTATATCGATCTGTTCGCCAGCGAGCCTGCCGACTCCCCCGTGTTGTCACGGATCGCCGATCCTGAACTCACTATTGGGTCACACCTGTCGTACACGGTGCAGTGGTTCGTGTTCGCCCTGTGTGCGGTGGTCGCTTGGGGAATTATCGTGCGCCGAGTGCTCGCAACAGCGCGCCAGGCGACGACATCAACCTGAGTCGCACACCGTTCCTGACGTTACGAAACACACCGAGCATTGCTCGGCGAACGAGTGCCGATTCGCTGTCGATGCGCAGATAGGCGCCCCATTGTTCGGGTGGCAGGTTAAAGAATGCATCGAAGAATTCACCAATCGACTCGGGTGGCAATGACTGCAACACCGACAAACCCATCTCGTGCCAGCCGCGGGTGCGCACGTACGCAGCAGGCCACACTGCTGCCCACACCGCGAGTGACAATTCAGAACCGAACCTTCCCTGAGCAAGGTTCTGACAGACGGCGTCAGCGATTCGTGGTGTTGCGCGTAGCGACGCGGCCACCGAGTAGCCAGTGACCGGGTGGGTGTAGCCAGCCGCAGCACCGAACCCCACCACGCGTGTCGTACGAACTGGCAATGGTGCACCCATCGGGATATTGACACGTTCGATGCGGTGGGCAGTCGCCGAACCATCAACGCCGAGTCGCTGCGTGAGCCGTGCACGCAGGTTGTCGATGTCGTGCGGCGGGTCGGCATACAACGATGTTTCTTCAACGAGCACCCGACCATCGGTGAATCGCGCCGCATAAAAGAACGTTGGCGGTCTGCTCCAATCCATCAGCGTGAAAACATCGTCCTGCACCTTGGCCCGTCGCGGCAACTCGTCGGGTTGATCGCCCACGACGAGACCGTAGGCCGTCTGGGCACCGGATGAATGGCCACGACGAGTGAGTAGCGACCCGTCGCCGGTTGCATCCATCACCAGACGTGTTCGTATCTCGGCACCACTACGCAGGTGGACATTTGAGGTGTCGATGTCATGCTGCACACTCGTCACCGTGTCGTCGAGCACGCTGACACCAGC
>JABMMX010000167.1 GCA_013205435.1 Deltaproteobacteria bacterium
CCGGCGCATGCTCATGGGGAGGAGAAGGGTCAGGAGGCTGCGCATGGGCATGCTGACGAGCAGGGCGCCGCAGAGGAGCGGCCTGCGCTCGTCTTCACCCACTGGACAGAGACCAGCGAGCTGTTCGTCGAACTTCCGGCGCTCGTCCGCGGTCTCGCGTCTCCCTGCGCAGCCCACGTGACCAAGCTCAGCGACTTTTCGGGGTTGTCGGAGGGTGTCGTGACGGTGGTGTTGGTTGGCGACGCGGGCGAGGAGCGGTTCGAGAGCCGCGCGCCATCGGTTCCCGGCATCTTTCGGCCTGTGGCCAAGCCGGCCGGCGCAGGAAAGCGGCGCCTCGTCTTCGAAGTGCGCGCCAAGGGATTCTCTGCTGATCACGACCTCGGCGAGGTCATGGTCTTTGAGAGCGCTGAAGCAGCCAGCAAGGCGATCGCGGAAAAAGAGGAGCCGCCGGGCCGCATCTCCTTCCTCAAGGAGCAGCAGTGGCCCATCGCCTTCGGCACCACGCTGGTCGCGGAGCGTCCGCTCAAGCCGACCCTGCGCGCGACGGGCAGCACGATTCCTCGTCCGGATGGGGAGGTCGTCATTGCAGCGCCGGTTGCAGGTCGCATCGCCTCGCGCTCGGGCGGTTTTCCGCGGCTCGGAGAGCGTGTGAACGCCAACGATCTGCTCGCAGTTCTCGCCCCGCGGCTGGAGGCCGCCGACCTCGCCTCGCTCGACCTCGCGGTAACCAGCGCCTCGCTCGAACTCCGCGCCTCGGAGCGGGAGCGAGAGCGTCTCGCTGCCCTTCAGACCGAAGGCGCGGTCTCAGACCGTCGCGCTCAGGAGGCCGCAGACGCCGCCGATGTCGCGCGCGAGTCGCTCGCCTCTGCACAGCGGAGGCTCGCCCAGTTTCGGAGCGTCCAGCAGCCCGCAGGGAAGGGCGATGGCGCAATCCAACTCCGTGCTCCGCTGTCGGGAACCGTGACCGAACTGCTCGTTGGGCCGGGTGCCTTTGTCGAAGCCGGTAGGCCGCTGATGCGTGTTACCGACCTCACCCAAATCTGGGTCGAGGCCCATGTCCCTGCCGTTGATGCAGGCAAGCTGGGCGCGATTCAGGGCGCCCTCCTCCTCGTGGAGGGGCGGGAGGAGCCGATCACCTTGGCAGCCGAGGCGCTCGTGACGGTCGGAAGCCACGTCGACCGGATCACCGGCACGCTCCCTGTGGTGTTCTCGTTGGAGAACACGACGGACCGCCTCCCCATCGGCGCAGCGCTCCGCGTCCAACTCATCATCGGCGAGGCCAAGAAGGTCGTCGCTGTTCCCGTGTCGGCAATTGTCGACGACGGCGGCCTCTCCGTCGTCTTCGTGCAGGTGGAGGGAGAGGCCTTCGAACGCCGCATCGTTCGGCTCGGCGTGCGCGAACAGGGGCAGGTCGAGGTTCTGAGCGGTCTCCGCGCCGGCGAACATGTCGTCACGCGCGGTGCCTGGTCGGTGAAACTCGCCGCGTCGAGTGGCTCCATCCCGGCCCACGGCCACGCACACTAACGGAGCGACTGTGATTGACCTCATCCTTCGCTGGTCTCTGTCGCACCGTTTTGCGGTGCTCGTGCTCGCCACTGTGATGCTCCTCTGGGGCAGCTACACGGCCTCCCGGATGCCGGTAGACGTCTTCCCCGATCTCACCGCCCCGACGGTGACGGTCATCACCGAAGCCCACGGCATGGCGCCCGAAGAGGTGGAGGCGCGCGTCACGCTCCCCATCGAGTCTTCGCTGAACGGCGCTCCTGGCATCCGCCGCGTTCGCTCCAGTACCGGCGTGGGCATCTCGGTCATCTACGCCGAGTTCGAGTGGGGAACAGAGGTGTTTCGAGCGCGCCAGATTGTGAGTGAGAAGCTCCAGCTCGTGCGCGATTCGCTCCCTCACGATGTCGAGCCTCCCGTGCTCGCGCCCATCTCTTCGATCATGGGGGAGGTGCTCTTCCTCGCGGTCACGACAGCAGACGGTGCCTCGTCCATGGAGGCCCGGACCTTCGCAGACTTCACCATGCGCCGGCGGTTGCTCGCCATCCCGGGCGTCTCGCAGGTCATCGTGATCGGCGGTGAGCGTCGGCAGTTCGAGGTGGCGCTCCTGCCGGAGCGACTCGCGGCCCATGGTCTTACGGTTGGCCAGGTGGTCGAAGCCCTCGAGCAGACCAACACCAATGTCTCCGCCGGCTTCATCGAGGAGGGAGGGCAGGAGTATCTGGTCCACGGTGTTGGGCGGGTTCGTACGCCCGAGGAGGTGGGCGAGACGCTTGTGGTCCTCCGCGACAATCGGCCCGTGCTCGTGAAGCATCTGGGTGAGGTGCGTATTGGCGCAGCGCCCAGACGAGGCGAAGGCTCCTATGCCGCCCACTCTGCCGTGGTACTCGGCATTCAGAAGCAGCCCGACGCCAACACTGTCGAACTCACGAGGCGGATCGACCGAGAACTCGACGAGATGGCGAGCGCCCTCCCGCGAGGGCTGGCGGTGCAACGCAACGTCTTCCGGCAGGCCGACTTCATCGAGGTCGCTGTGCGGAACGTGACGGCAGTGCTTCGTGACGGCGTCGTGCTCGTCCTCCTGATTGTGCTCCTCTTCCTCGCGAGCGGTCGTGCGAGCGCTGTCACCATCGTTGCCATTCCGCTCTCGCTCGTGACAGCGGTGCTTGTGCTGTCGGCCTTTGGCGCGACGATCAACACGATGACGCTGGGTGGCATGGCGATTGCCGTTGGTGAGCTTGTGGACGACGCGGTCATCGACGTTGAGAACGTGCTGCGACGACTCCGCATGAACGCTCTCCTGCCAGAGGAGGAGCGCCGTCCGTCGCTGGAGGTCGTGCTCGCGGCAAGTCAGGAAATCCGGACCAGCATCGTCTTCGCCACGCTTGTTGTCGTGCTGGTCTTCCTCCCGCTCTTCTTCCTCTCCGGCGTGGAGGGGCGGCTGCTCGCACCGCTCGGCATCGCCTACGTCGTCTCGCTGCTTGCCTCGCTCTTCGTTGCTGTGACCGTGACCCCCGTACTCTGCTCCTTCTTGCTGCCCCGTTCGAAGGCCGTCACGGCGGCCCACGAGCCCCGCCTAGCCGCCTGGCTCAAGCGGCAGTATCTGCCGCTGCTCGAGTTCGCCGTGGCCCGCTGGCGGCTTGTCGCTGCGCTCTCGTTCGGGCTGCTCGCTGCGGCGGTCGTTTCGCTCGCCCTCTCCGGCCGGTCATTCCTTCCGGAGTTTCAGGAGGGGTCCCTCACCATCGCCGGCGTCACACTGCCGGGCACCTCGTTGGCAGAGTCGGATGCGATGGGGCGGCGGATGGAAGAGATCCTGCTCCGTCACCCGGAGGTGGTTTCGGTCGCACGACGCACAGGTCGCGCCGAGATGGATGAGCATGCGCAGGGGGTGAACGCCTCCGAGATCGAGGTGACGCTGCGGAAGGGTGAGCGCTCACGCGACGCCTTCCTCGAAGCGCTCCGCCGCGACTTTACCATGCTCCCGGGGCTGAACATCACGATTGGACAACCGATCGGGCACCGCATCGACCACATGCTCTCCGGCACGCGGGCCAGCATCGCGGTGAAGGTCTTTGGCGACGACCTCGCTGTGCTGCGGCGACTCGGTGCGGAGGTCGAGGCTGCCATGGGCGGCATCCCCGGTGTGGTCGACCTGGCACGCGAGCAGCAGTCAGACATCCCCTTTGTCCGGGTCCAGTTTGACCGCGTGGCCATCGCCCAGCAGGGCATGAGGATTGCCGATGTTGCCCAGGCGCTCGAGGTAGGCTCAGGCGTCCACGTGGTGTCGCAGGTGATGGAGGGGCAGGCGGCCTTCGACCTCGTCGTCCGGACCGAGCCTTCACGGGTGACCGACTTCGCAGACCTCGAGGAGCTGCTCATCACCACGCCGAGCGGTGCGCGTTTGCCGTTACGCGCCCTCGCGCAGGTCCAGCGGGATCGCGGCGTCAACGAGATCGGTCGGGAGAATGTGCAGCGGAAGCTCGTGGTAAGCGGGAATGTCGCTGAGCGTGATGTGGGGAGCGTGGTTCGCGACATCCAGGCGGCCGTGGCGCGCGACGTGAGCCTGCCGGAGGGATACCGTGTGGAGTATGGCGGCCAGTTTGAGAGTGCGGAGGGGGCAACCAGGACGCTCGCCATTCTCGGATTCGCCTGCCTGTTTGGCATGTTGGGCCTGCTCTATGCGGCGTTCGGTTCGGCCCGCGACGCGGTGCTCGTGATGCTCAATCTGCCGCTGGCGCTCATCGGTGGAGCGGTCGGCGTCTTCTTCGAGGGAGGCATCCTCTCGGTTGCATCCCTCGTTGGCTTCATCACCCTGTTCGGCATCGCGACCCGCAACGGCATCATGCTGGTCTCGCACCTGCGCAACCTCATGCTGGAAGAGGGGGTCACCGATATCGACGAAGCGGCCCGACGCGGCGCACAGGAGCGGCTCGTTCCGATTCTGATGACGGCCCTCGCGACAGGGCTCGGGCTGGTCCCGCTGGCGCTCTCCGGAGGTGAGCCCGGCAGCGAGATTCAGGCGCCGATGGCGGTCGTCATCCTGTTTGGGCTCATCAGTTCGACGGCGCTGAACATGTTCGTCGTACCGGCGCTCTACCGTCAGTTCGGGGCGCTGGCGCGTGGCGTGCGAGCGGCAGCACCGGAGCCGGTCGAAGCCTCGTAGCGGCTCCTCACACCTCAGCCGCCCCGCCTATCCGCCGGTCACATACCGCGAGTAGGTGTTCTGCAGCTCGTCCTGCACCACCGTCGCCTCGCCACGCGTCGTCACAAGGAGCGGTGCCTCGAGCGTGCGGGTCCGGAAGGTCCAGCCGGTGGGCAGCTCCAGACGGGCACCAAGCCCGGCCAGGGCGCTCTCCTCCAAGGTCGGGTCGACGATCTGGGCGTAGGACTGCATCACGTAGATGGCGCCGTTGGGCGCGAGCAGCTCATACACCTCCGCGCCGGCCCGGAACTCGAACTCCGAGTCTCGGTTCACGGTGCGCTCGGCATAGGGCGTCGACGAGACCGCGCCGAGCGGGACCGACAGGGTGGCGAGCTGCCGCATCTCGAGCGTGCCGAAGAGGCGCGATGACCCTGCGGGAATCTCTCCGGTGGCGCGGTCGATAACCCAGTAGCGCGGGCCGTTGAGCACCACGGCCGTGGCGCGGGTCTCGGTTCGGATGGCCGCGCTGTCGACCGTCGCCCAGTCTGCTGCGGGGCAGTCGTTGATACCCTGCGTGCCCCAGACCTGTGCCTCGATGGCGCCGGCCTGAAAGAAGGCGAGGAGCACCTCGCAGTAGCGGTTCCCGCGGATGCTCTCGCCCGTCACCGAGGTGTCTGCAGAACCGGAGGCATCTCCGGAGCCCGACGTGTCTGCAGAGCCCGACGTGTCTGCGGCGCCGGAGCCATCGTTCTCGATGTTCGAGGTCTTGTCGGCCTCATCGCTGCAACCGGCGACGACGAAGGAGAGCAGGGCGAAAGGAACAGCGAAGCGAAGACTACGAACGAGGCTGGCGACGGGCATAGGAGGTCCTGTTGGGAGAGTCCCCGCCGAGCACGACGGGGAGGGTGTCCCGTTGCACGGCGAGGTCAGTATGTCAACTGACATATAAAAGGTGGCAGAGAGACCGCCGCCGCTGCTACGAGCCAAGGCATGGCCCCTACAAGACCTCCAAGACGCCGAGCCGGGCGCCCCCCTGCAGAGGGCGGACCGGCAACGAGCCGCGCATCGCTGCTGGCGGTCGCGGCCCGACAGATTGGCTTGCACGGCTTCGCGCGGACCACCTTCCGAGGCATCGCGGCCGAGGCGGGCGTCTCCTACGGCACCGTGCAGCATCACTTCCCGACGAAGCAGCAGCTCTGGAGCGCGATCGTCGAGGAGGTGCTCCTGCCGGCGCATCGTGCATCTCCTCCCGTCTCGACCGAGCAAGACATCCGTCGCGTGCTGACGGAGACGGTGCGGGCCCGCGTCGAGGCAGCCGTGCTCCGTCCTGGCCTCTCGGCTGCGATTCTGACCGACCGGTCGCCAGGGGCGGAGGAGCGTCTGCGCGAGATTGCCGCCGCGCTGCAGGGTGAGCGCGAGATGGACCTCGCGGGGATTCGGATGCTGATCGCGGCGGGCCAGCTCCGCGACGTGGACGAGCTCGCCTTCATGGCGGTGATGGGCATCGCGCTCACGACGCTGTCGTCGGCGAAGCCCGCGATGGCCACCTTCATCGGCGTAGACATGGACGACCCCGCGTCGCGCGAACGGCTCGCGAGCGGCATCGCCGACCTGCTGCTGCACGGGCTGCTCCCGCGCTAGGGCCAACGCGCCGCTAACCCTGACGCCCTCGCCCGCACCGCTCGACAGGCTCACCCCACTTCGATACCCGCGAACCTGGACTGTCCGGTTTCCGCTGTGCCAGCTTTCTCAACGCCCCTTCGGACACCACATGCCCTCCCTCCGCCTGCTCGTCGTTGGTGCCTCGCAGGGCTCCGGCGCTCTTACCGTCTCCGCCGCTTTGGCGCGCGGCCACCAGGTCACCGCCTTTGCGCGAAGCGCCGACAAGCTCGCCATCGAGCACCCGTTGCTCACGAAGCTCGCAGGGAGCTTTCACGATGCCGCTGCCGTGGATGCCGCGGTGGCCGGGCAGGACGGCGTCATCATCGCTGTCAACGTGCCGGGGGGAGTGTTCAAAGAGAACCCCACCTATGTCTCTTCGGGAGTCGCGCTCGTAATCGAAGCGATGAAGCGTCACGGCGTGCCGCGGCTGGTGCTGGTCAGCGCGCTCGGCACGGGCGACAGCCGCCCGCTGCTGGGCTGGTTGGTCCGCACCCTGCTAAAGGACGGCCTCCTCAAACTGCCCTCCCAGGAGCACGAGCGGAAGGAGGCCCTGACGCGGGCGTCTGGCCTAGCGTGGGTCATCGCCCGGCCCGGTCGCCTCACCAACGGGCCGGCGCTCGGCCGATTTGTCGCGCAGGCCGAGATTGCGCCCGTCCCCGGCTCCATCGCTCGCGCCGATGTGGCGGAGTTTCTGGTCACCGCCGCGGAGAACGACACCTGGGTGGGCAAAGCCGTACAACTCGGCGGTTAGGCGCGGAGCTACCAAACTCGAAGACAGGCAGGCCAAGCGGTAACCGCCGGCCCCCGCACACCACCCCAAAACGCCAAACGCCCCAACCGAGATTGAGGCGTTTGAGAAGCTCCGACAGTAGGACTTGAACCTACGACCAGGCGATTAACAGTCGCCTGCTCTACCACTGAGC
>JABMMX010000168.1 GCA_013205435.1 Deltaproteobacteria bacterium
AGCGTGCCGCTACCGTCGTCTACCTGGCAGACCTGGAGTTTGTCGGCGCCGGGGTGCGCTGCGGCCTCCACAATGCGGGCGACAACAACCAGCTCAAGCCCCTGATCGAGGCGCTCGATACCCTCTACTTCGATGCCCGCAGTCGTCAGGGACCGCGAGACCTCGCCGGCCGTCAAACCGGTCAAATCCACCCACTCAGCTAGCCAGTTCCACGAAGCGCGCATGGCTCTCCTCTCCTGCGGTTTTGAGCACCGCGCTAAGCAAACTGCGAAAGGAAGCGATGGTCGTTCTCGTAGAAGTGACGAATGTCGTCCACGCCGTAGAACAACATCGCCACCCGCTCTACGCCAATCCCGAAGGCGAAGCCGCCGAAGACCTCCGCATCGAGACCGACGGAGGCGAGGACGGCCGGATCGACCATGCCGGCGCCCAGAATCTCAATCCACCCGGAGTGCTTGCAGACGCGGCAGCCGCTTCCTCCGCAGAACACACACTGCACGTCGACCTCGACGCTTGGCTCCGTGAACGGGAAGAAGCTCGGCCGGAGCCGGATCTCCAGCTCTTTTTCGAAGAGCCCGCGGGTGAAGCGGAGCAGGGTCCCCTTGAGGTCGGCCATGGTGACAGCGCGGTCGATGACCAGCCCCTCCACCTGGCGGAAGTTGGGGCTGTGGGTCATGTCGAGGGTGTCGCACCGGTAAACCGCGCCCGGCGCAGCGATGCGGATGGGCGGCTCGTTGGCCAGCATGGTCCGAATCTGGACGGGCGAGGTGTGGGTGCGAAGGAGCCTGCCGTCCGTGGTCAGGAAGGTATCCTGCATGTCGCGGGCGGGATGGTCGGGCGGAAAGTTGAGCGCCGTGAAGTTGTGAAAGTCGGTCTCGACCTCAGGTCCGAGTGCCACCTCAAACCCCATCTCGGCGAAGACGGCGAGCATCTTGCGTTCCACGAGTCGGAGCGGGTGGACGGCACCAGCCTCGGCACGGCGGCCGGGGAGGGTGAGGTCGACGAAGGGGCCCGCGAGATCGCGGCTGCGTGCTTCGCCGCGCAGACGGACGAGGTTCTGCTGCAGGAGCGCCTCAACCTGGTCCTTTGCCGCATTGACGGCCTGACCGAAGCCGGGCCGCTCTGCGGGCGGAATCTCGCGCATGCGCGCCATAAGGGCGGCGACGGCGCCAGCCTTGCCCAGGAAGCGGGCCTTGGCGTGGAGCAGCGCCTCCTCGGAGGCAGCCGCAGCAAAAACGGAATCCGCCTCTTTGATGACCGACTGGAGCATCTCGGAGGCGGAGAGTGTAGGAGCATTCATGGTAGCGCCGCTGGTTTCGACCGCCTAGGAGGCGGCAGCCTGATTTGCATCGGAGGCGGCTACCGCTTCAACGCGGAGGCTGTGGCAGCACGCCGAATTCGTTAGGCCGCGACCGACTTGACCAAGGCGGTGAAGGCCTCAGGGTCCTGAAGCGCGATAGCAGCAAGGACCTTGCGGTCGAGCTCGACGCCAGCAACCTTGAGCGCGTGGATGAGACGGCTGTAGGTGATACCGTTAGCGCGGGCGGCTGCATTGATACGAATGATCCAGAGGCCGCGGATCTCACGCTTCTTGTTGCGCCGGTCGCGGTAGGCGTACTGGAGGGACTTGAAGAGCGAGTTCTTAGCAACCCGGAAGATTGTGCCGCGACGACCACGGAAACCCGAGGTCTGCGCCAGTACCTTGTTACGACGACGGCGGGCCCGAAAGCCTCTTTTAACGCGCATGTCTAAACCTAAGTGGAAATGACGGAATGAAACGAAGAGAGAAAACTAGCGTGCGCCGTAGGGCAACATCTTGCGAACGTGACCCGCGTCGCAGTCACCAAGAACGCCGTTCTGCGCCAGGCGCCGCTTCCGCTTCGACGACTTCTTCGTCAGGATGTGGCGCGCGCCAGCCTTGGCACGCTTGACCAAGCCGCTCGCCGTGAACGAGAAGCGGCGGGCCGCCGCGCGATTGGATTTCATCTTGGGCATGGGTTCACTCGAACAGAGGGGAGGGTTACTCCCAATCACACAACTTGCATTCACTGACAGAATCACCTGCCAAGTAGGCGCTGGCGGGATTGAACCGCCGACCCCCTCCGTGTCAGGGAGGTGCTCTCCCACTGAGCTAAGCGCCTGGAAGATCTCTTGGGGGTACCAAGGGGAGCGGCCCTATACGAGATGACCCCCGCACCGTCAAGCAGGTTTTGGCTGCCCCCGATCGATGCCGCGGTGCCCCTGCCGAGCCGAGCCGACGCGTCACACCGATTCTCCTTGATTTTGCGCGCCGCTGCGGCTTGGACTACTGCCCTGTTTTCCCACCCTCACGGCCACTGGAGCGTTCCCCATGACGACCCGCAATCTTCGTACCGTCGCCCTGCTCTCCCTGCTCGCCTCTATGGCTGCTTGCACGGGCGATTCCGTCGATACCGGGACCGTGACCGATACGGGCGCAGACACCTCCGGCTCCGGACAGACCGACACCGGCGCAGACACCTCCGGCTCCGGACAGTCCGACACCGGCGCAGATACGACCGAGCCCGAAGGGTATGACATCCCCCGCATCTACTTCGAGTGCCAGACGACCTCCGAATGCCCGCCCGATACGAACACTGGCGCAGCCCAGCGCTGCATCAACAACGTCTGCCTCATCTCGGCCGCCGACCCTGCCGCGCTGGCCGAGGATGACCAGTTCCTGCCGCTCACCGACCTCCCCAATGTCGACTGCTACGGCGATGAGGCAACCTTCTTTGCCCCCGGCGCCGGCGATGCCACCGCCAAACTCCGCGGCAACGTGCAACGGTTCGGCTCGGGCTCCCAGCCCATCAATCTCTGCGTCTCTCACTACAACGAGACGCTGCTTCTCCCCTTCCTCTACTTCTCGGAGTGCCGTGGGCTTGAGGCCGACGACGAGGCCGCCTTCATCGCCTGCTTCCAGCTCGACGCCTGCCGCTGCGACAACGCCTTCGGCGCCACGCCGCCCAGCGAAGCCACCGAGATGGTCGCCGCAGCAGAGGCTGCATTGACCAATGCCGGCGCAGCCGACACCATCATCGACTCGCTCGAAAAGTGCTACGCCTTCATCGGAAACTGCACCCAGATCACCGACCCCGGCGTAAAGGCTGCCTGCGAACAGCGCCTGGTCGACAACGCGCTGGCCGACGGCCCCTCGACCCTCATCTACTCGCACACCATCTCCATCGCCGACCCTGCCAATCCGACGAGCGACGAAGAGGCCTACTACGAGACCGCCGTGGAACTGCCCACCAACACCCGCGTGGCCATCAAGGTCTCGGGTCGCGAGTCGCGCTGGCGGGATACTTGGGAGTATGGCCTCTACACGCCGGCCGACCTCAAGAACGCTGAGGGCTTCATCCGGCTCGGCGCCAACACCGTGAGCGACGGCGCCTGGCGCACGATCCCGCCGGCTGTCGGCCTTGCTGGCGGCATCGACGCCACCCACGGCGCCATCGCCGGCACCATCCGTGACTGCGGCGACCCGAACCGCGCGAACCCGGGGCCCCAGCGCATCGTCAACGCCACCGTCGGCATCTCCTTCGACGGCGACTCGAAGCTCTCCTATTTCAACGGTAACCCCAACGACACCCTCCCGCTCCCGGGCCGTGCCGCCACCAACTCCGATGGCACCTATGCCGCCATCGACCTCCCCTCCGGCCCCAACCGCGTCAGCCCGATCATCTGCCGCCCCGGGACCACCTGCTCCTCCGACGCTGACTTCGTCAACGCCGGAACGCGCAACCTCTTCCAGACCCCGAAGAGCATCGTCATCACCTCCTTCGAGCCCGTTCGCTAACCGCGACAGGCCCTCTCGGGGCGCCCACTCGGGCTGCCCCTCCATCCCAACGGGATACCTCTCAGCATGTCAGAAATCACCTTCCGCGACCTCGGCCTCTCCGAGGCTACGCTTCTCGCCATCCAAGAAATCGGATTCACCACACCCACCCCGATCCAGATCGGGGCCATCCCTGTGCTCATCGCCGGTAAAGACGCAATCCTGCGTGCTCAGACCGGCACCGGAAAGACGGCTGCCTTCGGCATCCCGATGATCGAGCAGATCGAGCCCCCCGCCAACGGCGTGCTCGGTCTGGTCCTCGCTCCGACGCGCGAACTCGCGCAGCAGGTCGCTCGGCAGATCGACCTCCTCGGCTCCCGCCGCGGCATTAAGACCGCGGCCGTCTACGGCGGCTCCTCCTTCGAGGAACAACTCGCCCTCGTCGCCGACGCCAACATCGTTATCGCCACGCCCGGACGTCTCCTCGACGTCGTAAAGCGCAAGCGGCTCAGCCTCGCAAACGTGCGATTCTTCGGACTCGACGAGGCCGACGAGATGCTCTCCCTCGGCTTCGAGAAGGATGTGCGCGAAATCTCGCGGATGCTGCCAAAGAACCGGCAGACCTTCCTCTGCAGCGCGACCATCGCCGACGATGTGAAGCGGCTCGCCGCCGACCTGCTCAACAACCCCGAAGAGGTCGACTGCTCCTCCGACGAAGTTGGTGCCCGCAGCGTCAAGCACGTGGCCTTCAGCACCCCCATGGGGACCAAGCTTGAGGCATTCTTCCGTGTCCTTGCGACCGAGAGCATCGACGGCGCCATCGTCTTTGCCAACACCCGGGCCGCAACCTTCCGCATCCACGAAGCGCTCCTCGCGGAGGGCTTCAACGCAGGCGTCCTCAACGGCGACCTCTCGCAGGACGAGCGTGAGCGGGCCCTCGCGCGCATGCGCGGCGACTCCATCCAGTTCCTCGTCGCTACAGATGTCGCTGCGCGCGGTATCGACATCTCCGGGCTCCCGGCCGTCATCAACTACGACCTGCCCGAGTCGGCGGAGGTCTACATCCACCGCACCGGCCGCACAGGTCGCGCAGGTCAGTTCGGCGTGGCCTACTCGCTGCTCACGGCTGCCGATGTGACCTGCCACCAGGCGCTTCGGAAGTTCTTCGGCATCCCCATGGAGATCCGCAGCCTACCCTCCTCGACCACGGTCGCTGAGGCCCGCGCGGACCGCGCCATTGGCCAGCTCGTCCACCACATCGATGGCTCCGAAGAGCTTATCTACGGCGACTTCCTTCCGCTGGCCCGACGCATCCTCACCCGCGAGGATGGCGGCCGCACCATCGCCAAGTTCCTCGCCTTCGCAGCCCACATCGACACCACGCAGCAGGCTGCTGCCGCTTTCGAAGCGCCTGCCCCCGCTGAGGCGGCCGCGCCAGTTGTTGCGGCACCCGCACCCGCACCCGCGGCTGCAGAGGCCCCCGCCCCGCGGCCGCCCCGCGAACAGCGCGAGCCCCGCGGTGAAAGGCCGCCCCGCGAACAGCGCGAGCCCCGCGGTGAAAGGCCGCCCCGCCCCGAGGAGCGTCCGGCTCAGCCCGCGCCTACGCCCCAGCCGCCCGTCGCGAAGGCGGATGACGCGCAGGAGGCCGATGACCGTCGACCCGACCAGGCACCCGACGTCGGCTCGACCGGCGGCGACGCCTCGGCGGAGGCCATCTTCCAGTGGCTATCCAATGTAAACAAGTCGCGCCGGCGCGGCCGCTGGCGGATGGATGAGTCCATCGCACAGACCTTCCAGATCGAGATCGAGCGCGCCGTTGAGCTCGCCGAGTCTCACCCCGGCATCGAGAAGTCGCACGGTCCCCGCCGCATGTACCGCGCCCTCGTTCCGGGCGAAGGTGCGCCGCGCCCCACGGAGGCAGCGCAACCCGTTCAGCAGCCGGCCAGGCCGGCACAGCCGAACGCGAAGCCGAACGACCGGGGTCCCCGCCCCGAGCGCAACCAGGAGCCGCGCCCGCCGAAGGCCGTTGCTCCCGCACCCGCCCCGTCGGCTGACCGCGCGCCCCGTCCCGGGGCACGACCCGAGCGCAAGCCCCGGCCTGACCGAGACCGCCGCGATCGCGCTGGTCGTGGCGGCAGAGGAAACACGGCCCCTGCGCTCCCCATGCCTGAGCCGGAGCCCATCAAGCTGGTTACGCTCCGCGTGAACATGGGGCTCGATCAGTTTGCCTCTGCAGACCTCCTGGCTGCGAAGCTCGCGGTCATCACAGGGTTCGATGCCGAAGACTTCGACGGCGTCACGCTAGCACCCACCTCCGCCACGCTCCGGGTGCGTGCCGACCTCGCCAAGGATGTCGTCGCCGCGGTGCAGAACGAAGAGGTCGGCGGACGGCCCTTCGCCGTCACGCTCGCCCCGCGCGGAGGCAAGAAGTAACATGCGCACCCCTGCTCGGCTCCTTCTCGGCCTCGCCCTCGTTGCCGCCGCAGGCTGCCAGCAGCAGGCTGCTGCCACCAAGGCCGCCACTCGCCCACCGGCGAAGGTGAACCTGCCCCCCGTGCCACCGCCAGAGGCCTTTGACCTGGTGGAGAAGAGCGCCGCCGGCAGCTGGACCGCCGCGGGCCTCCGCAAACATCGAACCGAGCTCTTCGGACAACCGGTGGTCGTGGAAGGCCGCGTCGTCGAGGCCTATCGCTGCGGCGCGACAGAGGGCTGCCTGCCGCCGCACTTCTCGATTGCTGATCTCAATCGCCCCGACCTCACCCTCCTCGTTACGGGATTCGAGCGCAAGGCAGAGGCCGCCCTCAAAGAGGGTAGCGTGGTGACGGTCACCGGCACGATGCAGAAGGCGGTAGACGGATTCACGCTCTCTGAAGAGGGTGTCATCGCCGACGCCTCGTTCGCCGCCTTCCCCCCCAAGTAGCGGCGGATAGACTACCCGTTTCGGCGTCGGGCGTGCAGCCAGATGCAGCGGTCGCGGCGGCCGAGGTAGACCCCACGCTGGTGGATGGAGCCTGCAACTTCGACCACCTCGAATCCCGCCAGCGACAGCAGCACGCGGAGTTCGTGCAGCGCGTAGAGCCGAAGCGAATAGGTGAATTCCACAGCCTTGTCTCCGTGTGGGGCGACGCTGCGTTTGACGCGCAAACGGCTCGTTTCTGGGTGAAAGGAGACGTCGTCTAGGATGACCGCCTTCTCCGTCTCGAGCCACTTGCGCGCAGGCATCTCGCCGAGAACGAAGTCGCGGTTGAGCACCTCCACCACGAGCCGACCGCCTGGCACCAGACTTGAGGAGAGCCGGCGCAGCAGCTCCACCGTCTCGCCATCCTCGTGCAGCCCGAGCGTGCTGTCGAGCAGCACGGCCGCATCGAACTCCCGCGGTAGGCTCAGGGTCCGCAGGTCCGCCTCGACGAAGCTCACGCCCGATGCCCCCTTCGCCCGTGCGCGCGCCAGCTCAAGCATCTCTTCCGACAGATCTACGCCCGTCGTCTTGTATCCGCGGCGAGCGAACTCCATTGCGTGGCGACCTGCTCCGCAGCCCGCATCCAGCAGGCGTGCGCCGGGAGTAAGCCCGCAGATCTGCGTCACAAACTCCGCTTCGCGCGCACTACGGCGCGCGCTCGGCTGAGGCAGATGATCGTGCCAAAAGCGCCCGAAGATGCGCTGCTCCTCTGCGCGCGCCGCAACGGCAGGCCGGCCACGAAGGGCATCCAGCACCATGTTTGCGAGCGGGTCGCGAGCGGGTGCAGCAACGGCCGGCGCAACAACAGCCGCCGGCGCAATCGCAGCGGCCGGCGCAATCGCAGCGGCCGGCGCAACAACGAGCGTAGCGCCTTCAAAATCATCCTCTAAGGTTGCCTCCTCGAGCAGCTCCTCGTCGGCCTCGAGTTCTTCGACATCGTCCTCGACCAGCTCTTCGTCGAGCGTTGCCTCCCCCTCCTCTTCGTGCCGCACACGGAGCATCCGGCGCGGCGGGTCGAGAAACAGCGCGTCGAGCCATGCGAAAGGCTCCACGACACCCGACAAGCCATCGCCCGTGAGCTGGCTCATCCCAACGATTGGCTCCATCTGGCTCTGCTGGTTTGACTGCTCCATCATCTCCACGCGCTTCGGTCCATCAACGACACGCAGCCAACGTCACTAACTCGCGCGCAACCGAAACAGCGGTTCGCCAAGCCTGACCTTCTCGCCCACAACGGCACGGGGCGCAGGCTCCCAAAGCTGTTCCGCATCTTCGAACATCATGACAACCGTGGAGCCGATGTGAAAGGTTCCGAACTCGTCATTCGCACCGAGCGAAATCGGAGCATCAGGCGACTGCCAGATCGCTCCTGCACCTTCGACCGGCGGGAGCGGCGGCGCGAGCCCGATTCCGCCCACCACGGTGGCCGCGACCATCACCATAGCCGCGCGTCTACCATCGGCCAGCGTGAACTGAGCAGAGAGTCGCTCGTTCACTTCGAACAGACGGTCGACCTGGCGCACCGAGAGCGCGTTGACTGGCCAGAGTTCTCCGCCCATGCGGCGAAGTTCGGTGACCCGTCCCGACGCCGGCATGTGAACGCGGTGGTAGTCTGCCGGGCTCAGGTAGATGGTGACGAACCAGGCATCGTTGGCCCAAGGAATCGGGGTTTCGGTCCCGAGCAAGCCTTGCGGCCCGAACTCCATCCCCTTCGCCTGAATGAGCTTGCCGTCTCGAACGCGGCCGAGCTGATCCAAGCGGCCATCGCAGGGCATTCCGGCGCCATCTTCCGACGCCGCCCACGGGCGCAGCCCCAGCTTGAGTCTGCGCGTGAAGAATGCATCAAAAGAGTCATACGACGCCATCGGCGACTCAGCTTCCTCTGGCTTGGCACCTACCGCCGACGCAAAGGCTCCATAAAGAGTCGCGCGCGCAGCCGCTGGCACCTGCTTCGCGGCAAGGCTGCCGAGCAGGCGTGTAAGCTGCCTGCGGGGGAGCAGGCGAATTGCTTGAAAAAGGACGCTATCCATCAAAGAGACTCCTGCGCTAGGCGGGCAGCTGCGCGAGCGCAGCAAGGGACTCCGCGTGCTCCGGGTCGACAGCAAGGGCGCGAGAGAACATCTCCCGCGCACGGCGGGGGTCACCAACGTCAGAGCGCAGGTGGCCGAGGAGACAGAAGAGTTCGACCTTCACCGCAGGGTCTTGAATCGAGTGTTGATAGAGGAGGCCCGTCTGAAGCACGCGGAGAGACTCCTCGTGCTCGCCAAGCTGACGGAGCAGCGCCCCCAACGCCAAAATGGTGGGGATCGAAGTCCCGTTCAACTCGAAACTCTCCTCCAGCACCACGCGGCCCGCAGCGAGTTCGCCGCGAGCGACGAGCCACTGACCGCGCAGGAAGGAGACACGGTGCCGATCTGCTCCCTGCCCATTCCGCTCCAGCAGCGCCTCGTATCCTGGCAAGAGCGCCTCGGCCTCCTCGAACATACCCGCCTCTGCGAGCAGCGCGAGCTGGGCCTCACACAGCGCCGTGTCGTCGGGCAGGAGCTTCCGCGCACCGGCCATCGCATCGACTGCGCGCACGGCATCGCGCAGCTTCTCCCAGGCCACTGCTGCAGCCTCACGAAGCACCTCGGCCCGCTCGGTCAGCGTCGCAGCCAGCGCGCCACGGGCGCTGAGGGCAAGGTAGACATCGTCCCAAGAACCGCGGCTCCGTGCTAGCCGCTCAAAAGCCGCGACAACATCGATATCGCCCGAAACCGCCAGCACCCGGAGGCGATACAGTCCGAACAGCTCCGACTCGTCCTGCTGCGCTGTGAGGCAGCCCTTCAATAGCTCAAATGTCGAGCCCTCAGCGACCGCGGTTGGCTGACGCGAAAGCCGCCCGAACAGCAGCGTCCGGAGTTCGTCCCAACGCTCTGACTGCGCGTACCGACTGCCCAGGGCTGCATGCGTCGCTTCATCGTTCGGTGCCTCCTCCAGCAACCCGCGAAGTTCCGTCTCCGCTGCAAGGTCGTTCTCGATGCTTCGCGGCAGGGCCAGCGCGGCCTTGAGCCTCCAGCCGACCGCCAACGCCGTGCCCGCGGCCTGCTCCGCGCGCGCCAGAAACACGGTGCGGAGTTCGGCCCTGGGGTCGAGCTCCTGGAGATATCCAGCCCATGCGTCGAAGGCCGCATCGTCATCCGGTGCTGCAGCGAAGGCCGCCGCGGCAGTGTCTGCCGCCGCGCGCACATCGCCCTTCACCGAAGCCTCTGCGCGCGCCTTCTCGAGCTGCCACACGGTGCGGGCAGAGCCCTCGGCAAGCTCTGCGCCTGCCTCGTAGACTGCCACGAGCCCGGCCCCGTCGCCGGCAGACCGCAGCAGCCGTGCGAGTTCGCGCCGTAACGAGGCATCGCGCGGCTCCTCCGCGAGTGCGTCGGCGACCAAGCGAGCAGCAGCAACCGCATCGCCGCAGCCAGCCTCAAACTGGTGCGAAACCAGCAACCGGAGCTGCCTCCGCTCCTCCGCATCGCCCATCTTCTCCACACGTTCCAAGCCGAGTTCAGCCACGCCGCGGGCGTCGCCGTCCTCGGTCAAAATCTCGCTCAGCGCCGCGTAGCGCGCTGCCGTGGGCTCCAGCCCGTAGGCCGCTCGGGCCCAGTTCTGGCGCACAGAGGGCGCGACGCCGAGCCGGCTCCCAAGCTGTACCAACTCGTCGAACAGCGGCAGGCGCGCTTCACCAGCAAGACCCTCCACCCGCGACTCGAGCAGGGTCATCAGCCCCGCCTCATCCCGGTTATGGCGGAGTCCACGCTCCAACAGCAGGAGCGCGGCCACGTCAGTCGAAGAGACAAAAAGCGCGAGCCTAGCGCAGCGCGTGGCAGTCAACGCCGAAACAGCGTGGGCGCTAGCGAGCCGAACAATCCAGCCTATCGCAGCGTTGTCACCCATCCCCGCGGGACGTCCCTCGAGCTCGGCCAGCGACCTCTCGATGACCGATTCAACCGACCTCGAATGCACCGCGTGTGCCAGCACGATCTCGAGCGCCGGCAAATCGAGCGGCTGATAGGCAAGAATCTCCAGCGCCCGCTCCAGCGCGCCAGTGCCGTCGTCGAGCGACTCCGAACGCAGCATCATCTGCTCGCGCAGCAGCGGCTCCCGAAGGCCCGAACCCTCAATCCCGTCGAGCGCCATCGTCAGACCAACATCGAGGTCTTCCCACGAGTGCGCCGACCGTCCGAACTCGATCAGGAGCGGCACCGCAGAGAGTGCCGTCTCTTCGTACTGCGCGTAGGCTCGGAGCAGGTCGCGCGCCCGCGGCGCGGCCGCAACACGGAGCGCATTGGCCACCGCCTGAACCGCGCGCTGCGGCTCGCCTGAAGCCATCGCACCGTCGTGAACCGCCATCCAGGCCTCCGCCGCCTCCTCGGGCGTGCCAGCAAAGCCTGCAAGCATCTCCAACCACGCCAGCTCTTCGGCACGCCGACCGGCACGGCTACAGAGCGCAGCCAGCGACCGCAGCGCTCCCGTATGAGACGGCAGCTGCGACACCACCAGCCGGTGACGCGCCTCCGCCGCATCGTCGTCGCCCAACAGGCTGCTGCAGATCGTCGCGGCAAGCTCTACCAGCATCGCCCCCGACGCCGCATCGCCCGCCGTCTCACCGGCAAGGTCGAGCGCGCGCACCGCCTCTACCATGCAGGAGCGCTCACGGAGCGACTCGAGCAGCTCCCCGCGCAGCCGTTCCGACGCCGGCTGCGCCGACAGAGCGCGCACACGCAAGACCACCGCGACGCTCGCCAATGCCTCTTCCCTGTCGAGCAGGTTGGCTGCCCGCTCAAAGAGCTCAGCCTGCACCTCCATGTCTGGCGACTCCTCGGCCGCCGCAACTGTGAGCGCAACCCGGGCAGCAAGCTCGCCGTTCTCAAGCAGGTAGTCGCGCGCAAAGCCCAGAACCTCGGAACGCGCGGACGGAGCCTGCAGCAACAACTGAAGCAGGCCTACCAGCCGACCATCTTGAATCCCGAGAGCAACCAGCGGGCGAAGACGCAGCGCCGCCTCCAACGCATCGCCGAGCTCTTCCATCGCAACGCGCGCCGTCTCCAGACGGAGCGTCACAACCTCCTCATCGAACGCAGCGCCCTCCAGATAGCGGTCGGCGACCGCGAGCCACTCGGACGCGTAGCCCAGCGCGCGATAGGCCTGAAGCAGCGGCAGCATGACCGAGCGATCTGTCGCGCGGATACTCAGCACCGCCTGATAGGCCTCCACCGCATCTTGGAAGCGCCCCTGATGCAGCCTGATTCGGCCCAACTCTGCATAGGCCGGTGCCGCTTCGTCGCCCTCGCTCGAGAGCGCGCGCCGCGCGTGGAGTTCGCCAAGCTCATCCCACCGGTTCGCCTGCGGAAGCAGACGCACAAGCGCCTCCACTGCCTCGCCGTCGTCCGGAACCATCGACAGCACCTTGGACCAGAGCCCGCACGCCGCATCAAGCCGCAGCGGCGGCTGCTCCGCCAGCGTTGCTGCATCGCGAAGAAGCGCAACGCGAACCTCCGCCGACGGGCCGGATTCGAGGACCCGACCGTTGAGATGCATGAGCCCGTCGCGGTCTCCCGACATCTGCAGTGCTGCGCGAAGCGCCTCCGCAGACCCAACCACCGCCGGGTCAGCGTCGAAGGCACGCCGAAGCGTCCGAACCGCGCCCGCAGAATCGCCGAGCTCCATCAGACGGACCATGCCGGCTTCGGTCAGCAGCGCCACGGAGCGTTCTAGGTTGCTGCTCGCCATCGCGGCCTCTTCGAGAACCCGCGCATAATCTGCCATCGCCTCGTGCGCCCGACAGAGCGTCGCAAGCGCAACGCCCAACTCTGCCTGCTCCGGGTCATCGAGCAAGGCCCGCGACAGCTGACCGAAACGCTCCTCAGCTGGCCGGTTCGCAGCCTCCATCGAAGCAGACAGCCGCAGCGTCAGCATAGAACGCAAAGAGCGCTCCTCGGCAACGCTCAGCTGGAGCAGCAACATCTCCACGCGAATCGCAGCATCCTCACGCGCGGCCTGCTCGGCCAACAGCGCGAACGAGACCAACCAGCGCTTGTCTGGCGCCTGCTCCGCCACCCGCGTCAGCGTCTGAAGCACGGCCTCCAGCACACGAATCAGAAGAACATCTTCGGCAAGCGCCTCCTCATAGGCAGCATGACTGCCAGCCCAGTCCTGAAGCGACTCATCGAGCACGGTGCCAAGGTAGAGCAGCACCATCACCCGCTCTTCGCCTGTCGTCATCAAGGCGGCCAGAGACCGTAGCGTCTCGACCAGTTCGCTCGGCCGTTGCAGCAGAGAGAGCAGTTCGGAGAGCATCGTAAGGAGATCGACCGCGCCGCCGAACCGGCTCACGATCTCGCGACAGACCGACACTGCGCCGTCGAGGTCCTGCGTCTCCCTCCACCGAACCTCTGCCAGACGGAACAGAATCGAGCGCTGAACCACGGGCTCCGTCGAGGCATCCGAGCCACGCCGAAGGACCATCTCCCGTTCAGCTTGCTGACCACCAGCAGCAAGCCGGCGCTCCAACTCATTCATCACCCGAAGAGAGCCCGGAGTCGCGTCGAACGCGGCTCCCCATGCGCGCAGCGCAAGCAGCGGCTCCTCCATCCGCTCCTGCGCGAAGCGGGCGAGCCGCTCCCACAGTTCGGCGCGCAGTTCCGCGACGCTCGACTCGTCGGCCGCACGCTCCAGCGCCTGGCGTACAATCTCGCGCAGCGACTCGTCGTCTGCGGTCTCGTCAGCGTCGCGCCAATCAGCCTCCGAGCCGGGCCGAAGCAGCGCCGCAGCAACAAAGGACCGGCAGGCATCCGAACGGCGAGAGAGCCGGTCACGGTACAACAGCGCAAGCTCGCAATGCAGCTCCGAGAGCTCCGCGCCCGCGGCAAAGGGAACCCGGCTCCGAAGCGCAACCTCAAGCGCGTCGGCGCGGTGCGCGACACGCGCGAACGGCTCTAGCAGCGCAGCCGCCGCCGTCCGCTCCTCCCGCATCACAGCGTCGGACTCCAGCACCTCGATCAGCAGTGCAGCGAACGGCGCCGACACCCCAAAGGCTCGTTCCTCGGACTCCACCAGCGCCACACAACGAGAGGCCGAACCCAGCTCGTGCCAGACCAACCCAGCGAGCCGCAGGCGAAGCTCGCTCGCCTCCGCACTGTCGCCCACCACTTGGAGTTCCTGCGCCATCCACGAGGCAGCTGAGGCATGGTTGCCAACCTTCAGTTCCAAACGTGACAGCGCCACCAGCGCAGCCCTGTCGCCCGACACGATCGACAGCCTGCGCCGCCACAACTCCAGCAGCGACTCCGACGACTGCCCGAGCCCCTCGCCCAGCTCAGCTGCGCGCTGCAACAACGACGCTCGCTCCTCTTCCGACACCGCCAGCTCCACGAGCTCTGCGATGACAGCAAACTCCTCCGACGGACGGGCCGCCTCCGCCAAAAGCTCCGCAAGACGACGACGACTTGTCACCTCGAGCGGTAGCGCCCGAGTCACTGCGAAATACCAGTCCAGCGCCGAGGCACTCAGCCCCATCCGATGGTCAAGAATCTCTGCGACTCGGAGTGAAACCTGCGCCGCGAACGAGCCCTCGTCCGACCGGTGCACAATCTCCGAAAGCGCCTCCGCGAGAGCGCTCCAACCCTCCACCGCAGCCGCCGCAGTTTCGCTCAACTCCACGACCTCAGGGTCCAGCGGCGCAAGCTCCACGGCAAACATCACCAGCGCGAAGCCTCGGTCCGACATCCCCTCGGTCGCCAAGCAGACGCGGGTCGCCCGCATCAGCGTCACAACACGCTCCTCCAACCGCGTGTCCAACGATGCGTCTGCTGTCAGCGCCTCCACGAGCGCCTCCGCATCGCCCACACGATCGTAGTGCGCGATCATCACAGACCGCGCTCGAGCCCCAACATCCTCATGAGACCAAAGGCCCCGAAGCAGGCTCTCCGCACGCTCTTGGTAGATGGGCGATGACAGAAGCGAAGACGCAAGGTCGATGCCGCGATACAGGTCGCCGCTCGCAGCAACCTGCTGCTCGGCAAGCGACCACGCTACCGCCAGCCCCTCCGGCCCGGGAGACAGGCTGAGCAGCCGCTCCAACACCGTCACACGACGCACACCGTCGCCAAGATTCCGCGCCAGGCGCTCCATCGAGGACCACGCAGCCTGATCATCCGAGCGGAGCTCTGTGTAGTCACTCCACGCATCCAGCGCTTCGCGCGGCATACCAAGTTTCTCTTCGTACAGCGACGCAAGACGCGCCAGAAGCTCCGCCCTCGGCTCCTCTTCCAACGCCACATACAACTTTGCCAGAAGCACCTCCGCCAGCGCAGACCAACTCCCCACCGTCGCGTGAATCTCCGCCAGCATCAGCAGCGCATCATCGTGCGTCCGCTCATACCGACGCGCGTCCGCCAAAACCTCCACCGCCGACGCGTGCGCGCCCAGTTCTCGGAAGAAGATGCCCGCAGCGTCCAGCAACAGGCGCGCCCGTTCGTCCGCATCGTCCGTCAGGCCCGCGCACTCCAACACCACCACCGCGCGGAGCTCTGCGTTGCCCGATGCCGCGAACAACTTCTCAAGCGACCCAAGCAACTCTCGATCGTGGGGCACGATCTGGCGTGCAATCTCGAAGTTCGCGATCGCGCTCGGCAGATCGTTCAACCGCTCCAATCGAATCACTGCCGCCGCACGAAGACGACCCGCCTTCTGCGCTCCATCCGTCGTCTGCTCAGCCGCCCACTCATAGGCGACTGCAACATCTTCCCACCGATTCGACTGCTCCGCGGAAAGCTCCACGGACGCGCCCCGCAACGGATCGTCCGGCGACAAACGGTAGCCAACCAACCGCGCATCCATCGCAGCATCCGGCCGATGCAACTGCTCCTCCGCCACCTCTGCGCAAGCATCTGCAAGCGACAACCGCCTGCTCTCCGCCGCCTGGTGAAGTGCGATATCCAGAAGGCTCCACAGCGCCTCATACTGGCCAGCCGACCGATGCTGTTCACACAGCAGGTCCAGCAACCCGAAGTCATCTGCCAATCGCCACTCACCGGCACCACCCGCGCGACGCCAGAAGGCCTCCGCCTCGCTCCCCGCACCCTCCGCGGCATGCGTCATCACGAGGCAGTGCAACCGCGCAGCCCCTTGCCATTCCGATGCGGCCTCGGATGCAGCTGCAGCCTGCCGGAGCAGCTCCAACCGCTCCTGTTCGGCATCCGCGCAGCCTGCCCATTGCTCAAGATGCCATGCGAGCCGACCCTGCCTTCCAACGCGCTCCAGCAGCGACCGAAGGTGCGACCGCACCGGCGCGTAATGCATATCTGCCGCGATCATCTGCTCCAGCTCGCCTATCGCGAGTTCAGGATCCAAGAGCTTCTCATCCGCCAGCATCGCCGCGTGCGCCAGCGCCTCCTGCGACACCTCGTAAGAGGCAAGCCGAGACACCTCCTTCCACGCTGACCGAGCCGCATTCCAATCGCCCAACGCTTCGCTCAACCGAGCAACCTGCAACCAGTCCGACGGCTCCGAGCGAAGCAACGTCGCACTCTGCCAAACACCGCGAGCCGCTTCAGCATCGCCCAGCGACTGCTCTACAAGCGTCGCGATATCCGCCAACCGCGACCCGAACGACGCAGCGCCAAACTGCTCCAGAGCAGCCAACCAGCGCACCGCAGCCTCCGACGCACGACCCGAAGCTACCGCGAGCCGGTCGAACAGAACCCAGTCGCAGGCCTCCCCGACCTCCTCCGCCAGGAGGTTGGCAATCACGACGAAGGCAGCATCCAGATCCGAAAACTCACGCTCCCAGATCTGCGCCATCGCCCGGCTCGCCTCTCGGCGCTCGCCACTGCCCACAGCGAACCACATCAGCCCGTAGGCCTGCAGCAGCTCCGCCCAAAGACCCGCCTTGCCTAGGTAGGGCGCAGCAACCGTTGCCGCAGCCTCGGCCACCTCCGCACGCCCGAACATCACTATCAGACCCGAAAGTGCCAGCCCGCCAGCGTCCGAGCCCTCCTCCACTGCGCGACCAAAGACCGATACTGCCCGCCGATGCTCCCCCAACCGATCCGACAGCAAACGGCCCCACTCCACAAGGAAGGCACCCCGCTCCGACTCGCTCGCCCTCTCCACGGCCGCTTCCAGACACTGAGACGCCACTGGCCAGTCCGCGCGGCGCATCGACACAGAGAGCAGCAGCTCCTGCGACTGCGGCGATGCAACGCCCGCTTCGCGCTGCGCAAGCAGGAGTTTGCTCGCCTCCGCCAGACGGCCCAGCCGCTCCGACAGCACCTGCGCCAACTCCAATTCCACCGACGCTCGCTCTGTCGTCGTCCATGTCAGCGACGCCTGCGCCTCCAGCGCTGCAGCCAGCGGTGCCCATCGTTCGAATCGTGCGTAAATCCCGCACAGACGGCCCATCAGCACAGCATCCGCTTGACCGCTCGCCCGCACCGTCTCGATCATCGCAGCTGCGCGCAGAGGCTCGTTCAAACCATCGTCGCACAGCGCCGCCGCATGCGCCCGAAGACGCCCAGACCGCTCCGCATCCGACAGCCCCGATGCTACCGCTTCGAGCATCGAAACCCAGGACCGCAACTCTCCGACCGCAACCGCAAGCTCGGTCACCCGAGCCAACCGATCCGACTCCGTCGCCGTCCGCACAAACGCCTGCGCAGCCCACTGATAACTTTGACGCGCATCGCCGAGATCCTGCTCGTAGATCGCAGATAGCTCATCGCACAGCGCCAGCCCGTGCTCCGCCGAAACCAGTGGCACAAGGTCTGCGAGCACCTTAGCACGCCGCTCCACCTCGCCTGCCCGCTGGTACCGCTGCTCAAGCCGCTCCAGTACAACAAGGTTCCGCGGCGACCGCTTACGCCACGCCTCCAGCACC
Source organism: Deltaproteobacteria bacterium (assembly GCA_013205435.1). Taxonomy (GTDB): domain Bacteria; phylum Myxococcota_A; class Bradymonadia; order REDH01; family REDH01; genus CAIWGR01. The sequence continues at coordinate 17,665 of JABMMX010000168.1, forward strand.
TCACGCTCGGCTTCCGCCTGCGACAGCCGCGCCGACGCGATCTCCCATAGCGTCTCGCCGATCTCCTGAACCTGATCCGAACCGCAGTTCGATAGCCGCTCCATCAACGCTCCGCGCAGCGTCGCCCAGCAACCGAACTCATCGCCCAGCTCCATCAGCGTCGGCCAGCGGCTGCTGCTCGCAGCGCTTGCAATCAAACGCTCGAGCCCCGCCTTGCCAGACTCGCCGTAGCGCGCTGCCTCCAGCCACAACCGCTCCGCTGCACCCCGGTCCGAAAGACGAACCAGACGAACCTCCGCCTCCTCCATCGCAAGCGCGACCTGCATCTCGCCATCCACAGCGCCACGCCGCAGCAACAGCGCCTGCGCCCAGCGCGGCCACAGCTCCGCTGACGGAAGGTAGCCCGCAAGGAAGGCGAACGACGCATCGCTCCGACCCTCAGAATCGATCAGCAGCGCCTCGTGTATCCTCGCCGAGACCTGATCATCGTGCAGCGTCGTCGACGCGATCGTCGCCGCCTCCTGAAGCAATTCGGCCCGCTCCGTGGCGCTGCTACG
>JABMMX010000169.1 GCA_013205435.1 Deltaproteobacteria bacterium
CCGATCGAGTGGGTCCGGGTGCACATGCTCCCCGACTACGCCTACTTCAACCACAGCGTGCACCTCAAAGCGGGTGTCGGCTGCTCCTCCTGCCACGGCCGTATCGACCAGATGCCGGTGGTGGCGCAGGCCAAACCGCTCAGCATGGGCTGGTGCCTTGAATGCCACCGCGCACCCGAGGCGAACCTCCGCCCCGCCTCCGAGATTACCAACATGGCGTGGGACTCCACGACCGCCAACTATCGGGCAGATGAAGATCCCAAGCGCATCCGCAAGGTCAAGGATCTCCACCCGCCTGAACATTGCTCCGGATGTCACCGATGACCAAGGGAAGCGTCAAAAACGGCCAGCCCCAGTGGCGTAGTCTTTCCAGCCGCACCAACCCTGACCAGGGCTCCGTGCGGGAGTTCCCCGAGGGCGCAGAGAACCTCGAACTCGACGGCGTCTCACGTCGTCAGTTCATGGCCATCATGGGAGCCTCAACCGCCCTAGCTGGCGGCCTCACCGGCTGCATGCGGAAAGAGGTGGAGTACATCCTCCCCTACTCGCGCCGCCCCGAGGACCAGGCCGACGGCGAGGCCCGCTACTTTGCGACCAACCTCCATGTTGGCGGCGTAGCGCTTGGCCTGCTCGTCAAGAGCCAGGACGGTCGGCCCTCCAAGGTCGAGGGCAACAAGGAACACCCCTCTAGCGGCGGCGGCACCAATGTGTTCGCTCAAGCAACGGTGCTCGACCTCTACGATCCCGACCGCAGCCGCCACGCCCTCAAGGCCGGCGCCGCGTCGACCCTCGAAGAGGCGCTTGCAGCCGTGGACGCCGCCCTCGTGGGCCACAAGGATGGGGGCCAGGGTCTGGCGATTGTCATCGACAGCAAGCCCTCACCTACCAACCGGGTACTGCTCGCCAGCGTCGCCAAGCGCTACGCAGCCGCCCAGATCTACACGCATGACAACGCAGACCAAGCCAACACCCGCGAGGGCATGGCGCTCGTCGGTGTTGCCAGCTCTCACCCCGTCTACGACCTCTCGGTCGCCGACGTGGTCGTCAGCCTCGATGCCGACTTCATGGGCACAGGCGTCGACGCAGTCCGTCTGACCCGCCAGTTCGCCGGCCGTCGCAAGCCCGAAGCTGCCAAGGCGGGCGACATCAACCGCCTCTACGCCATTGAGCCCGCCTTCACGGTCACCGGCGCAACCGCCGACAACCGCCTCCAGGTCGCAGCCAGCCAGGTGGGCACCTTCGCCCGTCTGCTCGCCTCCAAGCTCGCTGCCTCGGGCGTTACCCTCCCCGCCGGTGCCGAAGCGCTCGGCGGTGCGGCAGTGCAGGCCGACGAGACGCTCACCAAGTGGGCCGACGCGGTCGCCAAGGATCTGGCTGCCAAGCGTGGCACGTCGCTCATCATCGTCGGCGAGCGCCAGCCCGCCTGGGTGCATGGCCTTGCCCACCTCATGAATGTGGCCCTTGATGGCCTCAACAAGACCTTCTCGATCCAGCCCGATGTGGGCATGGTCCAGACCCAGAACAGCGAGAAGCTGGCCGACGCCCTCAACAAGGGTGAGATCAAGACGCTCATCCTCGTTGGCGTCAACCCCGTCTATGATGCGCCCGGCGCGCTCAACTTTGGCCAGGCACTCGCCAAGGCTCCGCTGAGCATCCACCTCGGCTACCACCCCGACGAGACTGCCAAGGCGGCCTCGTGGCACATCCCGATGTCGCATGCCCTCGAGAGCTGGGGCGACCTCCTCTCGTGGGACGGAACGCTGGGCATCCAGCAGCCGCTCATTGCCCCGCTCTTCGAATCGGTCTCTGACCTTGAGCTGATCGGCCGCCTCGCGGGCAAGTCGGGCTCAGGCTACGACCTGGTGCGCGACCAGTGGCAGTCGGCCATTCCGGGCGACTTTGAGACCGCCTGGCGCCGCTCGCTCCACAGCGGCAAGTTCGCCACCCCGACCGGCTCCGTCAGCCCCGACTGGGACTGGGCGCCGCTCTCTGCGCAGGTTGCCAAGCTGACCACCGCACCGGCCCCGACCAAGGCCGCGCTCGAGGCCGTCTTCGCCCTCGACAACAAGACCTACGACGGCCGCTTTGCCAACAACGCATGGCTGCAAGAGCTCCCGGACCCGGTCACCAAGCTGACCTGGGACAACGCCGCGATGGTCAGCCCCAAGACGGCGCGTGAGCTCGGTCTCCGCTTCGGCTCGGGCGACGACACCGGCAAGGAGTCGTCCGACATCGTCAAGCTGACGGTCGATGGCCGCGAGGTCACCATCGCGGTGCTCGTCACGCCTGGTGTCGCAGACTTCACCATCCTCGTGCCCATGGGCTACGGACGCTCCTTTGGTGGGCGCGTGGCCGCAGAAAAGGTCGGCTTCAACACCCACCCGCTCCGCAGCAGCATGACGACCGGCTTCTTGGCCGGCGCCACCGTCGCCAAGAGCGGCGACTCCTACCTGCTCGCCCTGACGCAGGACCATAACACGATGCGCGGCGACAGCGAGGCCGCCGACCGCCCCATCCTCCGTCATGCCGAGATCGAGGAGTTCAAGAAGAACCCCAAGGTCATCGCAGAACACGACCTGATGAAGCCCGAGGATCTCGAGTCGCTCTGGGACAAGTCGGATGGCGAGTTCACCGGCCCCCCGATGAAGTACATGGACAACAAGGACTACCCGCACCAGTGGGGTATGGTCATCGACCTTACCTCCTGCACGGGTTGCAATGTCTGCACCATCGCCTGCCAAGCCGAGAACAACATCCCGGTGGTAGGCAAGGAGCGGGTCCTCAACGGCCGCGAGATGCATTGGATCCGTCTCGACCGCTACTTCGTTGGTGACGACGAGAACTCGCCCAAGCTCATGACGCAGCCCATGGGTTGCGCCCACTGCGAGACTGCTCCCTGCGAGCAGGTCTGCCCCGTAGCCGCCACCGTCCACGGCCCCGAGGGCACGAACGACATGGCCTACAACCGCTGCGTCGGTACCCGCTACTGCTCCAACAACTGCCCGCTCAAGGTGCGCAGGTTCAACTTCTTCAATTACAACAAAGAAGCCGACACCTCGAACGAGCTTCTCCGCATGCAGCGGAACAACAACGTCACCGTCCGCTTCCGCGGCGTGATGGAGAAGTGCACCTACTGCTCGCAGCGCGTTAGCGCCGCCCACATCAATGCGAAGGTGAATGGCAAGGGCGATGGCATGATTCAAGAGGGTGCCTTCACCTCGGCCTGCGCGCAGGCCTGCCCCGCCGAAGCCATCACCTTCGGCAACGTCGCAGCGCCCGACAGCCGGGTCTCGGTGCTCAAGAAGATGGACCAGAACTATGCAGTGCTGGAGTGGCTCAACCTCCGCCCCCGCACCACCTACTTGGCCAAGATCAGCAATCCCAACCCGGAGCTCGGTTAACCCATGGCATCCGCAGGCATGGACAATTCCAACTTTGATCCCCTCGACGAGCGCGCACCGCTCGTCCTCGGCGAACAGACCTTTTCGGCCATCACCGAGGCGGTTGCCCGACCCATCGAGAGCGCAGCTCCGAAGATCTGGTACATCATCCTCGGCATCGGGCTCCTCCTCCTGGCCAACTTGGGTATCTCCATCGGTTACCTGTTCTGGCAGGGAACCGGCATCTGGGGCCTCAACATCCCGGTCGCTTGGGGCTGGGCCATCGTCAACTTCGTCTTCTGGATCGGTATCGGACACGCCGGCACGCTGATCTCGGCCGTTCTCTACCTGCTCCGGCAGAAGTGGCGGACCTCGATCAACCGGGCCGCTGAGGCGATGACGCTGTTCGCGGTCGTCTGCGCGCTGGTCTTCCCGACCATCCACGTCGGTCGCGTCTGGCTGCTCTACTGGTTCGCGCCGCTGCCCAACCAGATGGCGATGTGGCCGAACTTCCGGAGCCCGCTGCTCTGGGACTTCTTCGCCGTCAGCACCTACGGAACGGTCTCGCTGCTCTTCTGGTACACGGGCCTTGTCCCCGACCTGGCAACGATGCGCGACCGCTCCAAGACAGCGCTGTCGAAGGCCCTCTACGGCTTCTTCTCGCTCGGCTGGCGCGGCTCCAATCGCCACTGGCAGCATTACGAGCGGGCCTACCTGCTGCTCGCCTCGCTCTCCATGCCGCTGGTCCTCTCGGTCCACTCGATCGTCTCGTTCGACTTCGCCACGTCGCAGGTCCCGGGCTGGCACACGACCATCTTCCCGCCCTACTTCGTCGCCGGCGCCATCTTCTCCGGCTTCGGCATGGTGCTCACGCTGCTCATCCCCTGCCGCGTGATCTACAAGCTCGAGCACATCATCACGATCCGCCACCTTGAGAACATGGCCAAGGTTGTGCTCCTGACGGGCACGCTTGTCGGCTACGCCTACGCGATGGAGTTCTTCATCGCCTGGTACTCGGGCAACACCTACGAGCAGTTCGCCTTCATCAACCGTGCCTTCGGCAACTACTGGTGGGCCTACTGGACGATGATCACCTGCAACGTCATCACGCCGCAGCTCTTCTGGTCCAAGAAGCTACGCACGAACACGACGGTGCTCTTCATCGCCTCGATTTTCGTGAACATCGGCATGTGGTTCGAGCGGTTCGTCATCACGATTACCCTGTCGCGCGACTTCCTGCCGTCGAGCTGGGACACCTACTCGCCCACCTACTGGGACATCTCGACCTTCCTTGGCACCTTTGGTCTTTTCTTCACCCTCTTCGCCCTCTTCCTTCGCTTTGTGCCCCAGGTGGCCATCGCTGAGGTCAAGTCGGTGATGCCGATTGCCGACCCGCACCACCATGGCGACCACCATGGCGGCGAGTCCGCTCACGAAGGAGCGCACGCTCATGGCTAGCACTGCTACCACTAGCTCCACTTGGGGCATCCTGGCCGAGTTCGACTCGGCAGCCGAAATCTTCCACGCCTGCGAGAAGGTACGCGACGCCGGCTTCGCGCAGTGGGACGCCCACACGCCCTTCCCGGTGCACGGTCTCGACGATGCAATGGGCCTCAAGGCCAGCAAGCTGCCCTGGGTGGTGCTTGTAGTCGGCCTGTCGGGCACCTTCACTGGCACTGCGCTTCAGTACTGGGTGCACAACTACGCCTACAAGCTGGTCATCTCGGGCAAGCCCTACTTTGCCTGGCCGGCCTATGTTCCGGTCATCTTCGAGATGTCGATCCTCTTTTCGGCCTTCGCGACGATCTTCAGCATCATGGGCTTCTGCCGGCTTCCGCGCTGGAACCACCCCATTTTCGGCTCGAAGCGCTTCGAGAAGGCGTCGGACGACAAGTTCTTTATCTCGATCGAGTCGGCCGACCCCAAGTTTGAGGCGACCCGCACTGCGGAGTTCCTCAAGGGCATCGGCGCGAAGCATGTGGAGCTGGTGGAGGAAGAAGCATGAATCGCATGACCCGTCTCTTCGTGGGCCTCTCGGGCCTGCTGGCGGCTTCGGCGCTGACCGGATGCCGCGGCACTCCTTTCGTCGATCCGCCGATTCACCTCAATCCCAACATGGACAATGTGACCTACATCCAGGGCCAGGAGGGGAATCCCCACTTTGCCGATGGGCGTGGCATGCGTCCTCAGGTTGCCGGCACCATCGCTCACTCGACGAAGGCCGACGACAACCACCTGCAGGAAGATGGCCACACCTACCGCGGCAAAGCCAATGGTGGGTGGGCGACGACGCTCCCGATGCCGCTGACGGCCGATGTGCTGGACCGCGGCGAAGAGCGCTACAACATCTACTGCCAGCCCTGCCACGGTCAGGCCGGCCTCGAGAATAGCGGCATCGTGCCGGTCCGTGCGACCAACTGGCTGGTTCCGTCGCTTCATGGCGACCGGCAGCGTAGCTACGCCGTCGGCCAACTCTACGACATCATCTCTAATGGCATCAACACCATGCCCTCCTATCGCAGCCAGATCCCGGCGGAAGACCGTTGGGCGATCGCGGCCTATGTGCGGACGCTCCAGCTGAGCCACGCCACCACGATCGAGACGGTTCCGGCAGATGTGGCCAAGACGCAGCAGTGGGCAAAGTAATGTCGCACCCTACCGCTACTACCCTGGACGCCCAGTCGGCCTCCCTCCCCGCCTCCTCCCTCTGGTCGAAGTCGCCCATCATTGGCGCGGTCATCGGCTTGCTCGGGCTTATCGGCATGTTTGTGACGGGCAGCTTCCACGGTGAAGGGCTCTTTGCCTACCTGGTCGCCTACCTCTTCTTCTTCAGCCTCGCGATGGGCGCCCTCTTCTTTGTTGTCATCCAGCACGCCACGCGCGCTGGTTGGAGCGTGGTGGTTCGGCGTCTGGCTGAGATCCTGTCGATGGGCTTCCCCGCGCTGTTGGTGCTCTTTGCGCCCATCGCCTTCGGCGCCCACGACCTCTACCACTGGACTCATCTGGATGAGGTGGCGAAGGATCCCATCCTGCAGGCGAAGTCGGGCTACCTGAACATGGGCTTCTGGCTCGGTCGGGCCCTCTTCTACCTGGTGGCATCGTCGGCCTACGCCTGGTACTTTTACAGCAAGTCGGTGAAGCAGGATACAAACGGCGACCTCGCCTACTCGCACGCCACCCGGGGCGCGAGCTACCCTGCGCTTCCCGTGCTGGCGCTCTCTGTGACCTTCGCGGCCTTTGACTGGAGCATGTCGCTCGACCCGCACTGGTTCTCGACCATGTTCGGTGTCTGCTTCTTTGCGGGCGGCATGATCGCGCTGTTGGCGACGCTGGCCATCATGGGCCATAGCCTCAAGTCGGCCGGCCCGCTGGCCGTTGTGACGACCGAGCACTTCCACGACATCGGCAAGCTGCTGTTCGGCTTCACGGTCTTCTGGTCCTATGTGAACTTCTCGCAGTTCATGCTCATCTGGTATGCAAACATCCCCGAAGAGACGATGTGGTTTGCGCACCGTTGGATCGAGTTCGGTTGGGACAAGTTCAGCATCTTCCTTGCGGTCGGTCACTTCGCGCTGCCCTTCTTCTTCCTGATGACGCGCCACACGAAGCGGAACAAGGTGACGCTGCTGATCGCCTCCTTCTGGATGCTCGCGATGCACTATCTGGACCTGTTCTGGCAGGTAATGCCGACCGAGCAGCACCACGGTCCGCACTTCACCGCAGCGCACGGCCTGTCGATGCTGATGATCGGCGGCTTCTTCTTCGCGCTTGTTGGAGTCTTCCTCAAGAAGAGCTCGCTGGTGCCGGTCAAAGACCCGCGCCTCTCCGAGTCGCTCCGTTTTACCAACTACTAATCCAAGGACTGCGCTGTGAGCGAAACTACTCCAGAGAACGGTTCAACGGGCAGTGAGAACCAAGATGCTTCGCTGAAGATGGCCCATGTTTGGGGCGTCAGCACGGCTGAAGATGTACGCGGTCTGCCCTCGTGGAAGGACGAGAAGCTCTCCCCCGAGGCGTTGGCGCAGGGCTTCGAGAACGACCCGCCTCCGCCGCGCGGCCTCGTGATGGCCACCGTCATCGTCATTGGCCTCGTGCTGGCGGCGGCATTGGGCGTTGGGCTGTACTTCCAGAAGACCGTCCAGGACGTGTCGCTCGCGCGCGATTGGTCGCAGGGCGATCCCCGTCTTGCGGAGCTTCGCGCGAGCGCAGCAACCTACCTGAACGGCTACGGAAAGGCAGACAAGAGCGGCTACCAAGTGCCCGTTTCGGTTGCCAAGTCGATCCTGCTTGCGCATCCCGGACTGCTCGCAAGGCACCCCCTTGCGCCCAAGCCTCCGGAGCCTGAGAAGGCTGCGAAGTGCGTGAAGGCGGCCGACGGCAGCCTCTCGCTCGCGGCGGAGGGCTCTGGGCTCCCCGAGGGCGCTGCACTGATGGACTGCCCTGCAGGTTTTGTTGAGGGAAGCGGCGACGGCTCGGGCGTTGCAGCAATCGGTTCGGGCGAAGGCTCGGCACAGGCGACTCCCTAAAGAGGTCTAGGTGTTCGGAATCACGCGAAATATGCTGGCAGCAGCGCTCACCATCTCCGGATGGATGGGTGCGGCAACAGCACAGGCCGAGAAGCTCCCGAAGGAGCTGGAGGGCGTGGGGATCACCGAGAACCTTGGGAAGTCGGTTGATCTCAACCTGACCTTCGCCGACCACACCGGGAAGATGGTTGCGCTGCGAGAGCTGGTGCGCGGAGACATCCCCGTGTTGCTCACGCTCAACTACTACGGCTGCCCCATGCTGTGCGGCATCCAGTTGAACTTCCTCCGCGAAGCGCTTGCCAACCTGGACTGGGTCCCGGGCAAGGAGTTCCGGATCATCACCGTGAGTTTCGACCCACGCGAGCGCTCGAGCCTTGCTTCGCAGAAGCGGGAGGCTCACCTTCAGGCGCTCGGCAAGGGCGATATCGACTGGCAGTTCCTGACGGGCAGCGCGGAGAGCATCAAGGCGCTAACCTCTCAGATGGGCTACAACTTCCACTTCGTGGAGTCGTCCCAGGAGTTCGCCCATCCGGCGGCCATCATGTTCCTGTCTCCGACAGGTCTGGTGTCGCGGTACGTCTACGGGCTGAACTACTACCCGCGCGACATCAAGTTCGCGCTGATCGAAGCATCGGCGGGCCGTGTTGGCTCCTCGGTTGACAAGCTCATCATGAGTTGTTTTCACTACGACCCGGCGAAGGGCAGTTATGTGCCGTTCGCCTGGGGCGTGATGCGTCTGGGTGCCGCAATCGCGGTGCTGGCCCTTGGTTCCATGATTTTTGTGCTGCGCCGGCGGGAAAAGCTTTCCGCCGCGCCTTCAGCGTGAGGAAGAGACAATGAAGACCCCCTTGCTGGCAGATGGCTCCGCAGCGACCTTCTGGCTCCCTGAGGCAGCTTCCACCTTCGCTGCTGACCATGACTACCTCTACTATCTGATCTTTTGGATCAGCACCTTCTTCTTCGTCGTGATGATGGGGGCGATGGCCTACTTCATGGTGAAGTACCGCCGCCGGAAGCAGGGTGAGGCGACGTCCGACATCCACGGCAACACGAAGTTGGAGATCGCCTGGAGCGTGCTTCCGACACTGATCTTGGGCGTCTTCTTTGTGCTCGGCTTCCGTGGCTTTATCGACACGCTTACGCCGCCGGCCAACACGCTCAACATCAATGTGACGGCCCAACAGTGGGCCTGGTCGTTCACCTACCCGAACGGCGGTAACGACTCGATTCTTGTGGTACCCGTGGGCAAGCCGGTGAAACTGACGATGAGCTCGGTGGATGTCCTCCACAGCTTCTTCGTGCCGGCCTTCCGCGCCAAGCGCGACGTGGTCCCCGGGCGCTACACGGTGCTCTGGTTCCAGTCCGACAAGCTCGGCGAGTACGATGTGCTCTGCACAGAGTATTGCGGCACCAGCCACTCCTTGATGATGTCAAAGGTCAAGGTTGTCTCGCAGGAGGAGTATGATGCCCACCTCAAGGGGCTGACGGGCTGCCAGGATGGCCAGTCGCTCGCCGAGTGTGGCGGCGTGGCCTTCAAGCGGAACGGCTGCAACTCCTGCCACTCGGTGGACGGCAGCAAGCTTGTCGGTCCCTCGCTAAAGGGTGTCTACGGCACGGAGCAGCCCATTGTTGGCGGTCCGGCGGTGATTGCAGATGAGCAGTACATCCGTGAGTCGGTGATGAACCCGATGGCGAAGATCGTCGCGGGCTACCCCGCCGCGATGCCTGCCTACGCTGGTCGCATCAACGAGGAGCAGATGGGCGCGCTGGTCGAGTACATCCGCTCCATCAAGTAGACGCTTCGATTTTAAGATTCTGTTTTCTTTCGATTTCGGTGTGAGGAATCACCATGTCGGCTACCACGATTGACCATTCGCCCTCCCACGCAGCTGGTGAGCACGGGCATCATGACAACTACCTCGTAGCCAAGAAGGGGATCAGCTCCTGGATCTGGACGGTAGACCACAAGCGGCTCGGTATCATGTACCTTGCCGCGGTCATCCTCTTCTTCATCGTCGGCGGCCTCGCGGCCATCGCGGTGCGAACAGAGCTGATGAATCCTACGAAAGATATCATGGATGCGGACGCCTACAACAGGATGTTCACGCTCCATGGCGCGGTGATGGTCTTCTTGGTCATCATCCCGTCCATCCCGGCATCGCTGGGCAACTTCGTGCTTCCGCTCATGCTGGGTGCGAAGGATGTTGCCTTCCCGAAGCTTAACCTCGCGAGCTTCTGGGTCTACGTGCTGGGCGCCGCCTTCTTTATCGCCACGCTCGTTACGGGCGGCGTCGATACCGGTTGGACCTTCTACACCCCCTACTCGATCAAGACGAGCAGCTCTGCGACGATTGCCCTGCTTGGCGCCTTCATCCTCGGCTTCTCCTCCATCTTCACCGGCATCAACTTCTTGGTGACAATTCACAAGATGCGTGCGCCTGGTCTCACCTGGGACCGTCTCCCGCTCTTCGTCTGGGCGCTCTACGCCACAGCGCTGATGCAGGTCCTGGCCACGCCGGTCCTCGCCATCACCTTGGGGCTGCTTGTGCTCGAGCGCACGATCCATATTGGCATCTTTGACCCCGTCTACGGCGGCGACCCAGTCCTGTTCCAGCACTTCTTCTGGTTCTACTCCCACCCCGCCGTCTACATCATGATCGTTCCAGGCTTCGGCATGATCAGCGAGCTCATCACGGTCCATAGCCGCAAGGGAATCTTCGGCTACAAGCCAATCGCGATCTCGTCGGTTGCCATCGCCTTCATCGGCTTCCTTGTCTGGGGCCACCACCTCTTCGTCTCGAGCCAGTCTGCGCTCGCTGGCTCTATCTTCTCCTTCCTGACCTTCGCGGTCGCCGTTCCCACGGCCATCAAGGTCTTCTCCTGGATTGCGACGCTCTACAAGGGCTCCATCCAGTACACGACGCCGATGGTCTATGCGCTCTCCTTCCTCTTCCTCTTCTCGATTGGCGGTCTGACGGGTCTCTTCCTCGGCTCGCTGTCGGTCGACGTTCACCTAACGGACACCTACTTCGTCATCGCCCACTTCCACTACGTCATGATGGGCGGCACGATCATCGCCTTTATCGGCGGCGTGCACCATTGGTGGCACAAGTTCACGGGCAAGAACTACAACGAGAAGATCGGCGTCATCGCGGCCATCATCATCTTCGTCGGCTTCAACGTGACCTTCTTCACGCAGTTCATCTTCGGCTCGCAGGGCATGCCCCGCCGCTACTGGTCCTACCTGGAGCAGTACCACACGGGTCACATGATCTCGACCTACGGCTCCTACCTCCTCGCGGTGGGCCTCTTCCTGGCCCTTTTCAACCTGCTCGCGTCGCTCCGTAACAAGGGCGTTGCTCCCGAGCGTTGGCGGGGCGTTTCGCTCGAGTGGGAGACGGCCACGCCGCCCATCGAGCACAACTTTGAGTCCATCCCCGTTGTCACGGCCGGCCCCTACGACTTCCCCGAAGTCCGCGCAGCCCGCACCGGCAACGGTCACTAGTTCCCTCGTTATCTGCTTCTTTCGCAAGCCCGGCATTCTCTGGAGCTACCCATGAGTTCGGCGACCAACGCCCACGACGACGCCCACGGACAGGCGCACCACAAGTTCCACCAGCACCACTTCCTGACGATGGCCCAGCAGGCCTCGTCCGCGAAGTTCGGCATGTGGCTCTTCCTCGGTCAGGAGGTGCTGTTCTTCAGCGGCCTCTTCATGGCCTACTTTGTCTTCCGTGCGCTCTACCCCGAGACCTGGCTGCACTCTGCCGAATATCTGAGCAAGACGATGGGCGGTATCAACACCGTCGTCCTGCTCTACAGCTCGCTTACGATGGCGCTTGCCGTCCGTTCGGCTCAGCTGAGCGACAAGAAGGGGTTGATCATCAACCTCATCCAGACGATCGTCTGCGCCTTCATCTTCATGGTCGTGAAGTACTTTGAGTACAGCGCGAAGTTTGACCACGGCTTCCTTCCGGGAGCGTTGTACCATGGCCATGAGTTCATTCCGGGGCGTCCGGAGCTCTTCTTCACGGTCTACTTCACCATGACCGGCCTACACGGCATCCACGTCGTGGCCGGCATCGGCGTGCTCTTCTGGATCCTCAAGCGGGCCATTCGCGGCGACTTCGACTCGACCTACTACATCCCGGTCGAGAATGTGGGCCTCTACTGGCACCTTGTTGACCTGGTCTGGATCTTCCTCTTCCCCCTTCTCTACCTCGTGCGCTAAGCGCCGACCTGCCGCTAGGAGCTGTCGTCATGGCGAACCAAGCCCACGAAAATCATCACGAACCCCATGTGTTGCCGTTGCCCGTTTACTACGGCATCTTCGGCGCGCTGCTGGGGCTCACCATCCTAACCTACGCCGTCTCCTTTGTTGGACTGCCTGAGTCGCTGGCACTCGGAGTGGCGATGCTGGTTGCCAGCACCAAGGCCGCCTTGGTTGCCGGCGTCTTCATGCACCTTATCTGGGATGAGAAGCTCAACATCCTCGTGCTCGCCGTCTCGGTGCTCGCGATGCTGCTCTTCTTCGGCGTCACCCTCATGGACGAAATGTCGCGGGGACTGATTTTGCCCGAGGAGGGAACCCTCTTCAAGCAGAACGAGGACGCCGCGCTCAAGGAGGCGGCCAATCCGCCCCCTGCCGAGCCAGGCGCCGCGCAGGCGGGTGGCAAGGGAGCTAAGCTCAAGGCCGCTGCCGGTTCGGGCGAAGGCTCAGCCGCGGCGCCCGCTGCCGCAGCAGCACCCGCTGCTGGCTCGGGCGAAGGCTCAGCCGCCGCTCCCGCTGCAGGCTCCGGTTCGGGCAGCCGCTAAGCGCGACCCCGCACCGATGGACCCGCGACCGAGAGGCTGCGGGTCTCTTCGTTTTTGGCTATCGGCCGGCGCGGTCGCTCCGGAACTGCATCTGATCCGAGAAGCGGGCTGAGTGGGGGTGTCGCTGCTCCACAATGAGCGTCTGCTCCTGCAGCCAGCCCTCTTTGCGGTCTATATAGGCCCGCATGCGCTCGATGGCGGCCATGGTCTCATCTACCCATGCGCCTCGGGAGCCAAGCCGCTGCGACATGCCAAGGTTGAGCTCATAGAGCTTCCGCGCCTTGCCGATCGCCGGCGCGATGAAGGCACGGAGCTCCTCGAAGTAGACCTCGAGTTCGAGCTCGTTGAAGTCGCGGGGCACCTCGGAGGCGAGCACGTCGAGGTAGAAGTCCTCGAAGAGCTGCCCCACCATGAAGCCGCCCGCGGTTGCCCATTCGGGATCGCCCGTCCGCACGGCGGAGAGGTAGGCCTCCTGCGCCTGTTCGAAGAGCCGGGTCTTGTCGAGGAGGGCCTTGCGGATGGCATCCTTCGGCAGGACGAGCCGGATGGTCGAGAAGGTCTCGTGAAAGATGCGGCCGCGGCCGAAGTGGGCCCGTGCGAGCGGCGTCGCGGTGGGTTCATAGGGGCGGCGCGCGGGAGCCGACTTGTCTGGGTCCCAGGCGCGGAGGCCGCGCTCGTTGAGGTGCACGACCTGCAAGAAGGAGCGCTCGGCCCCGTTCCAGTCGCGGAGCTCGAGCAGAGCGTTGCCGAGCAGCAGCTGTGCGTCGATCTCCTCCATGAGGGTGAGGTCGGGCCGCTCGAACTGGCGGGCAACCACCGGCTTGATGCCCTCGTAGTCGCCGAGCTCCCAGAGGCATAGTCCGAGGCGCTGGAGCGCAAACCTACCGTCTTCGGAGGCCGGTGAGAGCTGGATGACCTCGCGGTAGCGGGCGACCGCCTCGGACCATTGGCCTGCGCCCTCGTAGGAGAGTGCGAGGTTGTAGGTTGTGACGCGGCGGTACTCGGGCTCCGAGAAGTTCTTGAGGATGATCTTGTAGAGCCGGATGGCGTTCTTGAAGTCGTCGGCGATGAGGTAGTCGTTGGCCTCTTTGAAGAGGTCGGGGAGCTCGTAGATTCGGCCGCTGCCGTCGCCCTTCGACGAGCCGTGGATGAGGGTCTCCTCCATCACGATCTCCTGCACTGGCGTGGTGTCGTCTGCAGGGCGCTGCGGGCCGGCGCAGGCGGCAGCGAGCAGCGCGAGCGAGAGGCCGCAGAGGAGTGTTGAGGATGGGCGTGACGAGCGCTTCATGACGGAGACTGACCAACGGGCGGGGTCATTTGTTCCCGGCTGCCTGTTCATGGTGCCCGCTCGGGGAAGAGGGTGTTTCGGATGACGTCGAGCGCAGCGAGCGAGGAGACCTCATGGGGAAAGGCGCGGACCGCCTCCACCGTGAGCGTAGACGACCAGCGTTCTTCGAGCTGGCGCAGCATCGCCTCGTCGGAGTCGGCAAAGCGGGCCGCCTCGGAGGCCGACGCGCAGAGGCGCTCGCTTAGCGCCGCCGCAGCCGTCTTGGAGAGTCCAGCCTCGTGCACGAGCGAGGTGAGCGCACGGTTGTTCGCGGGCAGCGCGACAGGCGGCATCATGCGATTGACGATGAGGGCCGAGACACGGCAGCCTCGCGACTGCATCGCCTCGGCCGACTCGGAGACACTCTGTGGCGCATCGCTTGCGGGCGCGGTGATGAGGACAAAGTGGGCCTGCTCCGACCGGATGAGCGCGGTTGTCTCGGCGGCTCGCACCTTGAAGCCCTCCATCAGGGCCGACATCTGGCTGAGGAACTCGGTCAGTTCGTTGAGGAACTCGGTGCCTGTGAAGCGGGCGAGGGTCTTCTGGACCAGGCCGAGGCCGATGCCGATGCGGATGCCACGCCGACCACCGCTCTTGCCGC
>JABMMX010000170.1 GCA_013205435.1 Deltaproteobacteria bacterium
CGGTTGGACTGGGAGCGGCTCCCGGCCGTCATCAGGACCGGTGGCGGGCCGCTGCTCACCCGGCTGGCGACGCTTGCTGGCAGTCTATCGGGGAGCGCGAGCCAGGCGCTGCTGCCTGCCGCATCGAAGGCCGCGTTGGAGCGACACCGCGCGGATCTGTCGCGTCTGGCTGCGGTGGCGGCACCTGTGCTGGACCTCAACGACGCCACGCTACAACTGCCCGTCATGCTGGTTCCGGGCGCGGGCGAAGCACCGCCTGCGGAGACGATGCGGCTGCGCACGGTTGCCGTTCGGAGCACCGGCGTTCAGGTGGCGCTGGCGCAGGTTCAGGTGGCCTGTGAGGCGCCGAGCGGGAGCTGCCGTGCAGATGAGCAGCTGGGCTTCGCCTGGCCCGGCCGCTGGGCCACGCGGTTCGAGGGCGAGGGAGCAATCTCTCCCGACGCGATCGAGGGCGAAGGCGTTCCCGCGCTGACTGCAGCAATGGAGGAGCTGGATCGCGCTGTCGCGACGGCCCCGTGGGCCACCGTAGAGCAGCAGCGAGGCCCTGGCGGCGTGCTCGAAGGGGTGAGCGTCGTTGCCGATGGCAACCTCTACTACGGCTCGTTCCAGCCCGTCGTGCGCACGCTGCTGGCGGGCGGATGGTCGCCCGTGGTGCTGCACACGCTGACGGGGAAGGAGGGGCGGCTCTCTGCGGCGCCCATCCGCTTTGTCGAGAAGGCACCAGAGGGCACCGGCCGCATCCTGATTCGCACCGATGGCTACATCATCGAGCCGGCGCTGGGTACCGACGCCAAGAGCGAGATGGTCCCCTGGACCGCTCAGGGCTCGCTCCTCCGCCTCTACCGCTTCTTCGAGGCTGCGCGTTCGGGTGCCGCAGCCCAGAAGCCCTGGGTCATCCAGGTTGACGACGCTGCGACCGATGTGGGCATCCTGGTGCACCTGGTCTCGGCCATCTCCTACCGCCGCACGTTGGACGCATCCGGCCGTCGCGACCGCTCGTTGCTCGAGGCGCCGCTGGTGCTCCGCGACGGGCTGCCCGAGCCGCTGTGGCCCGGCGGCTTCGTTATCGAACTATAGACCGAGCCAGCGCTTGCGGAGCGCGGCGGCCGCTTCGGTCGGCGTCTCGATGGGTACGATGGCGACGGTCTCGCCGGTCGGCTGGCCGAGCCTGAGTTCGGTCTCCACCAGGCGATCACGACGGAAGAGGTGCAGCGGCAGGCTGCTTCCTGCGGGCTGCGCGGCGAGCCACTCCTTGGTGCCATCGGCGAGCAGCCGGCGGCCGCCTACCGCCAAGAGCATGTCCTGCGGGTAGATGTTGCCGCCGGCATTGGCGCCGCGGCTGTGCACCTGGGTCACGCGCCAGCCTTCGCTCGTTGCCGTGGTCTCGAGGCCGGTGTGGCTTCCGGCTGGCTGCGTGCTGCGGAGTTCGACGCCGTGGCCTGCGAGCAGCGCCTCGAAGGGCGGGTCTTCGGTGCCGTAGACCCAGGCTGCGATCTCTGCGGAGAGGTCGAGGCCCGTTGCGGTTCGGAGGTCCTGCACCACAGCGGCTTCATCGAAGGCCGCGTCCGTCTCGCAGAAGCGCTGCCAGTAGAGGGCGAGGAGGTCGTCGAGGCGCCTGCTGCCGTCTGTTGCGGCGCGGATGGAGAGGTCCAGGGCCAGCGAGACCATCGCTCCCTTGAGGTAGTAGCTGATGGTCCGGTTGTTGATGTTCTCGTCGGGCCGGTAGAGGCGTGTCCAGGCGTCGAAACTGGCAAGCGCGACGCTCTGCTCGAAGCGGCCGGGGATGGCGAAGTAGCGCTGCAGATCCTGCTCGAGAAACTTGAGCCAGTGCGCGGGCGTGAAGCGTTCGGCGCGCAGGGCGTTCAGGTTGTCGAAGTAGGAGGTCACGCCCTCCGAGATCCAGAGCCCCGTGGTGTGGTTCTCGGCGAGGTAGTCGAAGGGTCCGAGCGCCTTGGGCCGGATGCGCTTCACGTTCCAGACGTGGAAGTGTTCGTGCGAGATGAGGCCGAGGAGGTCGCGGTAGCTCTCATCGTTTTCGAAGTTCTTCCAGATGGCGGCGAGGACGGTGCTGTCGAGGTGCTCGAGGCCGCCGCGCTGATCGGAGCTGATGTGGTAGATGAAGAGGTAGCGATCGTAGGGGAGTGTGCCGCTAAACATCGCGGCGTTGGATTCGACCAGCGCGCGGGTGTCGTCGAGCAGGCGGGGCAGGTTGATGGTGGTCTGTTCGGCGCCCCAGAAGACAAGGTCGTGCGGCTTGCCGAGGATTTCGACGGAGGCGACAAGGTGTTGCGGGCCGAGCTCTACAGGGAGGTCGGCGAGCGTGTCGTAGTCGGCGAGGGTGAAGTCGGCGACGTCGGGGCCCCGGCTGGTGTAGATGCGCCAGCCCTCCGGGAGCGCGACCGAGAGGCGGTGTGGAAGGTCGGTGCGGCCCTCGACAAAGCAGAGCAGGTTGGTGCCGGTGAAGAAGGCGTGGGAGCCGTCCACATGGGGCGTCCGAACGGAGCGTTCGTGGCAGTAGGCGGTGTAGCGGACGACGACTTCGGCTGCGTCGTCACAGGTGATGAGCCAGCTGCCTTTCGCGGTCTTTTCGATGGTCGCGCTGCCTGCGCCGGCGGCCTCGATGGTGAGCTCGCTGAGGTAGCGGGAGAACTCACGGACGAGGTAGCTGCCGGGGGTCCAGACGGGGAGGTGGAGGCGCGTCTGACGGTCCGGATTGGCGATGCGGAGCTCAACCGCGAGCGTGTGGTCGTGCGGGTTGGGGAGCGAGACGCGGTATTGAATCATGGCGAGTGGGTCTCCTGGAGATGGGACCAGCGGGGCAGCGGCTGCAGCGAGCGGGCGAGGTAGGTGCGGAGCGGGTCGAGCTCCTTGCGGACCTTGGCGATGCAGCTCTGGATGTCGTCAAGGTTTGCGAGCACCTGCACGGCTGCGAGCGGGCTGCGGTAGGTGTGGTGGTAGTCGGCGTAGACCCGCTCGCCGAGGACCTGCTCGCGGATGAGTCGCTGGACCGGGAAGTAGAGCGCGTTGGCGTTGGCGCCTGGAGCGAAGGCATCGAAGGAGAGGATGAAGGCGTTTCGGCTCTGGATTTCGCCTGCCTGCACGCACTGCCAGGCCGTCTCGCTGGCCACGTTGCTGACGACGCCGCCATCTGTGAGGCGGAAGAGCTGGCGGCTCTCCATGAGCCGCTGGGTGGCCCGCATGGAGGGGTGGGTTGGGTCGTGGATGTCGTAGTGGAGAATGCCCGGGACGGCGCAGGAGAAGCCGACGGCGTCGACGGCGTCGTAGTCGCGCACCTCTTCGTCGTGTCCGAAGGTGATTTTGGAGAGCATGCGCGGGTTCTGAACCATGCGCCGGATGGTGGAGAGCAGGAGCCAGCTTCGGCGGCGGAGCGCGAGCGGCGTGAGGAGGGTGCGGCTGCGCGTGATCTCCGATTCGACCTCGCCGAGCGCGACGCCAACGCCTGTGCGCAGGCCTGTGACGACCGGTCGGAGCGGGATGGGGAGCTCGGCCAAGGTAGGTAGATCCTTGGCGAGCATGTTGCGAAAGATGTCGGTCGCGACGGCGCGGAGGTTGAGTTCGAAGGTGCCGGGAAAGCCGAAGCGGGAGACGCCGCTGTAGGGCGAGAAGAGGCGTCCGGCTTCGGAGGGGCGGGGGAGTGCCACGGCGACGGCGAGCGGGTCGTAGTGGCGCATGCTGGCGCGGAAGAGGCCGAGCATGGCGCCCATGCTGGAGCCGACGATCATCTTGGGGACGAGGCCGAGCTCGGAGAGGATGGCGAAGACACCGAGGTGGGGGTAGCCGGCTCCGCCGCCGCCGCCGAGGACAAGGACGAGCTGGCGGTGGCGGATTTCGTGCTCGAAGCGGGTCTCGGAGAGCTCTCCGACGTGTCGCTCGAGCAGGTGGGTTCGCACGTCACCGACGCGGCGCATGACCTCGGGGATGGCGCGGGCGAGGCCGGCCCAATCGATGGGGCGCTCGCCGGCTGCGTCCACGTGGTGCTCGAGCTGCTCGATGAGCCAGTGTCGGAAGGGGGCGACATCTTCGAAGAGGTCGATGGTGCGGTGTTCGGCGCTGATGCGCTCCATGCGGGCCAGTGCGAGCGCATAGCGGAGCCGGTCGAGGTCGATGGCGCGGAAGCGGGTGTCGAGCCGGGTATGCTCGAGCATGAGGAGGCGCTCCATGGTGCGAAGCGGTGCGACGCGGAGCGCGTGGATGTCGTGTGGGACGGTCATGCGAGCGCCTATAGCCCGAGGTGGCGCTGACGCCAGAATCAGTGCGGGAGCGGGATCGCGTCGAGGAGGCGTGGCGCGATGGCCGCGGGGTCTTGGTCGATCTCTTCGAGCGAGCAGCCGATGAGAGCGAGCGCCGCGTCGAGCCACCCGTCCTGCCTGCGGGCCCGCTCCTGTGACTCGGCGTAGGGGCGGTTGCTGAAGGTGACCATGGTGTAGAGCGGGATGAAGCGCTCCGGCTCGAGCGCGTGGAGGGCGGCTTCGATGCGCCTCCGAAAGAGGAAGGAGGGGGAGGCGACCTTGTCGCGCATTTCGATGAAGTTGCCGAGCGCGAGAGCGCAGATGGCGTCTCCGTTCGGCTTGCGCGCAGCCGTGTAGTCGCGGCAGAGGTCGGCGGAGAAGGTGCCGGCATGCGCTTCGAGGAGCTGCATGAGGATGGTGCAGTCCTCGAACGAGGCGTTCATGCCCTGACCGTAGAAGGGGACGACGGCGTGGGCTGCGTCGCCAACCAGCAGGGCGCGGGCGCCGGCGTGAAAGGTCGAGGTGTCGAGGTAGGCGAGGCGGCTGACGGGACGGGCCGCCCACTGCTCATCGAAGTCGGGCATGAGGGCCAGCGCATCAGCGAAGTGCTCCTCGAAGAAGGCGCGCGCCGCGGCCGGCTCGGCGATGGCGTCGAAGCCGCGCGCTCCAGCGACCTCCAGGAAGAGGGTGAGGGTGAAGTCGCCGCCCGGGTTGGGCAGGGCGATGAGCATGAAGTCACCGCGCGGCCAGATGTGGAGGGCTGCCCGTTCGAGGCGGAAAGAGCCATCGCGATCCGGCGTGATGTTGAGCTCTTTGTAGCCATGCTCGAGGGTGGTCTCCACGTCGGTGAGGTGGCCCCGCCTGCGCAACGCGATGCGGACCGCGGAGTTTGCGCCGTCGGCGCCCACAACGAAGTCGCAGGCGATCTCCTCCTGGGCGCCGGAGGCAGCGTCGCGCAGCGTCAGCAGCCCGCTATCAGGGTCGAGGTCCTCGCAGCTGGTCTCGAATCGGAGCGAGGCGCCTGCAGCCTCCGCGGCATCGAGCAGCAGGGCGTTGAGGTCGCGGCGGGAGACCGAGCGGATGGACTGCCCTGCGCTTCCGTAGGGCTGGTAGGTGAGCGCGCCGGAGGGTGCATGCATGAGCCGCCCCGGCATCTCGACGCAGAGCGGCAAGACGAGGTCGTCGACCCCGGCGAGCTGCAGCGCGGTGATGCCCCGCGTGGAGAGCGCAAGGTTGATGGAGCGGCCTGCGGCGACCACCACCTGTCGGAGGTCTCTGCGCCGCTCAACGATGAGCACCTGTCGGCCCTGCTTGGCGAGGAGCGCAGCGAGTAGGCTGCCGGCGAGCCCGGCCCCGACGATGGCGATGGGTCGTTCTTCGGTCAGCATGTGGGACTCTCCCAGGGTTGTTCGTCGTAGATTGCTGCGAGCGTCTCTGTGAAGCGCCCGAGCTCCGCGAAGGTGTTGTAGAGCGGCGTCGGTGCGGTGCGGACCACATCGGGGGCGCGGAAGTCGCAGACGACGCCGCGGGCGAGGAGCTGGTCGCAGACGCGTCGCGCGGCCTGGCCGACGCGGATGGAGAGCTGGCAGCCACGCTCGTCGGCTGCTTCGGGCGTGAGGAGCAAGACCCTGTCGCCGAGCCGCTCCTGAAGGAGGGTGCGGAGTTCGCTGCCCATGCGGAGAGACTTGGCGCGGAGAGCGTCGAGCGGCGCTTTGTCGAAGAGGCCAAGCGAGGCGCGGAGTGCGGCAATCTGCAGGACCGGCGCGTTGCTGACCTGCCAGGCGTCTACCGAGTTCTGCGGCACAAAGGTGCGGGCCATCGTGAAGCGGGTCGCAGGGTCGTTGCCCCACCAGCCTGCGAGGCGGTGGAGGTTGGCGTCGCCGTGGTGGCGCTCATGGACGAAGAGCCCTCCCACGCCGCCCGGCCCGCTGTTGAGATACTTGTAGGTGCACCAGACGGCGAAGTCGGGCGCCGTCTCGTGGAGCGTGAGCGGCACATTGCCCATCGCATGAGCGAGGTCGAAGCCGACGTTGGCACCCACCTCTCGCGCTGCCGCGGCGATTGCGTCGAGGTCGTAGCGCTGCCCCGAGTAGTAGTTCACGCCCGACCAGAGAATCAGCGCGAGTCCATCGCCGGCCTCGCGGATGGCGTCGATGATTCGGTCGGTGGAGATGAGGCCGCGGCCGTCGCCCTCGAGCTCGATGAGCGCATCTTCGCGGGTGAGCCCGTGCAGCTCGATGTGGGAGGCCATCGCGTAGCGGTCGGAGGGGAACATCTCCGCCTCCATCAGCACCTTGAAGCGGCTGCTCGTGGGCCGGTAAAAGGAGGTGAGCGCCATGTGGAGGTTGGCAGTCAGCGAGCCCATCGCGGCCACCTCTGCGGGCTTTGCGCCTGCAAGTCTTGCGAGGCTGTCGCGGAGCTCCAGGTGGGTCTCATACCAGCTGTGGCGGGCATGGAAGTGGCCCTCCACGCCAAGACGAGCCCAGTCATCGAGCTCTTGCTCGAGCGCCGCGCGCGTCGCTTTGGGCTGCAGTCCGAGCGAGTTCCCGCAGAGGTAGACCTGCGGCGCGCCGTCATGCATCGGCAGGTGAAACTGGGCGCGGAAGTCAGCGAGCGGGTCGGCGGCATCGAGCGCGCTCAGATGGTCCAGCGAGTTCATGGAACCTCCTTGAGAAGTCGGCCTGCCCCGCCGAGCCAGCCGATGGCGTTGCCGCGAAGCAGCCTGCGCTCCGCGTCAGGAGCGAAGCCGCCGGAGCGGATGAGCGCGCCGGGGTGGGCCTCGCCGAGGGGAAAGGGGTAGTCGGTACCGAGCGCGACGCGGGTGTCGCCGTAGAGGTCGACGGTGAAGCGGAGGGTGCGCAGGTCGTGCACGAGCGCATCGACCCAGATTTTGTCGAGGAAGGAGGAGGGCGGCTGCGCGGTGCGTGTCTGGCAGAGGTCGGGCCGAGCCTCGAAGCCGTGGTCGATGCGGCCGACGGTGCCCGAGAAGGCGCCGCCGCCATGTGCGAACATGAAGCGGATGCGCGGGAACCGCTCGAGTACCCCGCCCATGGTGAGGCTGCAGATGGCGAGCGAGAGCTCCATGGGCATGCCAACGAGCCAGGGGAGCCAGTGGCGGGTCATGTGGCTCTGGCCGAGCATGTCCCACGGGTGAATGAAGAGGGAGGCGTCGAGGTCGTTGGCGGCCTGCCAGAAGGGTTCGAGCGCCTCGTCATCGAGGTTCCAGCCATTCACATGGGTGCCGATTTGAGCGCCCGCGTGGCCGGAACGCATGGCCCGCTCGAGTTCGCGCGCGGCGGCCTCGGGCGTCTGCAGCGGCACGGTTGCGAGGCCTGCAAAACGGCTTGGAAAGCGGGCCACGAGGTCGGCGATGTGGTCGTTGAGGAGCATGGCGAGGTCGAGCGCGTGGGCGGGCTGCTTGTCGTAGGAGAACATGACCGGGACGGTCGAGAGCACCTGTGCACCCACGCCGGTCTCGTCGCATTCGCGCAGCCGAACGGCCTCGTCGAAGCAGTTCGGGTCGACCTCCCGGAAGACCTTGCCGTCGCGGAGCATGCGGGAGCGGCAGCCCGGGCAGTGCTCGAGCTGAACCCACCCTCCGGATCCATACCGCTTTTCGAGGTCGGGCCAGTGCGGCGGCAGGATGTGGGTGTGGACGTCGACGTTCATCGGAGCGCTATCGTCTGGGCGTCGTGGACTTGAGCGCGCCGCAGTTCTTGCAGGTGCGGAGGCTCTCGCTGGCATTGAACTTTTCGATGACCGCCTTGAGCTGGGTGGCGATGTCTTCGAGCGGGAAGATTTCTTCGTGAAGCACACTCACGCAGTCGTCGCAGTACCAGCGGAGTTTGTCTTCTTCGCCCGCTGTCCGCTTGCGCTCGATGACCAGCCCGATGGTGTCCGGGAAGCGCTGCGGCGAGTGGGGCACCCAGGAGGGGAGGAGGAACATGGATCCCTCCTTGATGAGGATGTCGCGGAAGGCGCCGTCGTCCACCACGCGCAGCACCATGTCGCCCTGCACTTGGTAGAAGAGCTCTTCACCCGGATCGATGTGAAAGTCGATGCGGGCGTTGGGGCCGCCGACGGCCATGATGACGAAGTCGGAGTCCTCGTAGATCTTCTTGTTGCCGACGGGCGGCTTGAGGAGGTGCCGGTTTTCGGCAATCCAGCTGGGCAGATGAATGGGCGGCAGCAGGGCCATGGCGGGTCTCCGAAGCGACTAGGAGGCGAACTGGAGGTCGACGGCGCCGAGCCCCTCGAGGATGATGCGGGCATGGTCGCCGGGCGCCATCGCGTGGGCCGCGGTGAGGCCGCCCGTGAGGATGACGGCGCCCTCGGTGAGCTCCGTGAGGCCATGGCCGCGGAGCATGGTGAGCAGTGCCGCGAAGGCATGCTTGGGGTGTTCGAGCGCGGCGGCGGTGCTGGCCGCCTCGATGAGGGTGCCGTTCTTGTAGAAGAGGACGCCAAGGTTGCCGAGGTCGCGCGAGAGCGGGAGCCGCTCGCTGCCGAGCAGGTAGCCTGCGGCGGAGGTGTTGTCGGCGATGACATCGGTGACCGAGAACTTGTAGTCGCGGTAGCGGGAGTCGAGGAGCTCCATGGCGGCGCATGCATGGTCGAGCCGGAGCCAGGCCTCGTCCTGGTGCATGTCGAGCGGGATGGAGCGGCCGACGACCACTGCAAGCTCGGGCTCAACGCGGGGCTGGATGTAGGCAGCGCGCGAGAGCGTTGCGCCTGCGGCGATGCGAGAGCCGCGCGGGAGTAGCCCGTAGATCGGCGTGGAGAGGTTCATTTGCGCCATCTTGACGTGGCTGGTGAAGCCAAGCTTGAAGCCGTCGAGCGCCTCGGCAGCGGCGGGGTAGCTGCCGGCTGCGGTCACCGCGTCGTGGTGCTGGATGGCATAGGCCTCGTCGAGGCTGAGTGCGCCCCAGCGGCCCTCGAGTTGGTTGATGGCGGTGAGGTAGGCGCGCGCGTCGCGGAGCTCGGCGGCGATGGCGGGGAGGCGGTCGGGTGAGACCATCTAGCCCTCCTTGAGGAAGGTGGCGGAGGCGTTGCCGAGGCCGGAGATGGCCACCTCGAGGTGGTCGCCGTGGGCGACCGGGCTGACGGGTCCGAGGGCGCCGCTGAGTATGATCTCACCGGCGTGGAGGGCCATGTCCTTGGATTGGTATTTGTTAACCAATGTGTTCACCAGCAGGGCAGCCTCTTTGGGGTCAATACTAGCCAGTGAAACATTCAGAACGTTTGTATTCTTTTTGGAAACTACCCATTTCTTCCCATCACTCTTTTAACAAGTCTATGAA
>JABMMX010000171.1 GCA_013205435.1 Deltaproteobacteria bacterium
CGAGCGGGCCTACCCCGACTCCGACGGCGACGGCCTCTCCGACCTCGTCGAGCGCGCCTTCCGCGGCCCGGATGACCAGAACCAGGCCTGCGACCCAGACGAGGGCATCACCGACAACGTCGACTTCTTCTTCACGCTGCCCTTCAACGGCGACATGCAGCAGCAGACGCTCAACTTCAGCGCTGCGGTCCGAAAGGGCGATGTGGCCTTCAACATGGACACCACCGGCTCGATGGGCGGCTCCATCTCGGGACTTCAGGCCAGCCTCCGCGGCACGCTCATCCCCCAGCTCGGCACCGCCATTGACGACGTTGGCTTCGCCGTCAGCTCCTTCGACGACTTCCCCTGCGGCGGTTGGGGCAGCCCGGGTACCGACTTCCCCTTCCAGCTCCGCCAGCGCATCACCACCGACGCGGTTGCTGCTCAGGCTGGCGTCAATCTTCTTGTTACCCACAGCGGCAACGACATCCCGGAGTCTGGCATCGAGTCGCTCTTTCAGATTGCAACCGGCAACGGCCGCATAGAGCCCACCTGCGTCGTCGCCGGCCTGCGGGAACTTGTCCCGCCCTTCGACGCCCGTGCCGACCGGGTCCTTGGTGTCGCCGACGGCAACATCGGTGGCGTTGGCTTCCGTGCCGGCGCGGTCCCCATCGTGGTCCATATCACCGACGCCGTCAGCCACTGGCGCGGCAACTCGGCCAACGGCGACATCGGCTCCAACTACCCCGGCGCATCGAAAGATGAGGCCCTCTTCGCGCTCAATGACATCGGCGCCAAGGTCCTCGGCGTCTCGGTGAGCAGCTTTGGCGGCAGCGAGGTCCGTACCGAACTTGAGCGCATCGCCCTCGATACGGGCGCAGCCGTCCCTCCTTGCGCCTGGGACATCGACCGGCCCACTGCATGCCGCGCCGGCTCCTGCTGCACCGGCACTGCCGGCGCCGGCACGCCGACCCCCGCCGGCGGCCTCTGCCCGCTCGTCTACGACTCGAGCAGCAGCGGCTCCGGCCTCGACGCCGCCATCGTCCAGGGCATCAAGGCGCTCGTTCAGTTTGCCCAGTTCGACGTCACGGTCCGCCTCCGCGGCCTGCCCGTCAGCCCCGGCGTTGATACCTCCTGCTTCGTCGAGCGGGTCTACCCCGTCTTCGCCGACCCGGGCGGCAGCCTCTGCGCCAGCGTCCCCACGCTCGCCGACAACGACAGCGACGGAACGCCCGACGGCTTCTCCAACGTCACGCCCGGTGCCAACCTCTTCTTCGCCGTCGAGGTCCGCAACGACTGCGCGCCCGAGACCGCCAATCCGCAGGTCTTCACCGCCTACCTCGACATCGTGACCGCCGGTGGCGCCGTGCTCGACACCCAGCTCGTCACCATCCTCGTCCCGCCCGACACCAAGGTCGAGTAGGCTCGGAACCTGAGCCAAAACGAGAAACGGGCGGTGGCTTATGCCATCGCCCGTTCTTTTTGGCGGCCTGCCAGACCTCGTCTTACTCCTTGTCGCCGCCTTCACCCTTGACCGCGCCGGCCTCCGGCGTTGTTCCGATGGCATTGGGTCCGATGAGCTCGGGCCAGACATCCTGCGCGCCAAGGTGGCCCGTGTAGCCTACCATGCCGGCCACGGCGACTGAGCCGGCCGCAACCGCCCAGCGACCGCCCGTTCCGAGCATCTTGGGCCCCATGGAGCGGGCCGTCACGACCTCTACGCCGACCGCAAGCAGCGCGAGGGCGATGGCGGAGTACATCGTCCTCTCCGCCATCTCCTCATGCTCATGGATGAGCGCCTTGCTTGCCACGTAGTCTGCCTCTTCCATCTCTTCGCCCGTCTCGACAGCCATGAAGCTGCCTACAGCGCCGACCACAAGGCAGACAGTCGCTGCCCGCTGCCAGGTAGGCTTGCGGGTGATGGCTCCGAGTATCGCGACAGGAGCCGCAGTCATCAACAACGCGATAGGGAAGTGGACGACTGCGGGGTGTACGATCTCGAAGGCCATTGCAGACTCCAGATTACTCGGTGCGCTTCATGACGTGGTAGCCGAACTCGGTGAGCACAATGCCCACCTCGCCGACCTTGAGGCGAAGACCGAGCTTGAGGAAGCCGGGGACCATCTGGGCTTGGGGGCTAATTTCGTACGCCTCGCCCGTCTTGCTCGAACCGGGGTCCTCCGAGAAATCCTTCATCAACTTCACGAAGTCGCCCTTGGCACCCTTCTGGGCCAGATCGGCGACCAGCTTGCGAGCATCGGCCTGGCTCCGAGCCGCGGCGCGGGGGTCCTGACCACCGCGACCGGCGTAAATCTCAGCCTTCTCCTTGAAGGAGATGAGCACATGCTGCACCTTCGCCGCAGGGGCGGCCTCGGTGCGGGCAAGGATGTCTGCCGACTCCGCGGCGTCCGGCGGCGGCGGCGTAACGCGCTTCATGATGTGGTAGCCGAAGGGGCTCGCGACAACGCCGATTTCATCGAGCTTGAGGCGCATCGCCAAGTCCTTGAACGGCGGTACCATCGGTGCCTGCGCATCGACGGGGTAGGGCATGCCCGACTTGTTGGAGCCCGGGTCTTCGGAGAGCTCCGTCATGAGCGCCTTGAAGTCCTCGCCCTTGGCGATGCGTGCCACCGTCGCATTCACGAGCGTCTCCACGGCGGCCTCGTCGCGCGCTGCGGCGCGGGGATTTTGATTATTGTGTTGCGCGTAGATGGCGCCCTGGGCCTTGCCCGAGATGAGGATGTGCTGCACGAGCACGCTTTCGGTGCCGGCGGGGCGAGCGAGAATTTCCTTAGAGTCCAACTTGCCTCCTGGCATCGCGTTGATGTCTGCTACGGTCTTGGCATTGGCGCCGCTGCCCTCAGCGGGCTTCGAAGCGGGGGCTGCCGCGGGGGCTGCTGCCTCAGCGCTGCCAGCCTTCAGGGCGCCGGAGCCTTCGGCGTCGGCCGGAGCCTTCTTGGAACAGGCCGAAAGAAGAACCATCAACGAAAGGGTAATTGCGCGCTTCATGCCAAGTATCTCCCAAGTGGGGGGTGAAGCGGTGCGCCTACTCTTCGCCTCCCGCCTCGTCAACGCTTCTGACCGCTTACGGCAGGCCGGTGGGCACATCGAGGCCGCCCGCGTAGGCGTAGCTCACGTCGCAGTCGTAGCCGTAAACGTAGAGCGCGAAGGGTGCGCTTCCGCGCAGCCGGTGTGCGCCCGCGCCCACCTCGAGCCATCGGACCACTCGTCCTGTCGTTCCGATCGGCTGCGCTGGCTCCGTGACCGCCACGCCGTCCAGCGTGAGCGTTGTGGCTGCATCGGACACCACGCTCGCATAGTTGAGCGACACGGTCTCGCCGCTCCGGCGCACCTCGTAGCCCGTCGGGACGAGGAAGAGGTAGTCGTCGCGCAGCTGTTCGTCGGCCACCAGCATCAGCTGCGCAGGGTCGCCCACACCCGAACTCTGGATGCAGTCGAACTCGCCGGGGATCGTGCAGGTCTGCGGGAGCGGGCTCTCCGGGTCGCGGGTGCAGCCGTTCTCCGGGCCGGGATAGCTCGAACCGACCATAAACTGGGCCACCGAGATGGCGGCATTGGCCTCGATGAGGAAGCTCTCGGTCGACAGGAACTCGAGCACCTGCCCGCTTCGAAGGGTGGTGGACAGTGCACCCGCTTGCGGCGGCCTGGTCGTCACAGTGGTGCCGTCCGATGCCGCCACAACGCGGTAGAGGTCGGGCTCGCTGCCGCGAGGCCGGAACTTTGCCGCAGCGTAGGTTCGACCCCAGGCGGAGAGCGGCAGGTTCTGCTCCTCGAGGTGGTCGCAGTAGGTGTTGCGGAGCGGCACATTGGCGCACTCCGAGCCGGTGAACAGTGCCACAGGCCGGTCTGAGCGGACCCGCAACCCGGTGAGGTCGGCACGGTCGCGCTGTTCGGTCGTCAGCGAAAGCACCTGTCCGACCGCGATGGCCACGGTGCGCGAAGCACCCGCAGCGAGCGCCTCAAAGCCCGGGCCGCCGGCGATACCGGTCCCACTGGGTGCCGTGATGGTGACCTGGCTCGTGCCGGCTCCCGCGCTGGCGATGGCCACAAACGAAAGCAGCGGACGAGCTCCGACGAACGGAATGTTCTGTACCTCGGTGGGCCAGGCGAGCGCAAGATAGTCGTTGCCCAGCGTAGAGATGGGCAGCAGGAGGGAGGCGTCGTTCGAGTAGACGCCCGCATTCTGCTCCGGGTTGAACTGGTGCGCTACAACGGGCACGGTCGAGGTCACCAGGTAGGCGTTCTGCGTGAGGCTCGTGTTGTCGGCGTCGGCCCGCGGCAACCGGATGACCTGCAGCGCGCCCGGCGCAACCTCCAGCGGCCCCACGATGCGGCGACCGTCCCCGGCCGCGACCGAGACCTCCGCCACCACCTCGCCGGGATTCGACACCGTCACCGCAAACTGCTGCTCGGCGGCCGAACTGCCGAAGCTGGCCACATCGCTGTTGTCGAGGTCAACCGCCACAAACCCGCACCCGAAGTAGCTCTTCTCGTCGGCTGCGCAGGGGTTGGCGCAGGCAGCTCCGAGGCACCCGGCCGCGCAGCTCTCGAGCAACAGCTCTGTGCCGTCGGCCTGACACTCCACCACATCGCTGCCCTCGCAGTAGCGGGTGCCGGCGACGCAGCCTGCGGTATCTATCGGATTCGTGTCGGCGGCGGCAGTGTCCGTCGCCGAAGTATCCTGACTGCTTCCATCGGGTCCAGGCGCAGTATCCTCCTCGGATGCGTCTGCGCGGACGGTGTCTCCGGCTGCGTCGGAGCCCCCCGCAGAGCCGCCGGAATCGCTGATGCCACCGCGCTCCGGCGTGCTCACCGCGCTCCGCTCGCCGCCGCAACCAAGCGCCAGCCCGACGCTCGCCAAGAGCCACACATTCCAATTCCGCATCGTCACTCCTGAGGTTCTGTTGCCGAAATGCCTTTAATCCGCTCTCTAGACGCAACTCCGTCACCATCTGCTAACACGCGCACTGTCGGCATGCACGCCGCCTAGAACCCCGTGGCAGCTGGCAACCTCCGATGAACGCAGTTCCCCCAAAAAGCGCCAGAGAAGTCCCCTTCACGGGGGCTGCCGCAGTGGTGGCGCGCGCGCCGCGTGTGCCGATGCCGGCGCCGCTGTTGCTGCCCAATCTTGTCGCCGGCGCGCTCTGCGCCCTCGTCACGCTCGCCTATGCGAGCTCGTTCGCTGCGCTCATCTTCGGGGGGGCGCTGGCTTCCTCGGTGAATCTCGGCGTTTGGACAGCAATCGTCGGCAGCTGCATCGCCATCCTCACGCTCTCCTTCCTCAGCTCCTTTCCCTTTGCTCTCGGCGGGCCCGACTCCAACCCATCGGTCATCCTCTCCATCTCTGCTGCGGGCATTGCCTCGGAGGTGCTTGGCGATTCATCCGACAGCAACGAACTCCTTCCCACCATCTTTGTCTTTCTCTTCGGCTCCGCAGTCCTTTGTGGCCTGCTGCTGTTTGTCTTCGGCCGCCTGAACTGGGGACGCTATATCCGCTACATCCCCTATCCTGTCGTCGGCGGATTTCTCGCGGGCACGGGCTATCTGCTGCTTGCTGGGGGCTGGAAGCTGCTCGTGGGCAAGAACATTCTGCTCTCAACGCTGGCGGACCTCCACGCCGTTCCCACGCTGAGTTGGCTCTTCGCCATCGGCGTTGGCCTCGCGTTGGTTGTCGCCACCCGTATCAGCAGGCACTTTCTCGTTATCCCCAGCGTGCTCGCTGCCGGAATCATCGGCTTTCACGTCGCGCTCATCGCCTCCGGCCTCTCTCACGATGATGCCCGCGCAGCCGGAATGCTGCTCCAACCGCTCAGCATCGGGAGCTGGCAGACCCCCTTCAATCAGGACTTCTCTGCCGTGCGCTGGGACCTGCTCGTCCTCCACGGCAAGGACTTTGCCGCCATGACGCTCGTGGTGCTCGTGACGACCCTTCTCAACGCAACCAGCCTCGACGTCGCAACAGGCGTTGAGGCCGATTTTGACCGCGAACTCAAGGCTCTTGGCGTGGCCAACATCCTGGGCGGGCTGGCCGGGGGCCTCGTCGCGGTCAACTCCTTCAACAGGTCGATGCTCAACCAGCGTGCCGGCGCCACCTCTCCCGTTGCGGCTCGGTTCTGCGCAGCCATCGTGTTGGGCGCCGCACTCTTTGCTCCCCGGGCAGTCGCGCTGCTCCCGCGTCCCGTTCTCATTGGACTGGTCCTCTTCCTCGGCCTGTCGCTGCTGCTCAACTGGCTTTGGGATGTCCGACGCGAGCTGCCTCGCGCCGACTACCTCACCGTCGCGGTCATACTCGTCATTGTCGCGGCCTTCGGCATCGCAACGGGCGTCATCCTTGGCGTGGTCATCGCGAGTTTGAGCTTTGTGGTCACCTTCAGCCGCCAATCGGTGGTCAAGCAGCGCTTCACCTCTGCGACCCAGCGCTCCAACGTGGAGCGCAGCCCACATGATAACGCCTGCCTCGAACAGCACGGCGAGTGGCTCCACGGCTTCGTGCTCCACGACCACATCTTTTTCGGAACCGCAAACAGCCTGCTGGAGGAGATTCGGGCCGTGCTGGGCAAGGGCGATGTGCTGCTCATCGACTTCAGGCTCGTCCGCGGACTCGACGCCTCAGCGGTTGTCGTGTTGCGCAAACTGCTCCGCCTCACAACGGAGAACGAGACCGAACTGGTATTCACGGGCATCGATGAGAGGCTCGCCCAACGCTTCACCGCCTGCGGCCTGCCGCTTGAGCAGTCTGCGGTCCGACGCTTTGCCGACATCGACCGCGGCCTCGAGTGGGCCGAGTCGAGGCTCCTCTCCGGAGTGCGGCCGGAGGTCGAACTTACGGCCGCGCTCGGTCTGCCCGACGGGGCCGACGCGGAGGCGCTCGCCAGCTACTTTGAAATGCTCGACATCCCAGGTGGAAGCCCGTTGTTCGAGCGTGGTCAGCCCTCCAATGCGCTCTATCTCCTGCTGCGAGGGCAGCTAAGCGTCCAACTTCACATCGATGATTCCGGCTACACCAAGCGGCTTCGGAGCTACGGGCCCGGAACGATTGTTGGTGAGATGGGCTTCTATGATGGAGCGCCCCGTAGCGCAGACATCATCGCCGACGTGGATACCAGCGTCGCCCGCCTCACGCTCGAACGGCTCAAGATGCTCGAACTCGCGCAGCCCGACCGAGCGGCCCAGTTTCACCGCTTCGTCATCAAGACCCTCGCTGCCCGATTGCGGACCGCCAACGAGCATCTCCGCGTCTAGCGAATGCAGCGAATGGGTCATAAGAGAAGCCAATTCGGCTTGCTGGAGCGAGGCGGACGGCAGCGTGCGCGATGCCCCCGTAACTTCAGCAATTTGTCATCTGATCGTTTCTGAGCCAGAGTTGCGCGCCGCTCCGTCTCGACAAGGTCCCTTCATGTTTCGCTCTCGCCTCACGCTCCTCTGTTCGCTCCTCGCGCTCGCTGCCTGCGCGCCGGATGACAGCGGGGTAGGCGACACGTCGCCTGACACCTCCACGGACACGGCCGCCGACACCGAGGGTGACACCGGCGCAGAGACCGCGGAAGACACGGACGCCGACACCGACACGACCACCGCCGACACCGCTCCCGATACAGCCGAACCGCCGGTTCGAAGCTGTCTGTCCTGGCTCGAGTGCGACAGCGGCCAGGGCTGCGCCGAAGGATTGTGCGGCGGATGCACCTCGGGTGCCGACTGCCCCGATCTGCTTGGCTGCACCGCAGATGCGACCTGCGGCGCCTGTGCGACCGACAGCGATTGCCGCACTGGCGAGGGCTGTTCCGAGGGCGTCTGCTTGGCGACCACGATCTCCGAGGTCCGCATCACCGTTGCGCCCGCCGACTATCAGGCGCTTCGCGCTGACCGCTACAACAAAGACCTGCGCGTCCCCTGTAGCGTCGCCGCGGACGGCGTGACCTACGCCGGCCCGACAACCCTGGCGATTCATGGAGGCTCCAGCCGCGACCTGCCGAAGCTCTCGTTTGCGGTCGAGACGGCCTCGGTTGATCACCCAGGCTACGCCGAGAAGATGGTGCTGCGGGCGGAGTACAACGATGCGTCGGCGCTCCGAAACATGCTCGGCCTCGAGCTGTTCCGCCGCTCTACCGATCTGCCGACGCCCCGAACCCGCTTTCGCAACGTCTACCTCAACGGCGCCCTCTATGGCCTCATGGTCGAAGTCGAACGCATCGGCTCCAACTTCCTCACGTTGCGTGGCCGCGACATCAGCTCCTCGATGTATGAGAGCGAACCGGCGAACGCCATCGCAAGCACAGGCGCCGGTGCGTTGGTGCCGTTGAACGATCCGGCGATCTACACGCAGGCCTACGACCAGAAGACAGGCAGCGTCGCCAGCGTGGCTGATGTCGTCTACTTCATCGAGGAGATCCTCGCCCCCGACTACTACGACGGTCAGCTCTCCGGGAACTTCCTCGCCCGCACGCGGCGCCAGCTACATCTGGACAGCTACGTGAGCTACCTTGCCACCAATGCCGTCTTGCAGAACAGAGACCATGTTCGGAAGAACTTCTACTTCTCGCGCCAGACGGTCGGCGGTCGCCTCGCCTGGGAGTTCTACCCGTGGGATGTCGACCTCACACAGGGCTGCCTCTGGAACAACGCAACCGACACCTCCCTTTGCGGCGCCCCCGTCTACGACGACCCACCGGACGTTGGTCGCATCGGGCCTGACTCGGGTCTGACCTATCCCACAGACGGCTTCTACAACCTGCTGATGCACAATGTGCAGGCCGACGAATTCGGTGGAGCAGAGGCCTATCGTGCCGAGATTTGTGCGCGGAGCACCAGCCAACTCTACACCAATGAGATCCCTGCGCTCGCACGCACGCTCGGCGCCTACATCCGTCCGGCGCTCGTCGAAGACAGCTCCGACCGGAACGGGACGGCGGCAGACCACGTTGCTGCAGTCGACGAGGTCGTCGGCTTCTATGCAGAACGTGCCGCATTCCTTATGACCGAGCTCGGCTGTCCCTAGGCGATAGATGCGGATCTACCTCGACCATAACGCCCACTCGCCCCTTCGCCCGCAGCTCCGAGACTGGCTTGCTGCGAGGCTGGCGAGCCCTACGGCAAACCCCGGTAGCATACACCTAGAGGGGCAGAGCGCCCGCGCGGAGGTTGACCGTGCGCGGCGTCTGCTTCAGGCGGAGCTCGGCACAACATACGGTCGCATCGTCTTCACTTCGGGAGCCACCGAGGCGAACAATCTGGCGCTCCGTGCGATGCTCGCCGCGGGTTCTGTGGCTGCCGCGTTGACCGAACATACGAGCGTCGTCGAGGTGCTGGAGCGAGCCGGCGAGGGTGGCGCCTCGGTCTTCAAGCTGGCGGTGGATGCGTCGGGCCTCATCGAGGTCGACGACGTGGAACGGCTGCTTCGAAACGGGCTCCGCGGAATCGCACTGCTTGCCTACAACAACGAGACGGGTGTGCGGCAACCGGTGGAGGAGGTCGCGGCGCTCTGCCTCGCGCATGGAGCCCACCTGCATGTGGATTCAGCGCAGCACCTCTTTCGGTATCCGTGGAGCCATCACGCCGGCATCAGCTCAGTGACCATTTCGGCTCACAAGGCTGGAGGCCCGGCTGGCGTGGGCGCGCTCTGGTGGGCGCCTGAGCGGGGGCCTGCGCCGCTCATGTTGGGTGGCTCGCAGGAGCGGGGCGCCCGCCCTGGCACCGAGGCCGGCTGGTTGATCGGCGCCTTGGGCCAACTCGCGGGGGGAGTCAGTTTCGCTGACTGGCTCGCGCTCGCCTCGGTGCGCGACGCCTTCGAAGAGCGGCTCGCTTCACAGCTTGGCGCAGTGCCGAACGGGGCCTTGGTCGGACGAGCGCCAAACACCAGCAATCTCTGGCTGCCGGGCCACGACGCAGAGCAGGGCCTTATGGCGCTCGACCTGGCCGGCATTGCAGCCTCGGCGGGGAGCGCATGCCACGCGGGCGCGCTGGAGCCGTCCCCCGTCCTGCTCGCGATGGGACTCTCAGATGCGCGGGTAGCGGCCTCCTTCCGCTTCTCATTTGGGCCTGAGCACTCGGGCCTTTCCGGCGCCGAGATCGCCGATCGTGTTCTGACAGCGCTTCGCGGCAGCTAGGGCAAGCGCTCGTCTAGTGCATGCGCGCTCGGATGGCGTCGGTAACGGCTGTCTCGAGTTCCCCCGAG
This sequence comes from Deltaproteobacteria bacterium, assembly GCA_013205435.1. Taxonomy (GTDB): domain Bacteria; phylum Myxococcota_A; class Bradymonadia; order REDH01; family REDH01; genus CAIWGR01. The sequence continues at coordinate 10,172 of JABMMX010000171.1, forward strand.
TCTGAGATCTCGCAGAGATTTGAGACGACCTCCTCGGGGAGCAGGCGCCGCGCGAGCGCAAGCGTGGCGGCCCGGCTCCCATCGGCTGATCCAACCTCGATACCCTGCTCGAGGCCCTGCTCGATTCCGCGCTCGAGTGCCCGGTCCTCTGCCTCGTCGATTCGATCGGTTGTCCGAGCCATGAATTGGATCATCAGCGCATCCATCTCTTCGTCCTGCATGTTGCCCTCCTCAAGTCGAAGCATGGCGGAGCTCAGGGTTGGGGCGAGCAGCCGCATCAGTGGTATCCGTTCTTCTCTCGGCAGACGGATTGCCGTCAACAGTGTCTGGTTGCGAACCTGCATCGCGGCTGCGTCCCGGCGGTGCGCCAGCGCTACCAGCAGACCGCCTGCTGATTGGCCTTCAGCGCCCGATTGGTGGGGCTTTGGCTGCCGCTCCGAGTCGCGCGACAGCCTGCACGAGCTGCTCGGTTTGCGGCGATGGATGCGCCTTTTGTTCGAGCAGAAGCGCGTCGTAGGCAAAGGCAGGCTCGCCTCGGAGCAGAAAGACAGCGGGAAGGGCGTAGCCCTGTTTAACGCCGCCGTATCCGCCGCGCTGCGCAACGAAGTCTGCGACAAAGCGTGCCACCGCAGCAGGAGGAAGCCGCGCTCCCTCCTCGATACGCCACCGCCAAAAGGTGTCGAGCTCCGCCGGCGTCATGAGCTCCTGCAAGGGCCGAGAACCTCGCGCCTGCGAGAGCCAGCGATAACGAAAGACCAAGCGGAGGAGCTCGTCGCTCATCGTTAAGCCTCCTGCGGCATCGATCACCCCCACCGAACCGGCGAACGCCAGGAACTCTCCGCAGGCGGCGTTGACCTCTTGCTGCTGCTCAGGCGCATCTGCCGCCAGCTGTGCAACAAGACCGCGATCGTTGCTTCTGCTCCGCTCTTTCAAGCCATCGATCGCCGCCCGAAACCGCCTCCAAGGTGCAACCCCGGCTACCGCAAAAGTTCTCGGCCCGAACCTGCCCATCCAGCCCGCAACGGCCCTTTCCATGCGGCGCTCCGCCTCTGGCGGCAGCGTAGAAACCGCTCCGGTCGCAACCGCAGCCTGGGCCACGGCGAGGGCCGACCAGGCTGCCTCCAACTCAGTCCGTTCGGGGGAATCCACCAGTGCAGCTGCCGCAAGATCCTCAGCCGCCGCCACCGCCCGCAGCGCATCCAACGGCGGCTCGTGCGCTTCGAGGTGAAGCGCTGCGAGCGGGTCGTCGCCCTGGACCTCTGCTGAGCTGCGGAGCATCCAGTAGAGCCAGCCAACCGCGGCAAGCGCCACGGTCAATAGGATAAGCCGTCGGGTCATGGAGGGGTAGGTCTTAGGAGCCGGCCGTGAAAAGGGGCGTGCGGTGCCGAATCGTCACGCTAGAGTCGGGTCTCTGTAAACCAACTCTGCCAGAGACGCATCTTTGGAATGAGGGTCTCTCGGGCGCGGTTGCCCGAGCCATCGGTGCAGCAGCGCTCTGTCGATTGACACTACTTTCGCGCAGGACAATAGGTGCGCCCTGCTCAGGGCGCCACGCCCCGCCAGCCGATGTTTGCGCCAACCTTCCGCACACGCACACTCTCTCATTATTGTCACTCCGAACTGAGGAAATCATGCCGCTGCTGCTCGCTGCCGAGGTCGCCCACACGGGCTCGCTCACCGCTCTGCTACTGGAATTTGCCCGCGGAGGTGGCGAATGGGTGCTCTGGCTGCTCATTCTGCTCAGCGTCGGCACCTTCTTCATTGCCTTTGAGCGCATCCTCTTTCTGCGCTCTCACACGGTCGAAGTGGCGTCGCTGCGAACGCTCATCATGGAGCGGCTCAACGCCGGCGACCGCGACGGACTCCTCGGCTCGCTCAAGGATCAGAACTCCATGGCCGCTCGCGTTCTGGCGAACGGTCTGCGTGATGCCGACCGCGGTCCCGAGGCGGTTGCCGAGCTCTGCCACGGCGCAATTGGCATCGAGAAGCTCCGCTACGAGCGGGGCATCAACTACCTCGCGACGGTCGGCTCGAACGCCCCCTTCATCGGTCTCTTCGGAACTGTCATGGGCGTCATTATGGCCTTCGATCAGCTCCGCAGCATGGGCGGCGCCGGCGGTGCCCCGAACGACCGCGTGATGGGCGCCATCGCCGAGGCGCTGATTGCCACCGGCGTCGGCCTGCTCGTCGCCATCCCCTCCATCATCTTCTTCAACCTCATCAAGGCCCGCATCAAGCGCGAGTCCACGGGTACACAGCTGCTCGTCGACACGCTCGTTGCCTACCTTCGTTCTGAGTCGAAGTAGCCGGGAGGTTTGTCATGGCCGGACAGGTAGAACAGGATGACGACGAGGTCATCGCCGCCATCAACATAGTGCCCTTCATCGATATCAGCCTCGTGCTGCTCATC
>JABMMX010000172.1 GCA_013205435.1 Deltaproteobacteria bacterium
AGCTTCTCGGCCAGCTCGCGCGCCGTGGCGGCCTGCACGACCACTGCGCCGGGCAGCTCCATGCCGGGCAGGTAGGTGCCGAAGCAGTACTTGTCGCGGAAGTTCTGGTCGAAGATGAGGTAGGGCGGAAAATTGGGCTGCGTCTGCTTCTTGCCATCCCAGTGGCGCACCTTGGGCAGGTACTCCTTGTAGAAGGCCTCATCGCAGAACCGTTCGCCGGCCGCGTTGACCCAGATGGCGTGGGGGTAGCCGCCCTCCCAGGAGGCCCGCCAGAGGGGCGCACCATCGTGCTCTTCGCCGGGAATCTGGAAGCCGAAGAACATGCCGAGGTTCATGGAGGGCACGCCGGCGAGCTGTGCGCCCACCTCGCCGCCGAGCACCAGGTTGTCGCCCGTGACGGAGGGCATGACCATGGAGTTCCAGGTGGGGAGGAGCTCAAACGAGGGGGCCACATCGGGGCGCCAGTCGTAGCCGCTCATGGCGATGAGCACCCCCTTGCGTGCGCCGATGCGGAGCAGCTTGCCCTCGTGCTGGGCGACCACGCCCACCACCCGTCCGCCATCCACCAGGAGCTGCATGGCGGGGGTGCTGAGCATCATGTCGATCTTGCGGTCTACGAGGGCGGCCTTGAGCAGGTAGCCCATCATGCCGGGACCAAAGCCGCGCTGGTCTTTGCGCATGCGTGCGGCCATGGTCTTGAAGTCCCATGTGAGAATCTTCGACAGGCTGCCCCAGGCAAAGAGCTCATCGTGGGTAATGCCCATGGGCACATGGGGGGTGAGGTAGGTGCTCTTCTGGTAGTCGCCGAGCGAGGCGCCATCGAAGATCTCCACCTCGAGGTAGCGGCCATGTGCGGCGGTGCCGGGGGCGTGAGGGTGGTAGTAGTCGGGGAAGTTGCGGATGATCTTCCACTTCACGCCACACTGCTCTTCGAGGAAGCGTGCGGCGCGGGGGCCGAGGTCGAAGAGGCGGCGTGCGAGGTGTTCGCTGCCGTAGCCGGCGGCCAGGAAGCGGAGGTAGGCCCAGGCATCGGCCTCGCTGTCGGGCGCCCCTTCGCGCTCCATGAGGTGGTTGCATGGCACAAAGACCTCGCCGCCGGAGTAGGCCGAGACGCCACCGGCCTTGTGGGCCTTCTCGAGGACGAGCGTCTTGAGTCCGGCGTCGTGTGCGGCGAGCGCGGCGGTGATGCCGCCAATGCCGCTTCCGCAGGCAACAAAGTCGTACTCAAGGTCGAAGGGAACGGCACTCATGGAACAGGCCTCAGTCGGGTTCAGAAGCCGCGATTGAAACATGTTCTAGTGGATCGTGCAAGGAGCGGTGGGGTGGGGGGATGCGTCGCACGACAGGTGATGTGCGAAGGCGGACAAGAGCAGCGTTGACGGCGCGCTCGGCGCGGTGCACCTGCACCACATCCCCGCCTCGCTGGTGACTTAACAAAACGAGCCAATCAGACTCTTAACAATCGTACCCGCTCGTTCCACTCCTTCAGCGTGCCAGGCACCGGGTCCGCGTAGAGCCCCGCCGCCTCTTCCTCTTTGGTGAAGGCCGCGAAGGCCTCTCGTCCAGGGTAGTCGGGCAAAACGAAGAGTTCCTTGCGGTGAAGGATGGGTGGGTTGTCTCGCTCGTCGTAGCGGTCCACCCGCAACCGGAACGTCTGCAGCGATACCTGCACAGAACGCTCCAACGCCGGATGCGCCTGCTCATCAAAGTCGGGATAGCTGAGGTAAGAAACCTTGGGCGTATCGCGCGAAAGCTTGATCAGGTTCGCACCATCTACCCGGCCAATGTAGGCTCGCGCGCAGGCCTCATAGAGCCGCACAACAACGTGGGCCGCGTCGAGCGCCGAAGTGTGCAGGTAGAATGCTCCTGGCGTCAGCTTGCCTACCGGTGAACTCCGCATCGCTGCAGCGACCAGTGACATGTCTTTCAGCGTTGCGAGCGCGCGGTCTACATGTTTGTTTGCGCGTTGTTCTGAGCCGAAGAACGCTCGCACGTCACGTTGCACCGAATCGGAGTGCATCGCGACACGTCGCTTCCCGTCGAATCTGCCAATCGCCAGCAGCACAGTCAAATCATCAGTTCTGCGATCTCTCACCCCTGACCAGGCTGCGTCTCCAAACGCCTTCTGTACGATGGCAAACGCGCGAGCCACACTGCCAAGCACACGAATGGTCTCTGCCTCGCCGTCCCATTCATCTGCTTCGGGTGCGCGGCCCAACACCGTTGCGCGCGCAACGAGCTCTTCCAGCAAAGGCCGATGCGCCTCGAAGAGCGCTGATGCTTGGCTGATGCGAGGCACGACTACGCGGCTGCGGAATCGAGACTCAAGAAAGAGTGCCCGGCGCTCGCTGTCTCGGAAGAGATAGAAGATGCCTGGCCCAGCGGTGACTACCGATTCTCCGATGGCCGCTTCCAGCCAGCTCTTGAACTCGTCGTGGTCGAAGTATTTTTGAAATGTGCCGAGCGCCGTCACAAACCCATCACCGGAGGCGAGCCCAGGGTCGCGCTGGTCGGCACTGGTCCGCACCGCGACAATCAGGACACTGGTCGCCAGTGCCCAAGCCTCCCGCACGACCGCGACGCGTTCTGTCGGATTCTCAATCACATTGAGAACGAAGCCGAGATTGACCACCGCGGCGTTCCGTTTCGCAGCATGACGTGCATGGACCGGGTCCCAGCCGGTTGCTGGGATGCCGAGAGCCATGAGACGTTTGACATCATCCCCGTGTCCGCACCCGAAGTCGAACACGACCGTGTCGGATGTGATGATGCCATCCTCTCGTCCGAGGCGGATGGGGCGGGACAGATCGGGCCGGCGAATTGCGGCACGATGGCGCGCGTAGGCCCAATCAGCCAGCATGCAGCCCCTTCTGCATCAAGGCCTCGATGGACCTCAACGAGCGGTCACCAACGAGATAGGCGATACCGCGATGCAGATGGAGTCTGAACTGCTCCGCGAGTATCTCTTCGGTTACGGGCAGGCCGTCTGCGATACAGCGCTCAACGAGCAGCGCGGCGTAGACAGCCTCGTGCGTTCCGCCGAAGACCTTCCAGGTCATTTCCACATTGCTGTCGGCCGGATGCACCTGTCTTGGCGGCATGCTCAGTTCGGCGAGCGACGTCGTAAAGGCCCAACGACAAAGCACATTCCACTGTCGAATCCCCGTGTGGCGCTTCAACGTGATGAGTTGCTCTCTCGCCGTCACCGACAGGCGGATGGTTGAGACGGGGATCATTCGGTCACCTCTACGAAGCCCTGATGAATGGTGGTCGACGACGACCGATTGCTTCCGACAAGCGTGTACTCACGCGCGACCCGGGGACGGATGCTCTCAAGCAGTGGCCCGACCACTTCTGTGTCCGTCGTAAGGACGATCACCTGATGACTCGCATGCGCCAAGTACTGCTGAACGAACTGGTGCCGGTGACCCTTGTCGAGCCGGCTTAGCGGAGTGTCGATGATCGCGGGTAGCGGTCGAGAGGAGGCCTTCGAAAGGCCCCACAACACCGCGACAGCAAAGAGCTGGCGCTCGCCGGCCGAGAGCTCATCAGCCAGAAACGGTGTGCCGTCCGCCTTCTTGATCAACACGTCGAGCGTAGTCGGCGAGATCTCTACGCCGTGGATGAGATGCTGTTTACGCAGCAACGTCCGCGCCGCCGCTTCGACCTTCTCAGCTATCGACGCGGCATGCCGCTCGATAAGAAGAGTCTGGAAGCGCTTGAGGATGCCTCGCGTCTCTTCCGCTCGCGATGCAATCCGATCCGCATCCTCAAGCGCGGCAGCCTCGTCGCGCGCCGCGCGCTCTAAGTCTGCAAATCTGAGCCTTAGCCGTTTGCCGAGCTCAATGGATGACTCATGTTGTTCAAGTCGCTCGGCGCGATTCCGTTCGGCCTCCTCGATGGCGGCGTTGCATGCTGTTAGGTTCGCGATCAGTTGGGCGACCTGGTCCTCCGACGGCACCGCCGCGAGTTGCCGGTCAAGGGTCTCTAAGTCGGCCTGTAAAGCGCGGGAGCGCTCGACAAGATGGGCCGCCTCCGCACGTTCAGCGGCGAGCGCCTCTTGGTCGACCGCTGTTAGCGCTGCTGATACCTCTGCGGGCATTGTCCAGCCACCAGCACCGCCAGTTGTCTCTGGCAGAGCGCGCGTCGCGCGAATGAGGTCCGCGGAAGTGATGGGGTCGCTTGTCTGGCGAGGAAGCGCTTCAGCAAGCTGGGCTGCGAACAAATGCGTAAGCCGGACAAACTCCTGCTGGTCACGACGAGCCTCGGACTCGATTTGCCTGTCACGCAGTCCTCGTAGAAGTCGGCCGCAGACCAAGAACGGCAGCGCGCCGCCTGCGGCATCAACAAGCTGAGCGCGGATGTCGTCGAGCTCCGCGTCGCGTTCTTTGCGGGATGACTCGAGCGCCTGTCTCCGCTCCCAGAGGTCGCCACCGCGTTCGTGCATCTGCTGCTGGAGATCGTGGCGCTCGCGAAGGCGATTGTCGAGCTCCGTTCGGAAGGTCGCGGCGTCGCTCCACAGCACCCCAATCTGCGTTTCCAGGCATGCCAGCTCAGCTTCAGCGATGAGGATCTTCTCTCGGGTGCCTTCCGTCACCGACACACGCGTAATTTTGCGCTCCACCGCCACAAGATCGCTCTCAAGCGTGGCAACGATATCGAGCCCAAGCAGTGCGTGAATGCCGGTTCGAACCACATTTCGCGCCGAGTCTGGATGGGCCATCTGCTCGATCTTCTCACCGTCAAAGAGCACGAGATGCGTCAGCCCCGACGGAAGCAACTCCTCCACATGCTCGGCCCACGCGCCCGTAAGGAACCGGTCTTCTTCACCATCACGCCACACGGTCAGCCCTTCTGCCACGCCATTCTTGGCGAGCCGCCATTCGCGGCGGACCCGGTAGCGTACCAAGACGCCGCGTTGCTGCATGGTGAACTGAAGTTCTACGGCTGCGATTGCACCCGGCGCAGCATCACGATGAATCGCACCGGCAAGGAAGGAGTCGTACGAGTTTCGCTTCTTCGAGAGGTTGGCTCTCTTTCCGTAAAGCGCCAGCTGGATGGAATCGAGCAGCGAGGTTTTGCCCGCACCATTCAGGCCATGAACCACCACCACAGGCCTGTCTGCGCCGTCAGGCGAGAGGTCGATTGTCTGATGCCCCACGAAGGGGCCGTAGTTTGTGAACGCGATCTCCTCAAACGTCATGGTGGGCCTCTTCATCTGCAACGTCGGCCGCGTTGCCATTTGTGGCCATCGGAGCGCCATCTTCTTCGGGACGCCGCCGCAGGCGATAGGCGAGCGCCTCTTCCTCTGACTTCCAACTGGTCTTCTTCAGACCCTTCTCCAGCTCCTGGAGCAGCCCTGAGCGACGGAGTGCGGTGCGCTGCGACCACTCGGTCACAAGCAGATTGCGTGTCCCCTCATAGAGCAGACGATCGGCACCACAGAGCTCACGGAGCAGCTGCATGTCTGCCTCCGAGAAGGGCTGACAGTCGTCGAGCGACCGGCCCGGCCACGCGGTCTTGGTGGCTTCGCGCCAGATGATGGGAACCCGGTCTTCTATCTCGCATTTCTCGACGACCCAGAGTCGACGAATCTCGTCGAGCTCATCCGGTGTAATGAGTTCAAGGCTTCGCACATGACTCGGTCCGTTCTCACGCACCCAAGTCTGCGCCTCGAGCAACCTTCTTAGCCAGTCTTCCCTGGAGGACTGGAGGTAAGGTCCGTGGATGAGGCGTCCCTTGTAGGCCATCACATTTCCATCCATGCGGCGGAAATCTCGCAGGTGTCTGTCGTCGTTGACGTCGAGGGCATCTCGAAGCTCCAAGAGAGGAAGCATCCACTCCTTCTCCACGTCGTTCTGAATCATCGCGGCCATCGACTTGTCTTTCTCGACCAAGGTGCAAACCCAGCAACCGAAGCGGCTGTCTCCGCAGCTCGGGGTAGACGTGTCGACTACCAGTGGACACTCACCATCTTCCGACGCGCCCTGGTACATGTTGAGAAGGTCTTTGTTGTCGTATCCCCAGGGATTGGGGACCTGCATCAGGAAGAGCCATACGTCGTCGTTGGTCCAGGCCTCGACAGGTGTGAACACCAGCGAGTTCGGAAGGCTAGCGTTGGGGCTCAACATGTCTCGTGTGCGCCGTGCCTCGTGCTTCGCCATGGTCCGGGCGCGCGTGGCGCTCTCCGCCTTTCGCGTGCCAAGCACAAGGATAGCCTCGCCATTCTGGCGAACGAGTGTGGAGATGAACTGGTTCGAAGGCTTGATCTTCAGTCGCTCTGTGCACCAACGGAACTTGTGGCGCGGCGCAGGATAGCCTCGCCCAATGAGATTGACCCAGAACGAGTCCTGAACCGTTGGCGTCAGCCGGTGCGCCTTCAGCGGGAGCCCCTCTTTGGAGGCGTACAGATTCATCTGGTCGAGTGAGTGGGTTACCCAGGCCGCGACGACGGGATTCTCGACGAGCGTATCGGTTGAGATCACATGCACTGGCTTGGTACGTTGCTCTTCGGGAATCTGCCGGAGCGCCATCCAGACCAGCTGCAGAATCGCGGTCGAATCTTTGCCTCCGCTGTAGCCAACAACCCAAGGGATCGCGTCGCTTAGGTAGAGTTCGCACATCATCTCGATGGATTCTGCGATGGTCTTCTGGAAGCCCAGCTCTTGATAGACAGAGGTCTGCTTGCTCATGACTGTACCCCACTACGGCTGCCCGCGCCGGCACGCCCGAGTGCAACCCGATAGAGGTAGTCAGCAGTGGCGCTCACATTCTCTCTCGCCTTCGAGACGCGACCGTTAATCGTCGCCTTCCCCTCCCAGACCTCGTTGCGCCTCGACCAATCAACGAGTTTGAAGCGCTGAATCAGCTCGGGCCAGTCGGCTCGCCCTTCATCAAGAAGTCGGCGAACGACCACGGCGGCGGCCTGGAGCACGAGCGCGCTTGCGTGGATCTTCTCGCGTCGCGTGTCCTCGGCATTCAGTCGCCCGGCTTGTACCTCCAGCCAGTCGGGGAAGACTTCAGGGAGACGGAGCCAGAACGTCTCAACCAGCGCCGCCGTTTGTGTGTCTAGTGCGGTCACGGACGACCCCACGAGCGCGCGCGATGCAGAGTAGATGGCGCTCATCGTAAAGAGCTTGCGAGACTTGATGGAGAGCGTGGTCCGCTCGACCTCCACAAGCTCCCGGAAGACCGGCGAGTTGAAGACAAGCTTGCGGATGATATCGGCGAGCTCGTCGCGGTGATCGTAAAGTACACCGATGGAAGCAGAGGGCTTGACGGCATACCGATTGAGGTCCGCGAACATCTGCTGACAGTGCTTAAGCCCCTGATCGACGAAGAAGACGACAGCCATGGATTCATCACCCATTTCTGGTGCGATGCGGAGCGCCTCTTCGATCGCAGCGCGACGGTGTTGTCCGTCGTTGATGATGAAGCGGGCCGTCATGGGAACGCGGAGCGTGCCAGTCTTCTGCAGCGGGCCGCTCAATCCATCGATAGGCTCAAATGTTACCTGTGCATCTATCGAGGCGGTGATCGCAGAGAAGACGTAGGACTCACGGTTCTCTACGAGATACCGCGCCATCTCCGGGATGCGCGCCCTGTTGAGTGCCCGCTGCGAGCGGAACTCTGCAGGAACCTCCTCGTCGTCGAAGACAAAGATCCGTGGAATGAGCTTCAGCGGACACATGGAGGTAAAGAACTCCCTGCCGGCCTGAACCCCGCGGATAGCTGGAAACGAATAGGTAAAGTCAACATCACCGCTTGCCATGGAACACTCCCCAATGTTACGTTCGGTTCACGTAAAAAGACCAAGTCCGCGATCTAATACGTGAAGGAACGTAATCATGTCAACCCCAGAACGTAAAGAACGTCCGATCTACTTGGACTATGCGGCAACAACGCCGGTTCTCCCCGAGGTGGCGGCAGTGGTTCAGCACTACATGCTCGTGGAGTTCGGCAACGCCTCGAGCCGAACCCACGAGTATGGTTTGGCGGCGAAGAAGGCGGTCGAAGAGAGCCGCGAGGTCATTGCCAAGGCGGTCGGTGCGAAGCCAGACGAAGTAACCTTCACGAGTGGTGCCACGGAGGCGAACAACATCGCCATTCTTGGCCTTCGCGCGTGGGCCGAAGAGACGGGTCGCAAGCACATCGTGACGACTGCGATCGAGCACAGCGCGGTCCTCGAGCCATGCGAGCATCTTCGCTCATTGGGCTTTGAGATCACCTATGTCATGCCAAACGGAGATGGGCTGGTGCCAGCAGAGGCGGTGCTTGCGGCGGTTCGCCCAGACACCACTCTGGTATCGGTCATGCATGTGAACAACGAAACCGGCGTGATTCAACCCATCCGCGAG
>JABMMX010000173.1 GCA_013205435.1 Deltaproteobacteria bacterium
CCTTAGCGGCGGGCTTGGCAGCAGCCTTCGGAGCAGCCTTCGGAGCAGCCTTCGCGGGCGCCTTTGCGGCGGGCTTGGCGGCGGCCTTCGGAGCAGCCTTCGCGGGCGCCTTAGCGGCGGGCTTGGCGGCGGCCTTCGGAGCAGCCTTTGCGGGCGCCTTAGCGGCGGGCTTGGCAGCAGCCTTGGGAGCAGCCTTCGCGGGCGCCTTAGCGGCGGGCTTGGCAGCAGCCTTGGGAGCAGCCTTCGCGGGCGCCTTAGCGGCGGGCTTGGCGGCGGCCTTCGGAGCAGCCTTCGCGGGCGCCTTAGCGGCGGGCTTGGCAGCAGCCTTGGGAGCAGCCTTCGCGGGCGCCTTTGCGGCGGGCTTGGCAGCAGCCTTGGGAGCAGCCTTGGGAGCAGCCTTCGCAGCGGGCTTCGCTGTCGAAGCAGTAACCTTAGCGGCGGGCTTTGCGGGCGCCTTAGCGGCGGGCTTCTTAGCAGCAGCAGTCTTCTTGTCGTTAGCCACGTGATATCCTTGTTACAGGGGGGGGGATTCGAGGCACTTTACGGTCTACGATTTTGAGAGGCTAGTTTTTTCGTTTTCCATCTCTCGCTTGATCCACAACTGCTGCGCGATGCTCAGCACCGTGTTCACCACAATGTAGAGAACCAGGCCGCTCGGCAGGAACAACATCATCGCCGTAAAGAGGAAAGGCATGACGTTCTGCATCACCTTCATCTGCGGATTGTCTACGCCCTGCGGTGTCAGACGCGCCTGCGCAAACATCATCACTCCCATCAGCACCGGCAGCGCAAAGTAGGGGTCCCGCTTCGACAGATCCGTTATCCAGAACATGAAGTCGGCGCGGTAGAGCTCCGCAGAACCCCACACTGTTCGATAGAGCGCGATGTAGATGGGCATCTGCAGCAGGGTCGGAAGGCAACCGCCAAAGGGCGACGTACCGGCATCCTTGAACAGCTTCATCTGCGCCTCTGCCAGCTTCATCTGGTCGTTGGCATACAGCTTCTGCAGCTCCGCAATCTTCGGCTGAATCTCGCGCAGCTTCTCCATGCTCCGCATCGACTTCGCCGTCGGCATGTAGAGCAGCACCTTGATCGCGATTGTCAGCAGGATGATCGCCAAGCCCCAGTTGTTCACCCAGCCATGGAAGAAGACCAGCGTCCAGCGAATGGGCACCGCCAGAAAGCTGAACCAGCCGAGGTTGATCGACCCCTTCAGGCCGTGGGGATAGGCGCCCAGAAACTGCTCGGTCTTGGGGCCTGCGTAGACCGAAAAATGGGCCCGTGCGATCCCGTTGGCGGCAACCGTCAGCGGCCCCGTCGAGACGGTCGACTTCAACACACCATCCGTCGTCGGACCAAACGAACAGCGGCTCAACTCCGCCGCCGCACCCGACTCCGTCGTCGCCGCCACCGCGTGCAGGAAGTACTGCTCATCCAGTCCGCCGAACGATACCTTCGACGCCAGAGAAATCGTCTCGTCGAGCCCCTTCGCAGGGCTCCGCTCTGTGGTCTCCTGGCCCACACAGAGCCCCTCCACCACCGCGGCGTCGGAGCCCATGAAGCTCCCTCCGCTCTCGCTCTCGAGACCGGCAACCACAACATCGACAGACGACAGCTTCTGCTCCGTCGCCGTCCGGTTCACCACCTCCACCTCGAGCTTGAGGCCGAAGGCACGCGCGTCGGGCTCAAACTTCTTCAGCACCTGCCAGCGACCGTCCGGCGAGTTCCAGCGGTAGACCAAGCGATCAAAGCCAGCCCCGTTCGACTGGCTCAGGCTGTTCACAAGTTCGTAGACCGAGTCCTCCTTGAGCTCCGGAATGGACGGGATCAGCAGCCCCTCGGAGAGCGTCTTGGAAGCTCCCAACGGAAAGACACCAATCTCGGTCTCGTCCGTCGCCCACTGTTCCGGTTTGGTGAGCGCAATCTTCGAAACCCGCCCGCCCACGTTGGTGAAGGCATAGGTCGTCGAGTCGGTCGTCATGATCTGCGGGGCCGTGAGCACGGCAGGTTGCGCCACACCCGGGACGCTCGCAACTGCAGCTGTCGCAGGCAGCGCCGCCGCAACGATGGCCGCGCCACCGCTACCCGCCGCGGCCGCCTGGTTGGCGGGTGCCGGTGTGGGCTCTGGCAGGAACTGCTGACCGACCGCAAAAAGAACCGCGCAGGCAACCAAAAAAATCAGAATGTTGCGCTGCGAATTGGGGACTTCTTCGTTCATGTTCTCGTTTCTTCTCGTGGGGGCGGCTGAGGCAGGCCTGCCCGTGGGACCGGGTCGAAGCCTCCCTCGCAGAATGGATTGCAGCGGGCAATTCGACGGAGGCCAAGCCAACCGCCCCTTACCACGCCATGTTCCGCGATGGCGATCTTTGTGTACTCCGAGCAGGTCGGATGAAAGCGGCAAGCCGGCGGCAGCGCCGGCGAGATCCAACGCTGGTAGCCGCCGATGAGCCACATCAGCGCCCGGCCAACCTGCTTCACCGCGCGCTCCGTTTCATGAAGCGGACCCAGGCGAAGAAGTCTGCCTCCAACTCCTGCAAGCTGGCCGCTGCAGCGGGCGCACGCGCCACCACCACCACCACGCCGTCGATGGGCCAGGCGTGCCGGTTCAGACGAAAGGCCTCGCGCAGCCGGCGCTTCACCAGCGACCGGGTCACGGAGGGCCCCACCTTCTTCGATACCGTTACCCCGAGCCGAAGACCGGACTCAGCGGGCAAAAACATAAATGCAAGGCGAGGAGTCGCGAACCTCCTTCCACCTTGCTGCACACGGAGATACTCCGTGCGGTGAAGCACCCGTACCGACTTCGGAAAGCTCCGGTCGATTGCGGGCCGACCACCCTCCGTCACACCACCGCCTACTTGCGGTGCGTCGACGACGTCAGCCGCTTACGACCCTTTGCACGGCGGCGAGCGATGACGTCACGGCCACCCTTGGAGGCCATCCGCTTGCGGAAACCATGCTTGTTGAGCTTGCGGCGATTGCTGGGCTGAAATGTGCGCTTCATCGTCTTCCTCCAATGGCGACCAGCTTCTCCCTAAGGGAAAAACCACCTGTCGCGGGCGGCGCACCATAGAGAATGAGCAGGCCCTGTCAAGGTATGTCAGCCACCAACCTGCTCCGTTTCTGCACCACCCTCGATCTTCCGCGCACCAACCAGCCCTACATACAGCACCGCAATCCCAAGCGTGAGCCGCTCATAACGCATCTCCGAGAAGGCGCCGCTCTGCTTCATCAACCCCACAAACCGATCCTCCGCAGGGAAGGCCGCAGAGGTACGAGGCAGATAGTCGTAGGCTGCCCGCCGGCCGCTCAGCAGCCCACCCACAAAGGGAATCACCACGCTGCTGTACCAGCGGTAGACCGCTCCGAAGAGGCCGCTCGGCTGGCCGAACTCCAGCACCACCACCCGCCCACCGGGCCGAACCACCCGACCCATCTCCCGAAGGCAGACCACGGGGTCATCCACATTTCGGATGCCGAACGAGATCGAGGCAATGTCGAACGAACCCGTCGGGTAGGGCAGCGCCATCGCATCCGCCACCTCGTAGGTCACCGGCAAACGACGCGCCGCCGACTTCGCCGGCCCCGTCTCCATCATCTCCGCGCAAAAATCCGTCCCGACCACCCGACCGGTCTCGCCCACCGTCGCCTTGAACCCCAGCGCGAGGTCGCCCGTGCCTGTCGCGCAGTCCAGCACCGCATCGCCCAGCTTCGCACCGGACACGGCTACCGCCCGCCGGCGCCACAGGTGATGGATCCCCATCGACAGCACAGAGTTCGTCCGGTCGTAGGAGGGCGCGATCTCAGCAAACATCGTCCGAACCTGCTCGCTCATGAGAGCCTCCGGCCATCGTAGGAGTACTGGCCGCCACCCAGGACAATAAGCGACAGCGCCATCACCGCGTAGGTGAAGACAAACTCCCGCTCCTTCCACGAGTCCCCGGCGTGGGCTCCGATCCCTGCCACCAGCATCGTCACAAAGAGAAAGGTCGCAGACCATCGCGTCGCGAACCCGAAGACCAGGCAGACCGAACCGACCGTCTCTGCCAGGATCGCGGCCCAGCCGAGGCTCGGCACCTGGGGCAGCTTGTGGGCCAACCCGTCGAGCGCGCCGCCGCCCAGCATCCCCACCCAGTCGATGTGCGGAAACCGGGGCATCCAGCCATCGACCTTGGAGACGAAGGCATCGGCATTCATCGCCTTCGGGATGCCATGCACCAGCAACATGTTGCCGCCGAGCCAGACCCGCAGCAGCAGGCTGGCGCGTGAAAGCGCAATCTCTTGGTCTGGCGGCATCGGTCTCCTACGATTGCTTGTGCGGTATCGCTTCCCGTGACCGCGGAAGCCGGCGGGACCGTCGACGCCAGCCTAATGCCGAGCCCTACCATCCGCGAGGGCACGCTGACAAAAACGGTCCGCGCAGCCCCAAGCGGGGCCGAACGGCAACCGACGCGTCCGTTGCCGGAAAGTCGGTCTTTCAGTGGAGCTGAGGGGGATCGAACCCCTGACCTCTGCAATGCGAATGCAGCGCTCTCCCAGCTGAGCTACAGCCCCAAGGGAGGCGCGGTCACTAGCATCTCGTTGCCTCGTGGCAAGTTGTTTTTACGCCGGCGCACGCCGATCGTGCCCTGCCTAGCGGGCGATCTTCCCCCGTCGACAAGGCCGCACACAGGGTGCTCTGCGGCACCATCTCCCCGGTGCGGGATCGCGTGGCTTGCTCAGAAACCCCGTAGAAACCCCCGAGGAGGGGGGGAGGGGTTGCCCCCGTAGTGATTCCCCCCGCCCCTCCGTCGCCGATCGCATTTTCTCTTGATCTCCAGAATGGAATTGCTACAACGCCTGCCGCTGGCAAGCCGTCCTGGCCTGCCGCGTTCCGTGACCGAAGGAATCATCTGATTCTGGTTGGTTTTGACTGACTGTTCCGGAACAGCGCCCCCCTGACATTGGGTGGGGTCGAGCCCCGGCGAATGCTGGGCCCGATTTTTGGGCCAGGAGCTACGCATAATGGATCTATTTCGTGACGTCCCCTCCGGGCGCCTGCCGGCGTCCCCTTCTCCCGAACTCACCCCTTGGTGGCATCGCGAGAGTCTCTGCTACCGTGGAAACCTCCTCCACATCGCAGGACATGCCGTCGTCGACCTCATCGACCGGCACGGCGCCCCCATCGTCGCCTACGACCGCGCCCGCATCGTCGAAAATGTGAACCGGCTCAAGGGTGCGCTCGTCCGCACCGGCCAGCCCAGCCGGCTCTACTTCGCCGTCAAGTGCAACCGCTTCGGACCGCTCCTTGGCGCCATCCGCTCCACGGGCGTCTGCGGCATCGACTGCTGCTCGCCCGGCGAGGTCCACCTCGCGCTCAACAGCGGTTTTGAGCCCCACGAGATCTCCTTCACCGGTTCGTCCGTCAGCGAAGAGGATGTTGCCTCCATCGGCCACCTCCCCATTCGCATCAACGTCGACTCCATCTCCATGATGCACAAGGTGGGCCGCCTCTTCCCCGGCCGCCGCGTCGGCATCCGCGTCAATCCCCAGATTGGCGTCGGACTCACGCCGCAGCTCACCTACGCCGGCGGAAAGCCGACCAAGTTCGGCATCTACGAGGACCGCTTCCAGGAGGCCCTCCAGGTGGCCGCGCAGTATGGCCTCATCGTAGAGGGCGTGCACATGCATGTTGGCTCCGGCTGGCTCGCGCACGGCCTTGAGACCTTCCTCCGCGCCGTCGATCGGCTCTGCTCCTTCGCCAGCTGCCTCCCCGAGCTCCGCTACGTCAATGTGGGCGGCGGCATCGGCGTCTGCCACAGCGACGAGGATGAGGCCGTCGACCTCGACCTCTACGCCGGCAACATCGCCGAGCGCGTCGGTACCCTCCTGGGCGACCACGTCGAGATCTGCTGCGAGCCCGGCGACTACCTCGTCAACGACACCGCCGTCCTCGCCGCACGGGTGACGATGGTCGAGGAGAAGGGCGGCGTAACCTTCGTTGGCCTCAACGTCGGCTTTAACTCCAACCCGCAGGCCGCGCACTACGGCTTTGCTCAGGAGATGGTCCACGCCTCGCGCGGACTCGCCGATGATGCCAGCCCCCGCTTCGTCGTGGTCGGCAACATCAACGAGGTCATCGATAACTTCCACTCCGACGCGGCCTTCCCCAAGGTCGAAGAGGGTGACGTGCTCGTGATGCTCAACGCCGGCGGCTACGGCAGCTCCATGGCCAGCAACCACTGCATGCGCAAGCTGGCCATCGAGGTCATGCTGGGCTAGCGCACCGTGCGCTCGGGAAGGAGCAGCCGCTCCACGCGGCCGCCACCTACGATGTGCTCCCGGACGATCTCGTCCACGTCGCGCTCCACCTCCGCCACCCGGTACCAGACCCCTTCGGGGTAGATGACCACGGCGGGGCCTTCGGAGCACCGGTGCAGGCAGCCCGACTTGTTGGCCCGCATCTTCCCCGAGAGTCCGTGCGCCTTGAGTGCCTCGGCGAACCGGAGCCGGACTGCCTCGCCATGCGCGGCGCCGCAGCTCCCCTTCGGATCGCCCGAGGCCCGCTCGTTACAACAGACAAACAGATGCAGCTCAAAGTAGCTCATGCAGGCCCTCCATCCAGGCGGGAAGCCCGGGCTCGTTAAAGGCGAGGAAGGGCTCTGTGATGCCCGTCGTCGCGCTGTTGTAATCGATGGCCGCGCCCCGCGCTGTGAACAGCCTGCCGCCGGCGGCGATGAGAATGGCCTCGCCCGCGCAGGTGTCCCAGAGCGACACCTTGCCCGACCCGTTGCCATAGAGGTCGCCTCGCCCCTCGGCGATCTGCACCAGCTTGCAGCCGAGCGAGCCATGCGCGTAGCCGGTCGTAACGCCAATGTGCAGGTCGAGCCGCCCTGCGAACCGGTCGGGGTGGTTGGCGGAGCGGACGGCGATGAGCGCTGCGGGAGCGCGTCGCGCCGAGCAGCGGATGACCTCGCTCTGGCCGCCGTTCGTGAGCGTCGCTGGGCCGGGAAGGGCGGCCGCATAGAGCCGATCCGGAAGGGCGTGATAGACCACGCCGACGACCGGTTGCCCGTCGGCCGCAAGCCCGATCATCACCGACCACTCGCCCGTGCCGTTCACGAAGTCCTTCGTGCCATCGATCGGGTCGACGAACCAGGTGCGCCGCGCGCGGGCGCTGTTGTCGGCCGACTCTTCGGCGACAATCGCGTCGTCGGGGAAGGCTGCACGCAAAGCCTCGACGATGAGCCTGTTGAGCGCCTTGTCGACGCTGGTCACAAGGTCGCCCGGCCCCTTCTCCTCCACCGCAAACCGGCCCTGCGATGCAGCGACCGCCTCGGCTCCTGCCCGCAACGCCAGCTGCGTTGCAATCTCCAACTCGCGCTCGTACATCGCCACCTCACGCTCATCGTTCCGCAGGAGGCCCGCCACTACGGCGGCTGCCTCGACGGGTCAAACATCGCCGCGCCGCAAGGAGCATCATGACCTCGCCCGACTCCGCCGACTCACCCGACCTCAGCCCTCGTCCACCCTCGGCCTCGCGGGTCTCCATGACCGAGCTGGTGCTTCCCTCCCACGCCAACGCGGTCGGCACCATGTTTGGCGGCACGCTCATGGCCTGGATCGACATCTGCGCCGCCATCGCTGCGCAGCGCCATTCGCGCGGCTGGGTGGTTACGGCCTCCATGGACCAGCTCGACTTCGACTCCCCCATCCAGGTGGGTGATGTGGTCAGCCTGACGAGCCAGGTGAACTTCGCTGGGCGCAGCTCGATGGAGGTTGGCGTGCGTGTGGAGCGCGAGGTGCCAACCGCAGGAGAGCGGGTGCATGCGGCCCGCGCCTACCTCACCTTTGTCGCCATCGATGCAGCGGGCAAGGCGAGGCCTGTGCCACCCATCGCGCCCGTGACCGAGGAGGAGCACATCAGGTTCGAAGAGGCGAGCATCCGCAAGGCGAAGCGGCTCGAAGCAGCCCACGCTCGCCGGATCCGCGCCGCTGAGCGTGACGCGCGAAGGTCGTCGTCCGAGGGCTGAGGAGCGCGCAAAAACAAAGAACCCCTGTGCAGCGGGCTCGCGGACCTATCGGGCCAACCAATCTCCGATGCTGCACAGGGGCGGCGATGTCTGGGATCTCTCGATCGAGCATCGCGTTTCGCGGCCTTCCGCCAGTGTCATCACACCGGCCGTCGAGCCACGGAGCGGACCGCGGTTAGACGCGACCTCGATTGAAAGACATCACCTCACCGGTCAGACAAAGACAACAAGAAGAATCAGACACGGGATCACCTCCTTAACATGGCGGGGTTTGGTTTGCGGGATCCCTACCCGCACTCGTTGAGAGCGCGCCTTCGCTCCTCAAGAGGTGTGGAGCACATGCTCCGGGAGCCGAGGCGGTGAACCCCGACAGGTCATCGGCACTAGACCGATTGCGTGACCTTCCGTATGAGATAAGTCGACCGATCGCGGCGCGCAACTGCAATGCATCGACTTCGCTCTCCGCCGCTATCTACGCCGGTTTTCTGCATGTCTGAGCTGCCACAACTGCCACGCTTCATGGTCGCCGAGGGTGTCATCGGCGTTGGCAAGACGACCCTGATCGAGGCCCTCTCCAGCAGGCTCGACGCCCGCACCGTCTTCGAGGTCTTTGAGGAGAACCCCTTCCTCCGCGACTTCTACCAAGACCAGGCCCGCTACGCCCTCTCGACCGAGATGTTCTTCCTGCTCAGCCGCTTCAACCAGCAGGAGCTCTTCGCCCAGGAAGACCTGCTGCAGCGCCACTCGGTGAGCGACTACCTCTTTGAGAAGTGCCGCCTCTTCGCCGGCCTCACCCTCGCCTCCGACGAGTTCGCCCTCTTCTCCCGCGTCTACGAAATCCTGGCGCGGCAGGTGCCCAAGCCCGACCTCGTCCTCTACCTGACGGCCCCCGTCGATGTGTTGATGGAACGCATCGCCGCCCGCGGCCGCGACTACGAGCGCTCCATCACGGCTGACTACCTGGCCGAGCTCGACCTGCGCTACCGCTCCTACTTTGCCAGCTACACCGATGCGCCCGTGCTCATCGTCGACACCACCCGCATCGACTTCCGCGACGCCGCGCAGCTCGAGCAGCTCATGGCGCGCATGGCGACGGGGCAGGGTGGCGAGCTCGACGCAGACTCTCTAGGTCAGTTACCGCTCGAGCAGTTCGCCGCGCGTTTGGAAGTGGAGCGGTAACCGATGTCCTACCCTGTTGTGGTCGAGATGGATCTGCGCGAGGCAACGAGCGAACTCCACATGGTCTGGTCCGATGGCCACCGGAGCCGGTTCGCGCTCACCTACCTGCGCGGCTGGTGCCCCTGCGCCCGCTGCCAGGGCCACTTCACCGAGAAGAAGGTCTTCATCCCGTCGCCGGGTGTGCGGCTGCTCGATGTGCAGCCTGTGGGCAACTACGCCTTCCAGCCAACTTGGTCGGACGGCCACACGACCGGCATCTACGCCTTCGACTACCTGCGCGAAATCGACGCAGCGGCGCCGAGCGACGGCCCAACGAACGACGAGTGCCTCGCCGCAAAGTAGCCGTCGGCGGCAGCGATGCGGGGGGCCAAAAACGGCGAACACCGCACCCGTGAGGGAGCGGCGCTGACCAGCGAGCGGCTCGAAGGCCGCCGTTCCGTTACTGAGCAGGCGCGATATTCTCGGCCGAGATGTTGAAGATCTTGCCGATCTGGCCGCTGTTGCCACCCAGCTTGATGAACCCTTGGGCACTGAGTGAGTTGAGATCGTTGATGGCAGCCGCATCGATGTCTCGCGGCCCCACGTAAACGTCATAGGCATCATCCCGCGTCGTTGTAATGTCGCGGCAGTAATCGTTACCGACTTCGTAGACTGAAATCGTGTCGGTCGCGGAAATCGGACTGGGCATGGCAAGCACCACGAGACCCTGAGGGTCAGCTTTGTATCCAAGCGACAGGAACTCAGAGTGGCCATCGGGATCGATGCAATCAAGCCCACTGGTGTCTGTCAGAACATCATTCGGGCCCAAGATATCTGCCTTAGTGGCATTTTCATTCGGCTTTCCAACTGAAAATCCGCCCAAGATGAGGACCGGAGCAGAGGTGGCGAAAGAGGGGACGCCACCACTGACAACGGCAACTGCGTCTAGGTCAGGGCCGGGTGTCCCATTGGGAGTCCCAAGGTCCGCACTGGCGAGCGAGACAATCGCGACATGCTGGTAGACGATGGCTCCGCAAGCGCTGTTGTCGCACTGCTCACCATCAGCGCAATCCTCGTCGGTGGCGCAGGTGTCAGCTCCCGAACCCGAGCCCGAGCCCGAACCGTCAGCCGGCGCCTCGCAGGTACCCTCGCTCGTCGCCTCATCGATGTTGGCGCAGACTTCGCCGGCTGCCGTGTCGCAGTCCGCGTCGGTCG
>JABMMX010000174.1 GCA_013205435.1 Deltaproteobacteria bacterium
CTTCGAGAGCGACGACGACCTCCTCCGCTACGCCTACGGCGTGGCCGGCACGGTCGGACTCATGATGTGCGGCGTCATCGGCGTTCGCGACCCCGAGGCCCACCCGCACGCCATCGACCTTGGCGTTGCCATGCAGCTCACCAACATCTGCCGTGATGTTGCCGACGATGCAGCCCTAGACCGCCGATACCTCCCTGCAGCCCGCCTCCGAGCGGCCGGCGTTGCGGTCGGGCCCGGCGAACTCGCCATCGAAACCCGCGACAGCGACGCCATCGCAGGGGTACTCCGCGAACTCCTCGACCTCGCCGAACGCTACTACGCGAGCGCCGAGGCCGGCATGCGCTACATCCCCTGGAAGACCCGGGTCGCGATGATTGTCGCCGCCCGCCTCTATCGGCAGATCGGCCACAAGCTGCGGCGCAACGGCGCCCGCTTTGAGCGCGGTCGGACCGTCGTCGGCGCGCTCGAGAAGGCCTTTACGCTCCTCGGCGCCCTCATCGCCTGCTGCGGCCCGACCATCGCAGGATACGGCCCGAGAAGAGCGCACGACCCGCTGCTGCATCGCACCCTTGCCGGTCTGCCGGGCACCGCCGCCTAGCGCAGTTTACGGTACAGGGATGCGGCTGCCGATGATCGCGCACCCCTTCGACAGCGCCAGCGGCTCACCGGAGGCCAGTGCAGGCGAGATAGGTGTTGCGGAGGGTGGCTCGCACTCTGTCGCGACCGCGAGCAGCCCGCCAGTGGCAGTCACAATCGCTGCACCGACGCTGTAGCCAGGCCCCTCGAAGATGAGTTCGTCGCCCGCGCCGAAGGCCACCAGCTTGACCATGCTTACCACCCAGCCGGCGCCACAGCCCAAGGTGTCGGGGTGCCCGATGAGGTAGTAGTCGTTGCCCGCCACCGCCTCGGAACGCGCCGCGAGCGGAAAACCGGCTGTCGTCGAGAGCGGGTAGAAGAGCGCAGAGAGCGTTGCACTCAGCGGTTCGGGCCACTGGAAACTGCTTGCCAGTGAGACGGTCGTTCCGTCGATACCCACCAGGTCGTCCGGCGAGTCGTCCAGCGGTGGCAGTGCGTCGGTCGGCGCGATGAGCAGCGGCGGTTCGG
The DNA here is from genome assembly GCA_013205435.1 of Deltaproteobacteria bacterium. Lineage (GTDB taxonomy): Bacteria > Myxococcota_A > Bradymonadia > REDH01 > REDH01 > CAIWGR01. The sequence goes on from JABMMX010000174.1 coordinate 1,105, forward strand.
CCACCTTCACCGCCGAGAAACCGGGGCCTGCGTAGACCATCGAGCGAGCGCGACGGAGCATGGCGAGCGTCGTCCCCGAGACGGCCATTCCACGCGCAGCGTTGTCTATCCGCACCGCCACCGTCGTCTCGCTCTGGCATGCGACAGCATCTGCGACGCGGACATCCGCTGCTGCGAGAAGCGCTCGAATCTCCCCAAGCGGGATCTCGGGCCGCGCTCCGCTTACGCAGGCAAGTGGCTCCAGCGGTGCCGCGGTCTCTGCCGCCTCGTCCGCAGCCATTCGGCACGATTCGTTCCCTGGGATGCGGCGCTCAGCGATGCCGACGATGCCGGTGAGCCGGCCGCAATCATCGACCAGCGCGGCGCCGTCGAGGCCAACATCCGACGGCAAAGCCAGCATCCTCGACCCGTCGCATGAATCGCTGCATTGGCTGTCGCGTTCGCAGTCGGCATCTCCACAGTCGATGAAGCCGTCGCCATCATCGTCGCGGCTGTTCCGGCAATCCTCGGGCCACTCCGTGTTGCAGGCCGCCGCACCGCCGCAACCTGCATCCAGACAGTCCACGAGGCCGTTGCCATCGTCGTCGACCCCGTTGGTGCACTGCTCCCGTGCGCGGTCGAAGGCGAGCGTCATCCAGCCGCCCCGTTCCACCCCAAAAGTCGGGTGGCCGATGACCCTGTCGGACGAACCTGGAAGCTCCTCCGGCAGCGCAATGGGAGGTGCCTCAAGCTCGCGCGACCCGGCCAGGAACAGCCCCGTCCTACGATCGATAAAGAGCGGCGTTGCCGCACCCTCTCTGCCCGCAGCGTCGCGCCAGTGAAGATCGATCGGTGCCCCGCCCGGTGACACGCCCACGAAGTAGTCCGAAGCAACAACCACGCCCACGCTCCAGCCGCGACCGGGGCGCACTTCGATGGCCAGAATGCTCTCGCCTGCGCGGCCCGGCGCAACCCAAGGATCTGCAGCAGACCCCTCACCTGAGCCACCGCCGGAACCCTCACCCGAGCCGCTCCCCGCGCCCGAACCAGAGGGATCCGGTCGACCCGGCCCCACCTCGATGATTACATCTGGAGGCGACACGCAACCTGCCAACCCCAGCAGCGCGAGGAGGAGCCGCCGCGCCATCACTTCGCTCCGCAGTGCGGCGCATCCTTGGGCAGGCGCAACGAACAGAGTTCCGACCGGAGCGTCGCAGCCAGAAGGTCCGAGGGTGCAGCCTCGATCAGCTCGCGGAGGTGGGATGCGGCCCGTTCCGGCTGGCGTAGCTCGTAGAGATAGATGCGCGCCAGATCGAGCTTCGCCGCCCGCCGTGTCGTCTGCGCAGGCGCCTTCACAACCCACTGCTCCAGCAGGGCCGCCGCGCCTGCGTGATCGCCGCGGGCCACTGCCGCATCCGCCTGCCCGTCCAGCGCGGGCTCGGTCACCGCGGCGGGCCCAAGGGCAGCCGGCGCGACCGCCTTCGAGCGCTGCGCAGCGGGCCGCATCTCAGCCACGCTCGCTGCCGGCTTCGACCCGCGCGACGCCATCCAACTCCGGTGTGCTGCAAGATCAACACGGAGCCCAGCCGCCGTCGAGACAGCCCCCGAAATCGCTCCCTCTTCAGCGTCAGAGCGCCACCGGCCGCCCCGCTCCACCAGCGTCCGCTCGCCCGACCGCGACCCATCTGTCCGAGAGACCACCACCGAGCCCTCGACCACGGAGACCTCCGTCGCCTCCGGCGTCACCTCGATCGCAAACACGGTTCCGGTCACCTCAATGCTCTCTCCCGGCGTCCGCACGATGAGATGCTCCACGCCCGCCGGCATCCACTCCACGAGCAGCGCGCCGCCCGCCAGATAGACCGTCCAGTCACGCTCCTGCTGCGCCCGCCACTCCGCGGCGCTCCCTGCAAAGATGGAGCCCGGAAAGCCCTCTGGACGCGAGGCGTCGCGCGCCAGCGAGGCCCAGACATCAACCCGCGGAGCGACCTTGGCGACCTCCGCCTGCGGCAACACCGGCGCCGCCGCCTGCTCCGGCGCCGCCAACGGATCCGGCGCATCGGCGCGCATCCAGTTGCTCGCAGACAGCCCGATCAGCAGCGCCGCTGCAGCGGCAACCCAGCCCCAGGCCGCCAACCGTCGCGAAGTCCGTTGCGGAGTCGTGGCTGGCACCTCTTCGGCGACCGGCACCTCTGCTACCGGCGCGAGCCATGCATCTGCTTCGAGCTGGCCCGCAGCCGACAGCGCCGCTGCCACCGCAGCAAAGTTCGCTGTCGATCGCTCCGCTGTCCACTCCAGCGCATCGGCCCGCTTCGCTGCGCCCAGAAGGTCGCGCAGTCGCTGCGCCTCCTCGGCCAGGACGGCATCGTCAAGCAGTGCCAGCTCCACCTGCGCCGCCTCAGAGGCTGGCAGCATGCCTGCGCAGTAGTCGAGCAGCTGTGCCCGCGCCTGTTCCGTCGTCAGCCTCATGGCTCCAACTCCGACGAATCGAGGCCGGCGTCCCGCTGCCGCAGCGCCAGCATCATCCGCTCCCGCGCACGGCGCACCCGCGCTGCAATCGTGTTGAGAGGCTCGCCCGTCTGGTCAGCAATCTCTGCCAGCGTCATGCCCTCGATCGCAAACATGATGAAGTTGTCTCGAGCATCCGGCGACAGCTGCTGCAGCACCGCATCGAGCGTCCGCAACTTGTCACGCGACGATAGCTTCCGCCACTCATCCGGCCCGGCTCCCAGCATCTCCGCGCCGAGCGGATCGAGTGCCGACGGCCGCTTCCGAAGATGCGAGAAGGCCACGTTCCGCGTGATCCGCTGCAACCAGTTCACCAGCGGCCGCGAGGCATCATACCGCGGCATGCTCAGGTGAAGCTGCAGAAACACCTCCTGCACCACATCGTCGACCTCGGAGCTTCCGCCCAGAAGCCGCGCCAGCCGCCGGTAGACAATCGGGCTCAAACGCCGGTGGAGCTCCGAAAAGGCAGCCATGCTCCCGGACACCGACAGCTCTACGAGGAGCGTGTCCGACAGCTGCGAGAGCTCCGAAGGTGTCTGGGTGAGGGCGGCGCTCATTGGACCCTCCAGCCTAGCGACAAGCTAGCGCTCGGGCCAGCGAAGGCCCACAGCGAAGGGCCAACCACCTTCTCATCTCCCACCACCGCGCGATAGCCGATCTCAATCGCAGGTTCCGCGGCGCCAATCCGAACACCCAGGCGCCCATGTACCGACGCCTCCGGGAGCCAGGCCGACTCCGACACAGATGCCAGCTCGCTCGCCAGGGTCGACTGCGCCCAAACCAGCCCGAGCCCGCTGCGAATCCCGAAGTCGAGCCCCGCCCAGCGCGAAGATGAACTCACAAAGCCCCCAACAGAGGCCACCTGAACGCCCGGACGAGCGCTGCTGCCGAGCGACGAGTCCACATAGAGGAACTGCGAGTCTACCCGTGCGAGCGAACACCAGCCCTCCGCTCCTGCCCGGAACGCCGACGACACCGGCACCGAGTAGCCGGCTGTCAGTGTGCTCACTGCCTGACCATTGAGCGCCGTTGCCCCCAGACCAACTCGCCCTTCGGCAGCGTCACGCGCCGGAGCCAATGCGACGACCGGAGCAGGAGGCTGCGCCGCAACCGCCACCGGTACCGCGCTCGTCCCGACAATCCGCGCCTGCAGTGCCGTCTCGTCGGCCACGCCACGCCCCGAAGTTCGAGCATCTTCGACCGACCGTGCACGGTGCAGCCAGGTCCAGCTCACCTCCGCAGCGACCAGCATGGTCTCGCGGTCCGCGCGAATCCCCGACAGCCAGACGCCGCCGCCCTCGCTCACAGTCACGATGCAGTCAGACCCGCGCACGCCGATCTCCCAACCAGCGCTCCCGGCCGGCAGCCGGCTCTCGAGTGCGCGGACCAGCGCAGCCACATCCACAGCTGTCGTGCAGGCCTCCGATGCGAGCTCCTCCGCTCCGGCCGGCGCGGCGGCCGCTCCCGCCGAGAGCAGCACCCAAGCCAGCAACGCCGGCCCACCGGTTGCTCTGCTCACGCGCTTTGGTGCGGCCTTCATCGTGGCTGGTTCCGGGGAGAAGAGTCGTGGCGCGCAAGGTGGGAGGCGGTACCCTGAGCGCCACTACTCTTCCTTTCGATCCTTCGCCCTCCATTTGTGCAGCAATGCGCTCCATGCCACCTCGACCCAGCTGGCTGCCATGCCGCCCAGCAACGCGCTCTCCTCTTCTTGACACCAACCTCGTCGATCTCTCTGCGCCACACACGACATCGCCTCGTCGAAGTCGACACGCCACCCTTCAGCGGCTAAACTCATGCCGTACCGTCGAAACGGATCAGGCCTCTCCGCATGAAGCGTATCCTCTACAGTCTCATTCTCGCCCTCGGCTTTTCGGCCTGCGCACCCCTTCTCGCCCCTCCCAAAGAGGGCATCGAAGGCATTCCCAGCTGGGTCCGTCGCCGTGATCGTGAGGAGCGAGCCATCGCCAATAGCCAGATCGAGGCCGCGCGCCAGCGCCAAGAGCTCCGCGCTGCTCGGGCCAAGGCCGAACAGGAGCGCACGGCGGCGGAGGCCACTGCAAGGGAGGCAGAACTCGCGGCAGCCTTGGCAGCCGGAGAGCATGCAGTTGCGGAGGGTAGCGCCGTCGCGGAGACCGTCGTCGACACGGCCAACGGCAGCGGCGAAGGCAGCGGCACCACCGAAGTCGCCACAAGGGAGCCCGTCTCGTCGGGCAGCGGCGAAGGCAGTGGGGCCACCGAAGTTGCAACGACCGAGCCTGCCCAGACCGAACCCGTCTCGTCGGGCAGCGGCGAAGGCAGCGGCACCACCGAAGTTGCCCAGACCGAGCCTTCCAAGACCGAGCCTGCAAAGGTCGAGCCCGAGCCCGAACTCGCGCCCGTTGCTCGGTGGAGGGAGCGCGATGTGCAGCCCCTGGGTGTTGTGCAGACCCTCGGACGCGCCGGCAGCTACTTCATCCCCGAGAACATCTCCGGCGCAGTGCCGTTGCTCATCCTCTTCCACGGCCCGGGCGACAGCGGCGCGCTCATCGCAGAGCCCTTCGTCGATCAGGCGCGTGCGCACGGCTTCGCCATCCTCGCCATCGATGCCGTCAACAAGGAAAACAGCGTCTGGGCCTTCGAGGTCAACAACGCCATCGTCCACCGCACCAAGGAGCTCCAGTTCCTCGCCAAGGCGATGGAGTGGATGACCCAGGCGCAGGGTGTCACCTTCGACAAGTCCAAGACGCTCGTCGCAGGTTACTCTCAGGGCGCAAGCATCGCGGCTTGGGTGGGTACCAACGAGCGCTTCGTCTCGCACCTCGGCCTCCTCCACGGCGGCTTCCTTAGCGACGGCATCGGCTACGAGGTCCGGCCCGTCTGGCTTTCGACGGGCGACAAGGACGACTTCCGTACCCCCGTCATTCACGCTAGCACCGCCCGCGCGCTTCGCACCCTCGGACTCAAAGACCTCACCAGCCGCGTCTTCAAGACCGACATCTCCCTCAGCAAGGAGGAGTGCGAGTCCCTCATTGGCTGGTGGCTCGGCCTCTCCGTCACCGACACCGTCGCGCCGGCCACAGCTCCCGCCAAGTAGCTGGCGCCCGCGCCGAATCGCCGGCCCCTCAGTTCGGGGCTCCACGCCAACATAGGAGAGCCACGTGAAGACGCTCAACAGCAAGGTGGTTGCCATCACGGGCGCAGGGTCGGGCATCGGCCGCGCACTCGCCCTCGACGCCGCCAAGCAGGGCGCCTTGGTCGCCATCTGTGACCGCAACGCAGAAGCCCTCGCAGAGACCGCGGCATTGCTCGGCGATGCCCCCCACCTCGCAAGCGTCGTCGATGTCCGCAGCGATGCGGAGGTCCTGGCCTTCGCTGCGGCCGTCGCCGAGAAGTTTGGCCCCGCCCATGTCATCGTCAACAACGCCGGCGTGGCGCTCTCCCACTACTTCGACAGCCAGAGCCGAGAAGACTTCGAGTGGGTCATGGACATCAACTTCTGGGGCGTGGTCCGCGGCACCGAGGCCTTCCTACCGCAGCTCAAGACCCACGACGACGCCCACGTCGTCAACATCTCCAGCCTGTTTGGCCTTGTCGGCGTGCCCAGCCAGTCTGCCTACAACGCCTCCAAGTTCGCCGTCCGCGGCCTCTCTGAGTCGCTCCGGCAGGAGCTCCACGGCACCCCCGTCCATGTCAGCTGCGTCCATCCGGGCGGCATCGACACCAACATCATCCGCAACGGAAAGCACCTGCAGGGCGCCGACGGCAAGCCCACCACCACCGCCTCGCTCGCCAAATCCTTCGCCCGCACCACAACCACCACCCCGGACGGCGCCGCCCGCATCATCTGGGCAGGGGTCTTGCGCAACCGAGCCCGCATCCTCATCGGGCCCGAGACCTATGCCATGGACCTCGTCCAGCGGCTCCTGCCGGCCGGCTACCCGGCCCTGCTCCGACCCTTCCTGCGCATCTTCGCGACCAAGCAGCGGTGACCCTCGCCATGCACGAACCCGGCGCTCAGCCCTTCGACCTCATCATCATCGGAGCAGGCTTCGCCGGCGTAGGCCTCGCACATCAGGCGCGGCAGGCGGGCTTCACCAACATCCTTATCCTCGAGCGCTCTCAGCGGGTCGGCGGAACCTGGCGCGAGAACACCTACCCGGGCGCGGCCTGCGACGTGCCCTCGCACCTCTACAGCTTCTCCTTTGCGCCCAACCCTGACTGGTCGCGACTCTTCGCGCCGCAGCCCGAGATCCTCGACTACATCGAGCGCTGCGCCACCGACTTCGGTCTCCGCCCCCACATCCGATTCGGCGCCGAGGTGGTCCGATCTGAGTTCGACGAGGCGGCAGGCCTCTGGACCGTCCACACCGCATCGGGCGACGCGCTCCGTACCCGATTCCTCGTCTCCGGCGCAGGACACGCACTCTCCAAGCCTGCGCTCCCCGCGGTCAAAGGGCTCGGCACCTTCAAGGGCCTCACGATGCACTCTGCCCAGTGGGACCCGAGCGTCGACCTGCGCGGCAAGCGGGTCGCCGTCATCGGCACGGGCGCCAGCGCCATGCAGCTTGTCCCCAAGATCGCAGCCCAGGCCTCGCACCTCTTCGTGCTGCAGCGCACCCCGGGCTGGCTCATCCCCCGCCCCGACTTCGTGACGCCCGAGCCCGTCAAGCGCCTCTTCCGCCGCCTGCCGGCAACCCAGAAGCTCGTCCGCGCAATCCTCTACACCTACATGGAGGCCTTCGCGGTCGCCTACGTGCTCGAGCCTCGGCTCGGCCGTCTCCGCGAGCGCGGCTGCAAGCGCTACCTCTATCGCACCATCAGCGACCCTGCGATGCGCGCCAAGCTCACCCCCGCCTACCGCATCGGCTGCAAGCGCCTCCTCATCAGCAGCGACTATCTGCCCACCCTCAAGCTGCCCCATGTCACCCTCGTCGCGGAGGCGCTCACGGAGCTGAGAGAGGACAGCATCATCACGGCCTCCGGGGATGAGCATCAGGTCGATGTTGTCATCTTCGCCACCGGCTTCGAGTCGCCCGAGGAGAAGCCTCCCGTTGAGGCCATCGGACTGCAGGGGCGCTCGCTCCACGCCCACATGACCAGTTCGCCAGCAGCCTACCTCGGCGCCACGCTCCCCGGCTTCCCGAACTACTTCCTCATCCTCGGGCCCAACACCGGCCTCGGACACTCCTCCATGATCTACATGATGGAGTCGCAGTTCCGTTACATCGTCGATGCCATGACCAAGTCCAGGCGGGACGGTTGGCGCTTCGCAGACCTCCGCCCCGAGGTCATGGAGCGCTACCAGCGCTGGCTCGGCGAGCGGCTCAAACGGACCGTCTGGAACGCCGGCGGCTGCGCAAGCTGGTACCTCTCCAAGAATGGCGGCAACGCCATCTCCTGGCCCGACTTCACCTTCGCCTTCCGCTTCAAGACACGCCGGTTCGATGACGAGAACTACACGCGTCGCTAGAAGCGGGACCGCCGTTCGATTGCGGCCGATCGTTCTTGTCGCTTGCGCTCTGGCGTCGCTCCTTGGCGCCGGCTGCGCCGACGAAGCTCCGCTCGAAGCGGTCCCCTCAGACAGCCCCGCCGTCTGCCGAAACAGCTTCCCGGCGCCAACTCCGCCTGTCGAACCCGCGCACACGCCGACGGCCGCGACCGACGGCCTCCTCCTCTACGAACTCCAGCTCCGCTCCGCCAACGCCTGCGACCCGCTCCTCGGCACGCCCGAGCAGCGGCAGGCCTGTGCCGCCAAGCCCGCGCCTGAAGTCCGTTACCTCGCCACAGACTCCAGCTGTGGAGAACTCGCCGACCTCGAGCGCATCCGGCTCGGAACCATCGACGACCTCCTTGAGCCGACCGCAGACCCAACCCGCGGCATCACCCTCCGCTACATCGCAGAGGAGGTCGGCGCGAACGCCGTCTGGCTCATGCCTCCCTTCCCCGACAACAACACCGAGCAGCTCCCGAACGCCTGCGACAACCTCGGCTCGCCATACGCGGTCACCGACTACTTCCACCTCGAACCCGGCCTCTCGCGCGGCTGCATCAGCGACCCCGCAGAATGCGATCCCAACGCCATCGTGCAGCCCCTCGTCGCGCAGGCTGGGTCACGCAATCTCCGCCTCTTCCTCGACGTCGCCTTCAACCACTTCGGCCGAAACTACCGCTTCCACGATCTCGACGCTGCGCCCCCCGATCCCGGCCTCACCGAGGAGCAGCGCTGGGACTTCGATGCCACCTTCGACACCGCGCTCCTGGCCCCAAACCTGCTCACCGATGGCTCGCTGAGCGCGCCGAGCGAGGAGGTCGCACAGGCAGTCGCCGAAGTCGCGCTGCGCTGCCCCGACCTACCGCAGGGTCAACGCCTCTCCGCCGTGGCCCTCTGGCGCTGGCTCACCGCCGACGAGAGGGCCGCCTACGATTGCGGCGCCAACACGCTCGAACGGCTTGCCCCCTTTTTCTACGCTGGCGCCGACCCGGCCCGCCCCTCCACCGGCCCCGCCGATTCCTTCAGCGGCCCCTGGCGCGATGTCCGCTTCCTCTTCCACCATAGCGCTCCGGGGCCCGCCCGCGCCGCCTCGCTCCGCCTCCGTGAATACCTCTTCCGCATCCTCAACTTCTGGACTGCGCAGGGCATCTCCGGCTTCCGACTCGACCATGCGACAGACGCTGCCAACGGCTTTTCACCCGAGGTCTGGCGCTACCTGATCGCCAAGACCCGCTTCTATGCGGAGCGACGCGGCCAACAGCCCCCCATCTTCCTCGCAGAGGAGTTCTCCGACCCCCAGGGCATGGCCTCGGTCGCCGACCTCCTCACCGAAGGCTACCTCTTCGATGCCACAGCCCGTGGACGCTCCAGCGACGGCAACAGCATGGCCGCAACGCTTGCCAAGACGGCCCGCTTTGGCGGCCAGGCCCGCGTCCTCACCCACCTCGAAAACCACGATGAACTCCGCCTCACAGATGGCACCGGACTCGACTTCGAAACAGGGCGCATCCGCTGGGCAGCGGGACTCGCCACCTGGTCGGCACCGATGCTCCTCACCGGCCAGGAGTGGGGCGAATCCGAGCGCCTCCAGTTCCGCCGCAGCAGCCTCCTGCCGGGTCGCTTTGATGCTGCAGTGATGGCTGGCTGGCGCACGCGTGTCGCCTCCTACCGCGACTACATCGCGCACTGGCGATCGCCTGCCGGCTTGCTCCTCCGCAGCCGCCCCATGCGCACCATCACCTCCGCCACGCCCACCCAGCTGCTCCTGGTCGCAAAGTGGGACGGGGCGGGCGAGGGCCTCCTGTTGCTCCATAACCTGCAACGGCAGACCGCCTCCGGCCAGTTCGCACTGCCGCCCGATGTCGCCGGCCAACTCGGGCTCGACAGCTGCGCCCGATACCGGCTCGTGACGCTAGCGCGCGACCGTGAACTCCTCTCCTGCCGCCCGGCGAGCGACTTCGCACGCGCCTTCACCCTCCTGATGCCTGCGGGCGAAGAGCGTTGGCTCGCCCGGTTCGAACCATGCGATCCCTAGCGCTTTGCTTGTCGCCTCTCCAACCGACGGCTACGGTATAGCCATCAGGCCTGCGCAGCAGCCACTCCCGATGGTGTTTCCGATGATTCCCGGCCCTGTCCCCCTGCGAAGAGCTGCGGTCATACTGCTTCATGCGATGGCCTTCGTAGCCGCCCTCGCGGGCAGTTTCTTGCTACGGTTCGACGGGGTGGTCGACTCATACTTCTGGCGCACAGCCCTCCTTGCACTGCCGGTTTTCGTCGTCACGAAGCTCGCCGTCTTCATCGTACTGAGACAGCACACGGGCTGGTGGAAGTATGCCTCCTTCGCCGACCTCCAATCGCTTGTCAGGGCCACGCTCATCGCCGCTGGTGCCTGTGCTGTGGCCTGCTTCGCGCTCGACATCCGAACATTGCCCCGCTCCATCTTCCCGCTCGACGCAATCCTCACCGTCACGCTGCTCGGCGGAACCCGATTCAGCCTCCGCTACCTCCGCGAGTCCGTGCTTCATCAGGGCCAGCCCGAGTCGGGCGTTCTGCGCACGCTTGTGATAGGCACCGGCACCGTCGCCGAGGGTCTCCTTCGGGATGTGCGCCGCGGCGCCGTTCGAACCCTCGACATCGTCGGCGTCATCGACCTCGACCCGCGCCACAAGGGTTCGCTGATCAATGGTTACGCCGTCTCTGGCGGACTCGCCGACCTTGCCCGCATCTCCCAGGAAACGGGCGCGCAGCAGGCCATCATCGCCCTCGATGTCGGGAGCAAAGACGTCGTGCGCCGTGTCATCGATGCCTGCAACAGCATCGACCTGACCCACCGCGTCTTGCCCGCCACAGACGATCTCGTGCACGGCACGGTCACCATCTCCCACCTCCGTGAAGTCAGCCTCCAAGACATCCTCGGACGCTCTCCCGTGCGCCTCGACTCCGCGCAGCTCGAGCGGCTCTTCACCAGCAATGTCGTCCTCGTCACCGGTGCCGGCGGCTCCATTGGCTCCGAACTCTGCCGACAGGTTGCCCGATTCGGACCGTCGCAGATCATCATGCTTGAGCAGGCCGAAAACCCGCTCTTCCACCTCGAACGCGAACTCCGCGCCAGCCACCCCGACATCGCTCTTGAACCCGTCGTGGCCGACATCGGCGACGCCCTCCGCTTGGAGCAGGTCTGCCTCCACTTCCGGCCTCGCGTTGTCCTCCACGCTGCCGCGCACAAGCATGTGCCGCTCATGGAGAAGAACCCGTGGGAGGCCATCAAAAACAACATCCTTGGCACCCACAACCTCATCCGCGCCGCGCAGGCCGCCAGCGTCGATGTCGTCGTCCTCATCTCCACAGACAAGGCCGTTAACCCCACCAGCGTCATGGGAGCCACCAAGCGGGTCTCCGAGATGCTCATGCAGTCGCTCTCCGCCACCTCACAGACCCGCCTCACCGCCGTCCGCTTCGGCAATGTCCTAGGCTCCAACGGCTCCGTCATCCCTATCTTCAAAGAGCAGATCGCAGCCGGCGGGCCGATCACCGTCACCCATCCCGACATGAAGCGCTACTTCATGACCATCCCCGAGGCGTCGCAGCTGGTCCTGCAGGCCGCGACCTTCGCCGAGGGCGGCGACGTCTTCGTCCTCGACATGGGCGAGCCGGTTCTCATCGTCGATGTCGCACGCGACCTCATCCGTCTCTCTGGCCTCGAGCCAGACCGCGACATCAAGATCGATTTCTCGGGGATTCGCCCCGGCGAAAAGCTCTTCGAGGAGCTCTCGACGGCCGGTGAAGGAACCGCCCCCACGCCTCACGCCCGCATCTTCCGCTTCTCGCAGCAGCCGCCCGACGACAAGGTCGTGCTAGAGGCCATCCGTCTCCTCGAGAGCTGCGCCGCGACTGACCAGCCCGCCTCTCACATCCGCGCCACCCTCTTCGCCATCCTCGATGCCCTCGAGCGCAACGCACCCATCAGCGAACTCGCGGCAGCCGCGCGCGGCCGCACGCTCACACCCTCCAAGCCAAGGGCCGCCCTACCATGATGCGCTCCGCTCCGCTCCTCGCTGCGCTCCTCCTTGCAGCCTGCACTGCCGCAGATGGCGTCGACACGCCCGAACGTGGGACAGGCGGCGCCGACACCAGCGCGGAGTCTGACGCAGCTACCAGCGCCGACACCGGCACCGACACCAGCGCCGACACCAGCGCCGACACCAGCGCCGACACCAGCGCCGACACGAGCGCCGACACGAGCGCCGA
>JABMMX010000175.1 GCA_013205435.1 Deltaproteobacteria bacterium
GCCGGCACCGCCTTTCAGTTCCGGGCCTCTGCCACCGAGCCCGTCGCAGCCGTTGCAGTCACCATGCCCCCCTGGCCCGGCGAAGAGGAAGCGGTCTTCACAGAGGGACCCTGGCCGCCGCGAAGCTGAGGTGCTCTCAGCGCGCTGCCAGCCCGCCCGCAGCCCGCACCTGCGCGCAGGCCGCCTCTGAGGCGAGCGGCGAGCGCAGGGGGTACGCCCCGTCTACGCTTCCAGCTTGGCGAGCTTCTCGCGGAAGGCCGTTAAGATGGGCAGACCGAGGAAGATCGGGTTCGCGCGATGCATCCGCTCTGCGGCCTGCGATGCGTCGTCTGCCGGCAGGTGACCCAACTTCACGAGCTCGAGGAGGAGTTCGAGACTCCATAGGACCGCGACACCCGCCGACTCACATGCGCGGCGGAGGGCCTTGTCGTTGCTCACGCAGGTCCAATCGTTGTCGCGGCAGACCACGAAGCAGAAACGGTCCGCCAACGACAAACGTCCGTTGGGCGGGGCCGCCGCGTTCGCCTGCTCGATACTCGGCTCAACCACGCTGAAGCCAAGCCGCTCGCATTCGGACGCGTCGAGCCCGTCGACCTCGGCCAGGATCGTGCTGACGATGTGCACGGGCCCGACATGGCGGCTGACGAGGGAGAGGATCGTCAGGTCAGCCGACTGGTAGTCAACGAGGACGTTGGCGTCGACGAGCAGAAATCCCCCTGTGCCCATCGCTCATCCGACCCACGACGCCGACAGCGCGCGCATCTCGAGGAGCGATAGCCCGAGGACCTCGGCTCCTCGACCAAGGCTGATCTCGCCCGCCTCGATCGCGCGACGCACGAGTCCCGCGAGGCGGTCCTCGCGGAAGTCACCTGCGGAGAGGTGATCGGGCTCGCGGCCCCTCAGGACCTCCGGCGCGGCGGTCATGAAGGCGCTGTCGCCGATGGCAGCCGGCTGGTCGGTGTTGGCGAGCGACTCCCCGGTCGTCCGCCCATAGTCGGTACGGAAGTGCACCCAGATGTTTGGCGCCCAGCCGCTGTAGTCCGGCGCGAGCCGGTAGACGACGGTTCGGTAGCTCACCCGGAAGATGCGCTTGACCTTGATGACCCGCGCGACGAGCGGCAGCCCGTAGGTGTCGCGCCACTCCCGCTGGAAGACGGCGTCGGGCATCAGGAACTCCGCCGCAAAGGCGTCGGCCTCCTTCTCGTGCTCCTCGTTTTCGTCCTCGCGGTCCTGCCCGTAGTCGCTAAGGTGCAGCAGGAGGTGTCCCAGCTCGTGGGCCGCGGTGAAGATCCAGCGCTCCACCGAGATCCGTTCCCAGGTGTTGACGACCACCGCGGGGCCGCCATCCGAGGGTCCAACGGAGAGGCCGAAGAACCCGTCCGACGCGACCTCCATCGGGAACACCTTCACGCCGGCCGAGTCGAGCAAACCGCAGATGTCCCGGATCGGTTCGTGCTCGGTGAGGCCGAGCGCCGCCCTCGCCACACGAGCCGCGAGGGTGGCGCGGTCGGGGCCGGCGGGGATGTGGGCGGCGACGCCCTGCAGGCGGAACGGTCGACGGGTCTCGAGGAGGGCCTCGAGTCCGTTGTAGTCGGCCAGCCAGCGGCCTGCATCGGAGAGGATTTGCGCTCGGGTGCGGAGCTTCTTGTTCGACCGGAAGCGGACATTGCTCAGGACCGCGGCCGGCTCGAGGAGCTCGCGCAACGGCACCTGCAACGCACGCGCGATCGCCTCAAGGTTGCGGACGCGCGGCTGGACCGCCCCGCCTTCCATGTTGCGGTAGGCGCTGCGCGAGAGGTTTGCTGCCTTGGCAACCGCCTCCTGCGTGAATCTCTTGCTTGCGCGAATCCTTCTGAGGTTCGCGGCGATGACGTCGTTGGACATGGCTGGCCTCCCCTCAGAAAGTAACCATCTTGACAAAAGTCGTCAAGATGCATTCTTGTGCTTCGTGCGGTCTCGCGGACCTACCCCAGCATCCGCACCCCGAACAGCACCGCCCGCTGGCCGCTGTTGCCGATCTCGACCATATCGGTGACCTCAACGAAATGGTCGGCCACCCGTTGGCCACCCTTGCCGATCTCGACCAATTGGTCGGACCCGACGAAATGGTCCTCCACCCGTTGGCCGCTGTGGATGCAGGCGGCTCTGCACCGATGCCGCCCGCGGCCTCATCCCCGGTCGCATGCCGGCGCCATCGCCGACTGCGAACCTACCGCAGTGTTGCGCGGCTGGGGGGTTGGTTAGAAACCGCTGCGAATGAGATGCTCCGCTTCGGCGGCAAACTGCGGTGTGACGCGGTGCAGCCGCTGTAGGAGTAGGCTGAGTGAAACTGGGGGATTCGTCATGTCAGCAGCCTGCTCTCGAAGCAGACGAATCGTGAACGCAGCCTCTTGGTCGAGAAAGGCACACAGGAATGGGTCCGGCGAGGAGGCGCGGATTCCGGCAGGAAGCGGGACGAAATCCCGAAGATTCGCGGTCACAATGAGGGAGGCCTTTGCCTTCAGGGCTGCAGCGACGACGTGACGGTCCTTGGCATCGTTCCTCAGGTTCCGAGCCAACGGTTCAAAGTCGTCCACCATCGCATCGGGAAAGGCAGTCGCCATCACAGCGCGGAGCCGCGACGCCTGCAACGCAGACACGGCCAAAGAACGCACCAGGTTTCGCTCCATCTCGTCGAGGATTGGTTCGCTCCAGCGCAACTGGTAGCGACCTGCGGCCGCGAGTCGGAGCAAGGTATCTCGTAGCGTGAGTGGAAAGAGCACATTGGCATCCAAGACCACGACGGGAACGCGTTGTGCCGTCCAGTCAGACATCTCAGATGGGCTCTCCCTCATACCCTCCGCTCTGCTCACTGATTGCCGTGAGGAGCCGCAGGTCGACGCGCCGGCGGGCATCGCGCGCGGCCTTGTAGGAGGTGACATCTTCGACGCGGAGCCGGCGATGGCTGCCGGTCTTGCGGCAGGGCAGCTCGCCGGCGTCGAGCAGTCGGACGAGATACTGACGCGAGACCTGCAGCATGTCTGCCGCCTGCTGCGTGGTGAGCTCGCGGGCGATGGGAATCACGGTTACCGCGTCGCCGTCGGCGATGAGGGTTGCGGCCCGTTCGAGCACCAACACGAGGGTTGCCGAAAGCGGGTGTTTCTGGCCGTCCGGACCGACCAGCGCGAAGCCGCCGCCATGGTGCGATTCGGCCTGAAGGGCCTGGATGAGCGCCTGCGACAGCACGACGTCGGGTTGCAGCGATGCCGCGACCGCGGGCGGCTTATCCGCAGGCTGCGGGCTAGAATTGGAACGCGTTACACGGGTCTTCATGGCAGGCACCTCCCTTGGCTACTCTGCCACGCATTCGACCCAAACGCAACTCATTCGTTGCAGGCGCAACCAATCCAAGAACGTCCACGCGATGGGTTAGGGGCGTGGGCTCGCCCGAGTTGGCCGCGGCCCGGGAGTAGGCGATTCGAAACTGGAACCCCGAAACGTGCTCTGGGTCAGCGTAACGCCAGGAGCAGCACGAATCCGAGAAGCGATGCAGCCATCTCGTTGACCTTCCCCAACCTGCGGGCGCTGTGGTAGGCGGCAGCAGAACCGGAGGGGGAGGCGACGATGCACGACATGGCAGCCATCATGCAGGAGATTCTGGCGGGGTATGCGCTCCGGCAGCGGGGTGCGCACGGGGTGGTGCACTGGGCGCGGGTGCTGGAGAACGGGCTGGCGGTGGCGGAGCAAATCGGGGCCGACCGCGAGGTGGTGGCGCTCTTTGCGCTCTTTCACGATGCGCGGCGGGTGAACGAGTACACCGACCCGGAGCACGGGCTTCGCGGCGGCGAGCTGGCGCGGTCGATGCGGGGGCGGCTGGTGCACCTGGACGACGCCCGCTTTGAGCTCCTCTTTGAGGCCTGCCGGCTGCACACCGACGGCCACACCGAAGGCGACCCCACGCTGCAGGCCTGCTGGGATGCCGACCGCCTCGACCTCGGACGAGTGGGCATCACCCCCAAACCACACCGGCTTTGCACCGAGACCGCCCGCGGCCTCATCCCTTGGTCACACGCCCGGGCCATCGCCGACTTCGAACCCACCGAGGTACTGCGCGGCTGGGGGGTTGGTTAGGGGGGAATTCTTCAAAGCCCCTGTTGCCCATATATTGTGAGAGGCTAACGACCCGTGAGTGATAATGGTCGCGGCACACTCATACCTGCTCACTTTCCTTTTATCTCCGGTTCAACACGATGCACCTGCGAATCCTCCACACCGCCGACAACCACATCGGCCTCTCTTTCAGCAAGTATCCGGAAGAGGTTAGCAAACGTCTGATCGACGAACGCTTCGAGGCGCTAGAACGCCTTGTCGCAACGGCGAACGAACGAAACGCACACTTCTTTGTCGTCGCAGGCGATCTGTTCGACAGCCTCAAGATCGACAAGGGGCAGATTGAACGCGCGGTAAAAATCCTCGCGCGGTTCGAGGGCGAGTACGTATTGGTTCTAGCGGGAAACCATGATTTCTATGAGGGTTCCGACAACAAGCTCTGGAAGTGTTTTACCGAAGCGGCCGTGGGCACCCGAGTGCTCGCGCTGACCAGCCAATGTGTGAAGGACTTCAAGCGTGACGACTACCATGTTCGCTTCTATTGCTGCCCCTGCCCCAGCAAGCATGGCAAAGACAACGTGATAGGCTGGGTCGCCGATGAGCAGAAGTCCCCGGACTGTCTGCATATCGGCTTAGCACATGGAAATGTGGAAGGGCTTGGGCTCGATGCAGAGCAACGCTACTTCAACATGAGCGAACTCGACCTCAAGGCTGCGGGACTGCATACTTGGCTTCTCGGTCACATCCATGTGCCAGCACCAGCACCCGGAACGATCGGCCGCCCGACCTACTTTATGCCTGGGATTCACACGCCAGACTCCGTGAAGTGCACCCACCCAGGCCATGCCTGGTGGATCGAACTCGAATCCGACGCCAGCTGCCGTCACGAACTTTTAAGCACGGGAGCAATCCGTTTCGTCCGCTTGCAGCGTGAGATGAAACAGGACGAGGACGTTGACCGACTCCGGCGGGATTGCGGGGCTTTGTCCGCCTCCACCACCATTCTGAATCTCCAGCTCAGCGGCCGCCTATCGGAGGAAGGGATGGCAGCGCTTCAGTTGCTCCTCGCAGAGCTGAAGCCAGCATTCTGCGATCTCTCCCACGAAATCGGGATCGCTCAGCTTCTCGACAAGGCGAGCATCGCCAAGCGCTTCCCGGAGGGCACGGTTCCCCATGCGCTGTTGCAGGCGTTGCTCGCCGACGAGTCGAATCCCGGAGACGCCCACCTCGCGCTCGAACTCATCAACGAACTCCAAAAATCATGAAAATCCTCAGCATCCGTCTCCATCCCTTCGGTGGCACCTCTGACCGCACCTGTTCCCTTCAAGCAGGCATCAACGTGCTCGAAGGCCCGAACGAATTCGGCAAGAGCACGCTTTTTAGCGCGCTCGGGCATGTCCTCTTCACCAAGACCAACCTGACCCCTGGCGCTTTGATTAACACGATGGGCCGCTGGTATCCGAAGCCGTCGGGAGACCACGTCAAGGTCAGCCTCTCCTTTGAGGCCGACGGCCGTCGCTGGGACTTGGAAAAGACCTGGGGTGCAGGAGCCACTGCGCGACTCAGCGAGCACGGGGCAGCGCCAATCGCCGATCCCAGCGGCGTTCAAAGCAGGCTCGACCAGCTTTTGTGCCGGAACGAGGCGACGTGGCGCAACGTCTTGTTCACTGGCCAAGCTCAGCTCGCGAGAACCGTCGAGGAGCTTCAAAAGAATGCGGCGAAACTTGATGATGTCGAATCGCTTCTCGCAGGCGCGGCGGCGATCCCGGGCGACATTCCCGTCGAGCGAATGTTGGACCTGCTCTCCGAGCGCATCAAGACTCACTTCAGTCACTGGGATCGGAATGCGCATACCCCCGAACGTGGACGCGGCATCAACAATCCATGGGCGAAGGAGGTCGGGCCTGTTCTTGCGGCATACTACAAACTGGAGACCTTCCGCCGCGATCTGATCGCGGTGCGTCAACACGAGAATGACGTTGACCGGATCAACACCGACGTCACCCGCCTGACGGGCGCGATGGACAAAGACCGCCCGTTCGTCGCAGCCGGAAAGCTGCTGCGCGACGGTCTCAACCGCCGGCACGGACTTGAAGAGCAGGACCGGCGGCTCTCCAAAGAATTGCAGGAGCTCAAGCAGGTCATGATCGCATGGCCGGGAGCCGAGCAGTTGATCGATGGGAAACTGTCGGAGCTGAAGCAGGTGCAGACGGATCTGGCCGCACTCGTCGAGGAACTCACGATCGCGAAGAAACGCGCAGGAGCAGATCAGCTGCGCAAGAACCACCAGCAACTCAACGACGCCCGCAGCGCCTGGAAGCTCGCCGCCGATCAGCTCAGTAGGTCCCCGCACATGGGGGCCGCACTGCTGGCGGAGCTCAAGGGCATCGAGCCGGAGATTGTAGCCGTCCATGTTCAGATCGCCGCGCAGAAGCTCACGGCTCGTCTGTTGAGCAAGGGCACCCTCACACTCGGCATACAGCGGGGCGCCGAAGCACCTGAAACCCTGTCCCTCCAGGCTGACGAGCCGTGGGAAGGCGAGGCCGCGGGCAAGTTTACCCTGGAGATGGAGGGCCTATCCCTTAGCGTCGAGAGCGGCACCGCTGACGTGAACGCGCTCTTCGCCAAACTCGAAACAGCGCAACAGCGGCGCGACGAACTCCTCAAGACACTGATGGTAGAGAGCCTTGCCCACGCGGAGCAGGCTGACAGAGATCGGCAGAAAATCGTGGCCGAGGAGCGCCTCAAGAAAGAATTCTATCAGCGGGCACTGCAGGGCCGCACCGAGGAGGAATGGGAGGCGAGCATGGCAGACCTCGCCGCGCTCCCAGATACCCGCTCGGTCGAAGTCCTCGAGGGAGCGAAAGGCAGTTTGCAGAAGCGGGAACTCGAGTTGGATCAACAGATCCGCATCGAAAAGGAAAGATCGGCCAAGTGGGTGGTGGAACACGTCTCACCAGATGCCCTCACAGACAAGATGATCGCGAAGACCGCCGAGTTTCAGGCTGCGCAGAGCCAGCTCGCAGGACTCCCCGCACTGCCAGAAGGCTTCGATTCCGTGGCGAGCTATCTCAGGGAGCTCAGCACCAAGGAAGCCAACGTTGACAGGCTCCATACAGAACTCAGCGAACTGAAGCTCAAACAGGCGCAACTCGCCGGAGTCCCCCAGAAACAAACGGCCGAAGAGCTGCAGGCGGAGTTCGAGATTCAGGAACGCGAGTTCATTCGCCAAAAAACGGTTGGCGAGGCCCTGCTCCGCATAGAGTCGAAACTCCAGGAAATCGCCAAAAATGAGGCCACGGCCTCCCCGATGGCCCGACTCTCGGAGATGGTATCCCGTCATTTTGAAACGCTGACCTGCGGCCGCTACCAATCGGTAGGTATGGAGGGCACTGCACCCGTGTCCATCCGCGGATCGGTCACCCTGCCACCAAGCCTGCTCTCACAAGGCACGCTCGGCTCCCTCGCTCTCGCTACCCGGCTGGCTCTCTCAGAACTCTATCTCGACAGCATGGAGGGCTTCCTTGTGCTCGATGACCCGTTCACCGACATGGATGACGCCCGCCGCCTAGCGGCCGGTCAAGCGATTGGGGCATTTGCCAAGGACCGCCAGGTCATCCTGTTCACCTGCCATCCGACGCACGCTCGGGACTTGCAAGAGCAGGCCGGCGCTTCACCCGTCAAAGTCTCGGTCTGACGCCCACACGCCACGGCGTTCGGCGGTTGCCCGAACAACCTTAGAGCATTCTTGACCTACCCGTCCGTCCAGCGCGGTCGCGGCGCCGACTTCGAACCCACCGAGGTGCTGCGCGGCTGGGGGTTGGTTAGAGATAACCAGCTTCAGCCCACGATATCAGCGCCCATCCGTCAAACTAGCGTGTTCAGGTCAGAGACAGTAGGTCATACAAGTTGTGGACGCACGAGATTAGAACGGTCTATAGTGTTTAAATCCGGAAGGTGGCGTACCCACCTGAAGACGCTCAAAGAAGCAAGCTGGGAAGTCACATGAAGAAACAGCTGTCCCGACAAGCACGGGCCACACAAGTGGATTGGACATATGACATCCTCGCGAAGGGCTTGCAGAACGCCGTTCAATACAATCGCGGCGTCGGATTTTTTTCATCCTCAATATTCGACGTACACAGAGATTCATTTCGAGACTTCTTTTCGCGTGGAGGGACCATGCGGGTGGTATGCTCCAATATATTCTCCGAAAATGACATATCAAACTTCACAATCGCAATATGCAGACCACAAGAAACAAAGCCGGAAGAACTGGCGATTTTACAAACGGACGCAACTGCTGGGCTTATAACACAAAACTTGATTGCGCGAAGGCAACTCAGAATCCGAGTGGCAAATGTAAATGACTTAGCGCAAGGCCGCAGAGCAATCTATCACGAAAAAATTGGCATCCTAATGGGGCCAAACCTGACAATCGCATTCTCGGGAAGTGCAAATGAGAGCAAGACTGCCTGGAAATACAATTTCGAGCGGATAGATGTGTTCTCTGCTGACTTTGATTCTCCGGACAATCCGCGGGCAAGTGAAATCATACAGAACTTCCAAGACCTTTGGCAGAACGCAACACCGCGCCTCGAAATCGTTGACTTGGCTGACGCACTTCAAACCGGAAACGTAGAAGTACGGGCAAGCTCGAAGCAGAACCCTCCATCCGGATACACCGATGAAACTCAAGGCAGCCGAAAGACACCCCGCGATCGCCCCAGAGACACCATGAGAGCGCCGGAGAATCAGGAACTTCGAGCGTATCAACGAGATGCGATCGACGCGTGGCGTGCAGCAGGCCATCGGGGGCTGATCGAAATGGCAACTGGCACGGGGAAAACATTTACTGCGCTCTGCGCGGCGGAAGAAGTGTATCGAGAAGCAAGTAGGGGTTTGGCGATTTGTGTTGTTGCGCCGACAATCCACCTGGTTGAGCAATGGAAAGAGCAACTGCGCCATTTCGGTGCTAACCCAATATTTTGTGCGATAAGCGAATCTTCATGGAAGGGCACGCTAACAAATGCGGTGTCATCGCTGAACCTTGGAACAAGTCCACTCTTGTCAATTGTGGTTACAAACAGCACTCTACACTCCGACACGTTTCAGGCCGCAATCCGCAGAATCCGCAAGCCGTTCCTGTTCATTGGAGATGAAGCCCACAATCTGGGTGGCGTTCGATCACTAGATTCATTGCCCGCGAATGCAAACTACCGACTTGCTCTGTCCGCTACACCGAACACCCCGGCGAGCGATGCATTCGAATCGGAACAAGCCAATGATTCTGCGGAGCTCTACTTTGGTCCCACGGTTTTTGCATATCGCATTAGCAACGCAATCCACGACGGATATCTTTCGCGGTATGACTATTACATACACCCCGTCTACTTAACGGAGGAAGAACAGGCTGAATATGACGAACTGAGCGGAAAGATTGCAAAATTGTGGGTAATGAACCGCAACTCACCGAATCAGCAATCATCCGACAACTTGCGTGCGCTTCTACAGGCTCGCGCGCGAATCATCGGATCTGCGAAAAACAAGTCATCTGTTCTTAAGAGATTGTTGACGTCGAGGTCAACGATAACTGGTGCGCTAGTTTACTGCGGCGATGGGCGGATTGAAAGCGAAGCGCACTCTACCGCAAGGCAGGTTGATGAAATCACCCGAATGATTGGCGTTGATCTAGGTATCAGGTGCCGTAAATACACCGCAGACACTTCACCCGCAGACCGGCGAAAGGCCACAGAAGATCTTCGCGATGGCGTGGTTCAGATCTTAGTCGCGATCCGATGTCTAGACGAAGGAGTCGACATCCCTTCCGCTAAAGTCGCTTTCCTATTGGCGAGCAGTAGCAATCCGAGACAGTACGTCCAGCGGAGGGGACGCATTCTCCGACTGTCCCCGGAGAAGAGACGAGCGGTAGTTCACGACCTCGTTGTTCTGCCAAACCTTGGGCTGGCGAAAGCCAATCCGGGCGCTCAGGACAACGTAAGGCGGCTGATCAGCTCAGAGTTCAAGCGGGTGATCGAGTTCTCTAAGGATGCCGAGAACGGAATCACTGCAGAGCTTGACTTCCGAGCTCTGGCACAAATCTTTGGTGTTGACACTTTGGATCTATAGACATACCGTGCAATCGCGGCGTCGTTCCGCGGAAGGTATGATGGGAGGAACTCATGACCGTTGAACAGCAGCTCCAGGAAGTTCTAACGCCACTCTCGGCGATGGAACGAGAAGTACTCTTAAAGGTTCTAACGGAAGAGGGTCGCTGGCTTTACATCGTGGAAGATGGATCGCTTTCTAAGGAAGTGGTTGCTAACGTTAAGCACATTGTAGAGAAGGTTGTCCGTGCAGCTGAGTAACCTCAAAACGATAAACTATCGCCAGTTCACTGGTGAGC